>JAYVIV010000001.1:0-3103 GCA_043769985.1 Arcicella sp.
CACTTAGACTTGTCGCTCACGATTGCACGATTGTTTAAGAAATAGGGTATATTTGTTTCTAAATTAAATTTTAAGGTCATGAGCAAAAAGGAGTTAATCAAACAGACAATTAATCAATTAGAGAAATTGCCTACCGAAAAAATAGAAGAAGTATATGATTATGCTGAATTCATTTCTAAAAGATTTGAAGAAACATCATTGATAAAAGGGCTGACTGCCATCAATATAAATTCTAAGTCTTTTGCCTTTTTAAATGAAGACGAAGATTTATATTCAGTTAATGATTTGAAAGAAAGATTCTAATGAAAAAAGGGGATATAATTTTACTGCCATTTCCGTTTACAGACCTCTCAGGAAATAAAACACGACCTGCATTAGTATTAATTTCTAATCCTTTGGATGTTACGGTTGCTTTTATTACTACTTAAATAGGTTGGCAAGAAACTAATGATTTGCTACTATCTGTAAATTCAATTAATGGATTGAAAAGAAATTCATTAGTCAGATTATCTAAATTAGCTACGATTGATTCTGGATTAGTTTTGGGAAAATTAGGGGAAATATCAAAAAATGAACTTCATGAAATTGATAAAAACTTAATCGTAATTTTACAAATAAATATTTAGCTTTTATGTCTTGACAAAATCAAGACATTTTTATTATGTCAGTAAATAATGTTATCAAATTAGGCACAAGAGGCTCAAAATTAGCCCTTTGGCAAGCAGAATATATCAGAGAAACCTTAGAGAAAGGTGGCCTTGAAGTCGAAATCGTTATCATTAATACTAAAGGTGACCAAATCCTCGACCGCTCGTTGTCGAAGATTGGTTCAAAGGGGGTTTTTACGGAGGAATTGGAAGAACAATTGCGTTCTGGACAAATTGATATTGCCCAACATTCCGCCAAAGATTTACAGTCAGAACTCTCAGAAGATTTGGAATTAATCGCTTTTACTGAACGTGAAAAAGTGAATGATGTCTTGGTAAGTTTTGATAAAAGTTTGAGATTAGGCAACGGAAAACCTTTCGTAGTGGGAACTTCTTCAACTCGAAGAGTGGCGATGTTGAAACACTATTATCCTCATATTCAGACCGTTGATATGCGTGGAAACCTTCAAACCCGTATGGCAAAACTCGAAAGTGGCGTGTGTGATGCCATCATTCTTGCGTATGCAGGAGTGCATCGGATGGGTTATGAAGAACATATTGCCGAAATGATTTCTACGGATACTTTTACGCCCGCAGTCGGGCAAGGTTCGGTGGCTTTGGAATGTGCTAACAGTTTAGATTCGGAGAAAAAAGCTAAGATTAGAGAACTTTGCAATCATCCTGAAACTGAGCAACAGTTATTGGCTGAACGTGGTTTTTTGAGACGTTTGCAGGGTGGATGCAGTATTCCCGTTTTTGCATTAGTAAAAGCCCCCCAACCCCCGATGGGGGAGTTGAAATTTCACTCCAAATCGGATGGGAAAGCTCCCCCATCGGGGGCGGGGGGGGCTTGGCTCTCCATCACTGGTGGAATTGTGAGTTTGGACGGTACTGAAATTTTGAAAGAGACTATCACAGGAATAAACCCTGAAGAGATTGGTAAGGCATTGGCGGAAAAGATTTTAGACTTGGGAGGGGATAGAATTTTGAATGATATAAAAGCAAATTTGTAGATTTTAATAAAAACTCATTACATTTATCAAAAAATCATATAAACCACATTATGGCACTAAACATCCCCCAACAACCTAATATTCCCAATACGGCAGATGCAAATGATGGACATTCATCCGTTCTTGATAAAATTATAGAACTTTTTGCCAGTCCATTAACCGCAACAATTGTAATTTTAGCTTTCTTTATGGGCTACTTTTTTGAATGGTGGACGGTGGCAATTGCCGCATTTATTGGTGGTGCAATCTTCGGAAAAGCAAGTGGCGAAACTTTCGCCAAAGGGATGGCTGCCGTTGCAATACTTTGGTTTTTGATGGTTTGTTATCATCACTTTTCAACGCAAGGGATATTGTCAAACAAAATTGCTCAAATTCTTCCTGTGGGTGGAAATGTAGGCGTATTGATTGCGGTGACTGTTTTAATCGGTGGACTTGTTGGTGGTTGGGGAGCAATGAGTGGATTTTTAATTCGTAATTTATTTAGGAAATAGCGATTTGGTTTTAGGTCTTGGGTATCAGGTTTTAGAAAAATAAAATGCTCAATTACATTTCTTATTCAAGTATCTTCACCCTTGATTTTGTTACAGAAATCAAGGGTAATTTTTTAGTAGAATAGGTTTCCAACCTGTTCATTGAGTTAGACAAACAGGTTGGAAACCTGTTGTACTTAAAAACAAGCCATGCCGTTTGAAATTGAAAGAAAATATTTAGTTAAACAAGACCTCTGGAATGCTCTCGCAAAACCTAAAGGTGAATATTATCGACAAGGTTATATCGTGAATGAAATAGCTAAAACGGTGCGTGTGCGAGCAACTGAAAATCATGGATTTATCACGATAAAAGGTAAAACGGATAATCCTGCCATTAAACCCGAATATGAATATCAAATTCCGAAATCAGAAGCAATAGAATTATTAAATGGTTTTACGGAAAACAATATTGAAAAAATACGTTATAAGATTGAATTTGAAGGAAAATTGTGGGAAATAGATGTTTTCTATGGTGATAATAAAGGTTTGATTGTGGCAGAAATTGAGTTAAACTCAATCGAAGAATCCTACGAAATTCCAGCATGGATTGACCGAGAGGTAACGCATGAAGACAAATATTTTAACGCCAATTTATCAAAAAAACCTTTCAAGAATTGGTAGATGTTAAGGTTAAATTACAAAGAAAATGAAAATACTATTGATAGAAGATGAACCCAAAACACTTCAATCACTCCGACAGGGTTTGGAAGAGAACGGTTTTGAAGTTGATATCGCCTACGATGGCATGATTGGGAAACATCTTGCCAAGAAAAATCAATACCAAATCATCGTTTCAGACATCATTATGCCTGGCATTAATGGCTTACAAATGAGCAAAGAATTGCGTCAGGAAGGAATCACTACACCCATTTTGATGCTAACGGCTTTGGGTAGTATCGAAGAAAAATTGATG
>JAYVIV010000002.1:0-12592 GCA_043769985.1 Arcicella sp.
CCAAAAACGAGAATACAATAAGTGGCCTACAGCGTGTTCCGTACCTCCGACGTACAAATCCACTTGTTGCCAATAATCCACTGCTTCTTTTGAGGCAAATACTGAGGGGTTGTTAGCGTCCATGTAGCGGTAAAAATACCACGATGAACCTGCCCAACCTGGCATTGTGGAGAGTTCATATTCGTATTGGTCTTGATATTTCCAATCTTCGGCACGTCCGAGAGGTGGTTCGCCCGTTTCAGTAGGCAAATATTTATCTATTTTAGGTAAAACCAATGGCAATTCGCTCTCTTCAATCAAATACGGCACGCCATCTTTCCAAAACGCCGGAACAGGCTCGCCCCAATAACGCTGACGACTGAAAACGGCATTTCGCAAACGGTATTGAATCTTGCCTTTTCCAATGCCTTTTTCTTCTAAAAATTGTATTAAAACTTTGGTCGCTTCCTTATATTCCAAGCCATTAATAATCCCCGAATTAATGTATTTTCCTTCTTTGGTATTATCCGCTTGAACGTCTATATCTTTCTGAGCATCCAAAATTGGCACGATTGGCAAGTTGAAGTGTGTCGCAAAATTCCAGTCACGCTGGTCGCCAGAAGGCACACCCATCACCGCACCAGTTCCGTAACCCGCCAAGACGTAATCCGCCAAATAAATCGGTACTTTTTCGTCGTTGAATGGATTAATTACATAGCTTCCAGTGAACACGCCCGAAACCTTTTTCACTTCCGACATACGGTCTAATTCCGTTCTCGAGGCAACCCATTTCACATATTCTTCAACCGCTTCTTTTTGCTCTGGAGTCGTTAAAAATGGCACTGATTCCAATTCTGGAGCGATTACCATGAAAGATACACCGTAGATGGTATCAACTCTTGTGGTGAAAACCTCGATATTTTTAGGGGTTAGGGGTTGGGGATTAGGGGTTAGTACCTCAAACCGAACACTCGCTCCCGTACTCCTACCAATCCAATTACGTTGTTGGTCTTTCATGGAATCCGACCAATCAACTTCATTCAATCCGTCAATCAAACGATCAGCGTAGGCAGTGATTCGCATTGCCCATTGCTTCATTTTTCGTTGTTCAACTGGATATCCTCCTCTTTCTGAAACGCCATCTTTTATCTCATCATTTGCCAAAACTGCCTTCAATCCTGGACACCAGTTCACCACAGATTCATCAGGATAAGTCAAACGGTATTTCAACAACAAAGTTTGCTGTTCGTATTCTGTCATTGCGTTCCAATCCTCTGCCGTAAAATTTATAGTATCTTCATCACAAACGGCATTAACAGATTTATTTCCAGAGTCCGCAAAACGTACAATTAAATCACTGATTTTTAGGGCTTTATTGGCATCTTTATCGTAATAATGATTGAATAATTGCATAAAAATCCACTGTGTCCATTTGTAATATTTTGGGTCAGAGGTACGTACCTCTCTATCCCAATCATAACTAAACCCAATCTGTTTTAGCTGACGGATGTAAGTCGCAATATTTTCTTCGGTAGTAATGGCAGGATGTTGTCCTGTTTGAATAGCGTATTGTTCGGCAGGCAAACCGAAAGAATCGAAGCCCATCGGGTGTAGCACATTGAAGCCCTTTAAACGCTTGTAGCGGGCAATAATATCCGAGGCGATATACCCAAGCGGATGCCCTACGTGAAGCCCAGCACCTGATGGATAGGGAAACATATCTAAAACGTAATACTTTGGTTTTGAGAGATTTATCTCGGTTTTGAAAGTTTTATTATCCTCCCAAAACTGTCTCCATTTTTGTTCTACTTCTCTGTAATTATAGTCCATTGCTGTTGGTTATCAGTTAATGGTTATTAGTTATTAGCTATTGATTATAAATTGCTGTTTCTTACTTATTATTCAATTGTTATTCAAAATATTTAGTTTCTGATAACAATTAACCAATAACTAATGACCAATAACTAATAACCAATAACTAATAACTAATAACTCAAACACAAAATTAGAACATTATTCCCAAAAAACTCAATACACATTACTCATAACTCCTCAGTAAATCGTATTTTTGATTTATGAAAAAACTACTATTATTTATTTTAATACCTTTCCTCACAACGCAAAATTTTTTTGCACAGACTCCTCATTTTAGAAATTATACTGTTGATGATGGCTTGCCAAGTTCCCACGTTTATAGGGCTTTTCAAGACAGTAAAGGCTTTTTATGGTTTTGCACAGACAAAGGAATTGCAAGATTTGATGGTTACAAATTTGAGAAATTCACGACAAAAAATGGCTTACCAAATAATGATGTTTGGCAATGTGCCGAAGACTCTGAACAACGAATTTGGTTTTTATCTTATGCCAATGCTTTTTTCTATTTTGATTTGAAGGATAATAAATTTCATGTAATTGAGAATCCGTATAAGGAATACCATGATAATCATGTTTGGTGTTATAACGAGCAATCTAAAGGGTTTATCGGAGTTGTTTTAAGTGGCAACGGTTTAATGAGCATTAACTTAAAAAATAACTCTGTTACGAAAGTCAATTCAGGTATTACGGTCAATTATCCATTAATTAAAAACAATTATTTTTATAATAGTAATACTCGTTCTTTTGAAAGTTGGTATTTAAGGGCATTTTCAGAAGGTTTGCAACATAACCTTTTAAACAAGCCCCATATACTTCCTAAATTAAACAAAATAAACAAATCATTTTGGGAAAGTGTAGTTACAATAATATTTGATGATGATAAAACGATTTATGGAAATAACGATAGCTTAACTTTTTTCAAGAATGGTCATTTTAAAAGTAATCAATTGAGTAATTTAACAAATTACAAAAACGACAAACTAAGTTTAGTTCTGAATGCGGGCAATCCAAACAGAAAAATGATTGTAACCGAGAAAGATTTATTTATAGTCAACGAAAATCTTGAAAGAATCAAAAAATTAGACTTCATTAAACAACTTAACCCTAATACAATTTTTTTTGACTCTGATGATAACATATGGATTTGTACAAAAAATAATGGTATCTACCTACTTTCCAAAAAATCTATTGATTCGAGAGTATTTGAGCAATTTTCAAAACAGTCTATTACTACCATTTATAAAGATTGCTATAATAGAGTTTGGTTTGGGGATAATGAGGGTAAAATTAATTATTTGGATATACTCAATAATATTCAT
Source organism: Arcicella sp. (assembly GCA_043769985.1). Lineage (GTDB taxonomy): Bacteria > Bacteroidota > Bacteroidia > Cytophagales > Spirosomataceae > Arcicella. The sequence continues at coordinate 3,174 of JAYVIV010000002.1, forward strand.
AAACAGGATTTTATCAGCAATAACCGAAGCCCTGTTAAACAAATTATAACTACGAAAGATAGAGTTTTTATATTGTGGTATAATCCTGAACTTGCAATTTTACAAAATAAAAAAAAACTTGCCCAAAAAATATTACCATTTGAATTGGATTTTAAAACTGCAAAAACTTCAATTTATGGTGAATCTATTAAAAAATTATCTCGAACACTTAAAAGAGTTAAATCCAATAATATAGTTCATGAAATAGGCTCAAAAACAATGTATTATTCGTCGAACGGTGAGTTATTATTAGGAAATTTTGATACCGTAAGTAAATTAGAAGAAACGGCTCGCTCATACATATACAAATCTGTTGGCTACAATATTATTCCATCTATTAAAGTACTGGCCATACACGTAAATTCAATTAATAATCAAATATCTGTTGGAACAAGCAAAGGATTGGTAAAAATCGACAATGAAGAGAATTTAGTAGATTTATCCCCTCTTAAACAAAAATACCAAATCCTTTCAAAACCCATTTCATGCTTCGCAAATGACAATCAAAATGCACTCTGGACAGGTACAGACGGCTACGGTGTGTATTGTTTCTATCAAAATAAAGCCACAGAAATCCCTGAATTGAAAGGTATGATTATAAATTATCTATATTCAGAAAAAGAAAACAATCGTCTTTGGGTAGCAACAAATGAAGGAATTTTTCTTCTAAAACTCAACTTTAAATTATCTCCTTTTGGGTACACTATTCAAAAAATATCCTTGGCTCAAGGTCTTCCAACACTCGAAGTAAACTGCATGGTTGTACGTGATAATGACCTTTTTGTGGGTACAAGTAAAGGTTTAGCACTCTTACCAATTCAAAATATTATCGATGCTCAAAAACAAAGTACACCAACACCTTTGATTATTAAAAACGTTAAGATTAATCGACAAGATACCATTGTTTCTAATCATTATAACCTAAATTATCGTCAAAATAACCTCGATATTGAGTTCGTAGCATTATCTTTCAAAAGTGACAAGAATATTAAGTATGATTATAAAATGGTCAGTGACAATTCTGATACGCTTTGGCATTCTGTACAAGATTTGCACAAAGAGTTTTCTTTACTTTCGCCAAACAAATATGAATTTTCACTACGAGCTTTTGATATTGACGGAAATGCTTCGCAGTCAGTCAAACCCATCGTATTTATCATAAATCCACCATTTTGGAATACTATTTGGTTTAAAATTTTAACAATTTTATTTATTCTATTCTTAATAATTTTCTATTTCTTTTTACGCACTCGAAATATTCAAAAAAAAGAAGAGGAAAAAACTGCCATCAACAAAAGGTTTGCCGAACTCGAATTGCAAGCGCTTCAAGCACAAATGAATCCGCATTTTGTGTTTAATGCTTTGAGTGCCATTCAAAATTTCATCCTTAATAATGATGCAGAGGAAGCAACGGATTATTTAAGTAGATTTTCAAGATTAATGAGATTATTTTTAGAATCATCCAGAAATAAATATATTGCTCTAAGTGAAGAAAAGATATTACTGGAATACTATATCCAATTAGAACAACTACGGTTTAAAGATAAATTTACTTATCAAATAATTTTGCAAGAGGACGTAAGTTTAGATACCGAAATTCCATCCTTGCTACTACAACCTTTCGTGGAAAATGCCATTAACCATGGATTAGTATATAAAAATACAAATGATGGATATCTAAATATTAATTTTAAAAAAGAAAATAATAAACTTATTTGTATTGTTGAAGACAATGGGATAGGACGGAATGAGGCAGCCACAATTAAGAACAAATCACTAAAACCTTATAAATCAAGGGGAACCGAAATTACTGAAGAACGTTTGAGGTCATTAGAGTTAATAGAGAATACAAAGATTGAGATTGATATTTTTGATAAAGTTGATGATAATCATGTACCACAAGGTACGAAAGTAACAATTGTAATGTATCTTTGAGTCTTAAGTTTATGACCAAAACACACCCTAATTCCTTGCAATGTTTACAACTTTCATCGTAGATGATGAAGCTCATGCACGTGAGTCATTATCAAAAATGCTCTCCATAAATTATCCTGACATTCAAGTTCTCGGTACAGCATCTTCTGCCGATGAGGCTTACGAAAAAATCATTAAATTAAACCCTGATTTATTGTTTTTAGATGTTGAAATGCCCAACGGTACGGGATTTGACTTACTCACACGTTTTTCAAAACCTACCTTTAAAGTAGTTTTCGTAACTGGCTTCGACCAATATGCGTTAAATGCCATAAAGTTTTCAGCCTTAGATTATTTGCTGAAACCAGTCAATGCAAAAGAGCTAAAAGAAACAGTTGAAAAAGCAAAATATCAGCTGTCAAATCAGAACGGATTGGGAGATTTAAAAAACCTCCTTTCAACACTTCAAAATCCACGAAGTAGAAAAAATAAGTTGGCTGTTCCGACCCAACAAGGCTTGGAAATGATTGAAATTCAGGAGATTATTCGTTGTGAAGCAGCCAATGGTTATACCGTTATTCATTTGAGAAATGGCAAACCTTTGCTTTCATCCAGAGATTTAAAAACGTATCAAGAATTATTAGAGGACTACGATTTTTTCAGAATTCATGACTCGCATTTAGTGGCTCATTTGCACGTGCAGAAGGTTCTGAATGAAGACGGGGGAATTGTTGTAATGAGTAATGAAATAAAATTACCCATTGCCAGAAGACGAAAAAGTGATTTTTTAGAATGGGTGAAGACCAATAAATAATTACCAACTATCGAACAGATTAAACCAACTACAAGCCGTATGTAACCAGATACGGCTTTCTGTTTTTTATTGCCGTGATTATTCACTCTTTTTGTAAAAGAAATTATACAAAATTTAAAAAATTAAAATATCCAGTGGTTTGGTCATTTATAGTTTCGATTAAATTTATAAACAGTCCTACATCTAAACAAATTGTTTAATGCACCAAGATCCCTTTGCAAATTAATGGTCTAACCATTTCCCTAAAATTTTTCGTTTACAAAATCTTCTGTTGCTTCAACAGGAGATTTTTTTGTAATGGTTTTGATAAATTTCAGATTCCCCGAATTAAATATTGCGAGGTGTTTATCATCCGTTAAGCAATTTACAGGAAGACGTTCAAAGGTTCTGAGATTTATGTAAAAATTTTGGGGTAAAGAATTTCCAATTTGTGAATAACCTAATTTGTAATAACTTCTTCCATCCGACCAATCTCTGTCTGCGTAGGACATAATATCATCGGGTTGATGTTCCTCAATAAATGATTTTAATAATTTATCCATTCCACCGACGACTGCATAACCCAACAAAGAGGCGAATCTAATCAATTCATACGAGCGTTTGCCTGACCTCTCTCCTATTTTCATAGTTCGTCCTCCACTGAAAGTAGCAACAGCAATCAATTTAGGGTGAATACTTTTATCTATATCTTCACAAACAACCAACCCAAAACGCTCAACATATTGAGGTTTCAAATATAACCCATACTTAAATTTAGCTTTAACAGAACCTTGTAAATGATTAATTTCCAAAAAATTCTCCGCCGAGGGTTTATCAATTCTTTTAATAACACAATGCCTTCCGTGTAAGCGAGTAAATATGCCTAAGATTGCTAAAATCCGAGATTTTACTAAGTTATTTTTAGAAACATAAACATCCTCCCAAAGATGAATAATTCTTTGGTTTTGGGAATTAATTTTATCAGAAAGTTCTTGAAAATAAGTATTTGGAAGGTTATTATCTTGAAATGTTTGAAGGTCAATTAAATGTAAAAATAATTGATGTTGTGGAATAAAAAGTAATTCAAAAACTTTTTGAATTTGAACAGATTCAAAATCTATTTGATTGATTTCTAATAAGTTATATATTTCTTGTTTCCACATATTTGTAATACGATTCTTTCGAATCGTTGTTATTATACGATTCGAAAGAATCGTTCTACAAGATTGGCAAATATACTTTATCAATCATTTCTTGATATTCAGAAAGAGCATCCGAAAAGACCGTTATTCCTCCCCCACTTTTAAAAATCAAACTACCGTCTTCCTGTTTTTCTATGAAACGAATCATTACCGAACTATCCAAATTTTTACCATCAAATATTCCAAAAACGCCTGTGTAATAGCCTCTATCATAGTTTTCAGCTTCTGCAATGATTGCCAAAGTTTGAGATTTAGGAGCCCCACAGATTGAACCTGCGGGTAATAATTGAAATAAAATTGTCCCGATTTGGGCTTGATAATCCGATGGCAATTTACCACATATTTCAGAACTTACTTGTAATAAATCCCCATCATGCGTATGAATTCTGCTGATATATCTAAATTTTTCAACCCACACTTTTTCAGAAATCATACTAATATCGTTACGGATTAAATCAACAATAGTAGTATGTTCAGCAAATTCTTTTTTATCATTTAAAATTACCGTTTCAGCATCAGGAATATCAGCCGAGATAGTGCCTTTCATCGGGTGCGAAGAAATAATACCATCTTGAATTTTGATAAATATTTCGGGAGAAAATAGAACAAATTTATCGTTAAAATACAATTGATATTTCGCACGACTTCGTTGAAAAATCTCTTGTAAAGATAAATTAACTTTGATAGGTGTCGGCTTCGTTAAATTCGTCAAAAAGCTATCTCCACGCAGCATTGCCTGTTTTACCAAATCAAATGACTTTAAATATTCTTGAAAACTGATAGGATATTTTTCTAATTTGAGAGCAACGCAGGCAGGGTTTTGAACCCTATCTGCGTTATAATATCCTACTGAAACATTCGTTTTATCGTTAATTTTATAGAAGATATTTGCTCGTTCAACCTCCTCCAAAGTCAAAACAACGGGCTGTTTCATTTCATAATCAATCACGAAAAGAAAAGGTTTGCCTTGACTACCCAAATCGTTCATTATTTGGATAGCTTGTTGGGTTATTTCTGGAAGAATTGGAGAGTTATGAGACATTTAAAATTCAACAAGCAAAAAGCCCTAAAAAGTTTCGTTTTTAGGGCTTTTTGACAATTATGAGTGCTGTCATTGCGAAAGTAGTGAAGCAATCTGTTGGATTAAGAATTAATTTTCAAACACCTTTTCATAAATCTAACAGATTGCTTCGTTTTACTCGCAATGACAGGCATTTATACTTTTTTATATTCACAATAACGGCACTTTCAAACATTTAAGCAACAAAACTTTTCCCTTTCTCAATCGCATTTTTAAGTCCAGAAACGTCATTTCCTCCTGCTGTGGCAAAGAATGGCTGACCGCCTCCACCGCCTTTGATTTCTTTGGCAATTTCTTTGATAATTTGTCCAGCATTTAGGTTTTTGGATGTTACTAAATTCTCGGCAATCATTACCGCCAATTGTGGTTTTCCGTTTACTTCTGCCCCTAAAACGCAATATAAATCGCCAATTTTTGCTTTTAATTCATACGCTAATTGCTTCAAAGCATCCGCAGATGGCACTTCCACTACTTCCGCAATCATGTTGATATCACTTACTGAAATGATTTTGGCATACAGTCTTTCTTTTACTTCTTGAAGTTTTTCGTTCTCCAAAATCTCAATCTTTTTCGATAATGAATTACGTTCTTCTTGCAAGGCTTTCACGGCTTTTACGAGGTCATTTTGTCCTTTGAAAAGCTCTTTCAATTCTTCAATAATGGCTAATTGCTTATTAATTTCTGACATCGCCTTTTCGCCCGTATAGGCCTCTACACGACGAACACCCGCAGAAACTGAACTTTCCGCTACGAATTTAAACATTCCGATTTCGCCCGTTGCGGGTACGTGTGTACCTCCGCAAAGTTCAACCGAAAATGTTGGGTCGAAGGTAATTACTCTTACAAAATCACCATATTTTTCGCCAAAAGTTGCCGTTGCACCTGATGCTACTGCCTCTTTAATTGGCACATTTCTTTTTTCGTCTAACTTAATATTCTCCCGAATTTTCTGATTAACGATTTCCTCAATTTTTGCTAATTCTTCATCCGTGACTTTCGAGAAATGGGCAAAGTCAAAACGTGTAACTTCTTCATTTTGAAACGAACCTTTCTGAGAAATATGAGAACCCAAAACCTGACGCATCGCCGACAACATTAAGTGCGTAGCCGTATGGTTTTGTGTAATTCTTTGTCTGCGAGCAGTATCAATTTTTGCTGTAACTACATTGTTAGCATCAATATTTGAAAGAATTTCGCCCGCCTTTTTATCCGTAGAAATATGTATAAATAAATCATTTTCTTTCTTCGTATCACTAATAACTATAAACTGTTCATTATTAATTATTAGCTGCCCACTGTCTCCAACTTGTCCACCCATTTCTGCGTAGAAAGGAGTTTTGTCTAAAACGATGTGATACTCGATGCCCCCAGTGGATGCTGCCGTTTTAGTTTTTACTTTACGATACTTAGTAATTTTTGATTGAGTTTCTGTTTCATCATAACCCACAAATTCAAAGTCAAAATCTTCATCCGACACAATTACCCAATCAGTGGCTTCTTTGGTTGAATCTTTGCGTGAACGGTCTTTTTGAGCTTGAAGGGCCGTTTTAAAACCTTCTTCATCAATTGAAAGTCCATTTTCACGAGCAATTAAAGCCGTTAAATCAGAAGGAAAACCGAAAGTGTCAGAGAGTTCAAAGACAATTGAGCCAGACAAAATAGCCCCCTCCGCCCCCAGAGGGGGAACTTTCTCGTCGGAATTAACTGAAGAATCAACTCCCCCTCTGGGGGTTAGGGGGGCTATTATTTCATCCAAACGTTTCAAACCTGTTTCCAAAGTTCTCAAAAATGAATTTTCTTCTTCCAAAATAACTCGTTGAATGAAATCTTGTTGAGCCTTTAATTCTGGAAAAACGCCATCGAATTGGTCGGCTAACATTGGAATAATCGTATTCATAAATGGCTCACGGAAACCTAAATAAGTATATCCGTAACGAACAGCACGGCGAAGAATCCGTCTAATTACGTAACCAGCCTTGTTATTTGAAGGTAATTGTCCATCGGCAATGGCAAAAGCAATGGCACGAATATGGTCAGAAATTACTCTTAACGCAATGTCAGCCCACTTCTCCTGTCCATAAATTTTACCCGCTTTATCGCCAATAAATTTAATGGTATTTGAAAAAACATCCGTATCATAATTCGACTGTTTGCCTTGAATCGCCATGCAAAGACGCTCAAAACCCATACCCGTATCCACGTGTTTTGAAGGCAAAGGCACAAGCGAACCGTCCGCCATACGCTCAAATTGCATGAAAACGTTATTCCAAATTTCAACCACTTGAGGGTGGTCATTATTCACTAAATCTTTTCCCGAAATTTTAGCAACTTCATCCGCATTTCGTAAATCTATGTGAATCTCTGAACATGGTCCACAAGGTCCAGTTTCGCCCATTTCCCAAAAATTATCTTTTTTATTGCCGAGAATAATACGGTCTTCGCCCACCATTGATTTCCAAATATCCCAAGCTTCTTGGTCGAAAGGCACGCCATCTTTTTCATCTCCTTGAAAAACGGACACGTAAATTCTGTCTTTCGGTAATTTGTAAACTTCCGTTAAAAGCTCCCACGACCACGCCAGAGCCTCTTTTTTGAAATAATCGCCAAAAGACCAGTTCCCCAACATCTCGAACATCGTGTGGTGATAAGTATCAAATCCTACGTCTTCTAAGTCGTTGTGTTTACCCGAAACTCTCAAACATTTTTGGGTATCAGCAATTCGTTTTGAAGGCGGCGTGCCGTTCCCCAAGAAAAAATCCTTGAACTGTGCCATCCCCGAATTGTTAAACATCAAAGTTGGGTCGTTTTTTGCCACTAATGGTGCAGAGGGGACAATGAGATGTCCTTTTGAAGCGAAAAAATCTAAAAATTGCTGACGTATTTGTCTGGAAGTCATGTTTGGTTATTAGTTAATGGTCATTAGTTATTAGTTATTGGTTAATGGTTATTGGTTACTCATTGTTAGTTTAAAATAATCCCATAACTGTCTGATAATAAAAAACTTACCAAGCAACTGATGACTAACAACTAATAACAAATAACTAATAACCATTAACCATTAACTAATAACTAATAAAAATTTCCGAATTAATGAATTGTTTTTTAACTTGTAAAATATTCAATTTTACTGTTAAAAGTTCGCAAATTTACATAAAATTGTCTTTGATACCTGACAGGTTGCTTAAAACATATTAATTGTAGCCACACGTTATCCTTACCCGTTTTTTAAATTTATGGAATTAACCAAACGCTATTATTCAATTTCAGAAGTTGCAGGAATGTTTGAAATGAACATCTCTAAACTCCGTTTTTGGGAAGAACAATTCCCTACTCTCACTCCCAAACGTGACCGTGCTGGCGACAGAAAATATACCCCAGATGACATAAAACATCTTCAAGAAATTGTAGAATTGGTTGATGCTCAGGGATATACGATTGACGGAGCGAAAAAAGCACTGGATAATAAAAAGAAAAAAAAGAATGTAAATCAAGGGGTAATTGATAAGTTGGTTGAAGTGAAATCATTCATGATTTTTTTGCGTGAATCTTTGGATAAGGATTTGGAGGAAGATGAGAATATAGAAGAAGATGATGATGAATAATTATTATTAAACTTTTAAAAACAAATTTGGACATAAATGCTTTTACTTATTATGCCAAAACGTACTTCCATAAATGACGTTCAAAAATTAGAAGATTTGAATGATTTAGACCGCATCGTGATTGACAAGCGAAACGATAAAAGAGCGGATGCTAAGAAAAATAGACGCAATCGCCATTATGTAAAAGTGCTTATCAAATCACAAATGGATTAATGGGTTTCACAAAGCACTGTGTAATAGATTCCGATACTTGGCTCTTACTCGAAAATAAAAAAGCGATTTTACACGAAATATTTCCGCATAAAATCGCCAAATATTAGTAGCATGACTTTGATTCATGCCATCATTCAAAGTGAAAATCTTACCCAATATCCCCAATCTCAAAAGGCAAAGTCCTCAATCTTTTCCCCGTTAAATTAAAAATTGCATTACATAAAGCTGGGGCGATTGGTGGAAGTCCAGGTTCGCCAACACCACTTGGAGCTTCCTGATTTTCGATAATATGTACTTCCGTTTTTGGCATCTCGTTGATTCTCAGCAAATTATATTGATGAAAATTTGATTGTTCCGCCAATCCGTCTTTAAATGTTATTCCATTCTTAATTGCCACTGTTAATCCCATCACAATATTTCCTTCGGTTTGGGCGATAATATTATTAGGATTTACGGTCATTCCACAATCAATTACAGACACAATTTTCTCAATTTTTACGCCTTTCCCTTGCTTTGAAACTGTTACGGCATGAGCCACAATCGACCCAAAAGAGCGAGCAACAGCAATGCCAATC
>JAYVIV010000003.1:0-21081 GCA_043769985.1 Arcicella sp.
CCAAAAACCTGGCAGTGTCCAAGCGTGTCAATCCAGGCACAAATGCTTGAATCAGTGGGTGTTTCACCACTCTTAAATCCAATGTCAAATTATAGGGAGACGTGACGGGTTTATAAGCAATATCGGGCAAAACGAAATACTTATTTATCGTTGAAATGAAAATATCAGAAAGCTGTAAATAATTGAAATTTCCATTCAAATTTGCTTTCATAAATGGAGCATTTATGGTTATTTTTTTACCTTCGGTCGTATTGATGGCAGTCAGCGAAGTATTTTCTATTTTTATGGGTTTCCCATCTTGTAGTAAAGTGCCTTCTCTAATAAAAATTGTCCCACTCGGATTGTCAGGATTTGTAGTTGGCATATCAATGTTAATATCACCTCTGATGCCAATATTTTCAGTATAAAAACCCAACGGTTTCAAATTCAATTGACCAATATTTACTCTTCCTTTCACGCTTGGATAGGCTTGAGAAATATCCAATTTTGTATCAATAACAAGCGTAATATTTGGATCTTTGATATTGCCTTTAACATTAACAATTTGATTGGCTAAGTCAGCTTGTAACACTACATTTTTATAGTCATATCCTTTCAATTCAGCCTGTTGAATTATGCCATCGACCGAACCTCTCATCGTCTTTGGGTCAATACCAATTCCTTTCACTTTTGCCGATAACGAAATTTTTCCAATTTGGTCTGTTTGCTTCAGAAACTTACCCATTTCAAAGCCTTGAAAGGCAATTAAGCCTTCATATTGCTGATTTTTATTGGCAGAAATATTCACTAATTTTCCTTTAAAAGAGGCATTTCCTAAATCAGATTTCAGTTTTGTGTCTAATAATAAATTAGTAATTTTTCCTTTAATTTTTCCGTTAATTGCTACTCGCTGAGGCAAATCAATTGTATTTGGGATTGAACCCTTCGGAGCAATTTTTAAAAGGTCTTTTTTCGTAATAAAAAGATTTTTTACATCAACATTTAAGAAAGTTTTATTAACATCAGGAAGCCCCGTAATTTGCCCTTGAAAATCTAATTTAGCTTGGTCAAATCCTTTGATAGAAGTGGGAGCAATTCTTAAATTATTAACCGTTCCAGAAATTGCCCCATTGAACCGTAAAAGTTCATTTTCATTGCCCTTAAATGGGGGCGTTTCAGCTAAATCTGGCACTAATAGAAGAATATCTTTGAAGGCTAATTGACTATTTTTAAGGGCAGTTTTCACCCTAACTTTGCCAATATCGTTGGTCAGTTGGTCTATTGAAGCATAATTCAAAACCAATTCATCTCGGAGTATGGATTGAGGCGTTTTGAGTAAGAATTTTTTGAGGAAAGTTTGTTTATCGGTATAAGCAAAATCAGTCTGCAAACTCTGAACTTCAAAGCCAGATTTATCTTTAAATGAACCACTATAAATCCATCCAGAAGTTTGTGTGGGGGAATAGTAGAAACGTTCGGAATTTAGCTTTAACTTGCTGATTTTCAAATCACTATAATTCATTCCACGCTTTTGCTTTGGCGAATTTAAGTCTTGATATTGAATCGTATTTCCATCAAAAATAATTTTATCAACCAATACTTTCCAGTTATTTGTTGATGTGACTGGAACGCTGGTAGGGTTTTGAACCCTACCAGCGTTATTTTTTTCAGATTTTTCAGAGGAATTCTTCCTCAAAAACACCACACTCGCCTGCGTATTGAACAAATCAACAGACTTCAAATGTACGCTTTCTCCCGAAAGATTCAACTGGTCACCTTTGGCATTCAATCTGCCTAATTTTACGGTATTCACCAAGCCCGATTCTTCCTCAATAATTTTCCAATCAATGTCTTTCACATCCATCTCCGTGAAAGCCAAATCTAAGGTGTCGGGACTTGAGGTTTCAGTTGTTGGTTTCGTAGGAATTGAAGGATATAAACGCAAGTCCATATTTCCACCATTAAGCATCAATTTATCCAAATGATATTTTGAAGTAGCTGGGTCAAAGGTAGTAAAAGAAGTCTCTGTATTGTTCAAACGCACTTTTGTATCCACGCCCGTAACATCGTCTAAGTATTTTAATGAGACATTTTTAAATTTCAGATTAGAAATATTGTATTTGAGAGGAACGCCTTTGGTTGTGTCTGCAACGATTTTAGGGTCAGTTTTAGGAATAAAAGCGTCTAAAATATAGGCAAAGTTAAAGGTAGTATCGGGTAAAGTTCTTTTGACATTTACCTTAATATTTTCAAGATTTACCTCATTGATTGTCACCTCATTTTGCATCAAGGCAAGCATATCCATGTTTATATACAAGCGTTGTCCTGCCAGTAACGTATCACCTTTATTATCGCTAAAATAAACTCCATTAAGCTCAATCCAATCGGGGATTTTATAGTTTATCTTACTGATAATGAAAGGTTTATCAATTTTATTTTTCAAATAGGCAACAACCCGATTTGTCAAAAATCTTTGCCCCCCAGAAGTTTGCAAATAGAAAAATACTCCTATGAAAAATAGGAGTATGGATAACAAAATAATACCAGTTATTTTTAAAAAAGTCTTCATAGATGGTTTAGATATGGAGTTTATTCCATTAATTTACCCCACCCAACCCTCCCCTTGATGGGAGGGCTTTTGAGTACACAAAGCCCTCTCATCAAGGGGAGGGTTGGGTGGGGTAGGTAATTAACAAGTTCATCTACCGCTTGAAAGTCACCGCTTCCAATGTGGGATTAAACACAACATTAGTCGTCAATTTTACATTTCGTTTGTCGATACTACTATAATAAGTTCCAAAAGAAGGATAAATTATTCCGTTGGCAGCCGTTGTATAAGTTGTGTATTCCTTGGTAATTTCCTCGCCAGTCGATAATTTTTCAACTTGTTTTGTCAGCAAATGGGTAATATTATCGAAGTACAAATCATATTTGATGTCTTTACCAGACAATTCAATATGATGCAATCTTTGAGCCCCCACGACCTCCAAACCCACATAAGTTGCTATATACCCCTTGGCTTGATAGTTATAGAAAGGAGCAAACATATCCGTGATTTCACGTTTCATGTTCACCTTTTCTTTCTCGCTTAAATCCTTCGTGTCATACATAACTGCCTTATCACGGCTTCCCATCGGAACTCTAAAAAACGCATCGGATGGATTCACCGCATAAATAAAATTACGCTTCATGATGGTTTTTGTTTTCAACATCGACACATCAGCCATTGAGGCTTTCACCTCCATCTCATAGTCACTCGGGGCGTTTGATACAAAGTTTTGCTTTATGGTATAAGTTTTCACATCATCCCAAAGTTCTTTTCCGCCCGCTGCTTTATAATGAGCCTCAAAAACCTCATCCACAGTCTGGGCAAAAATATTAATAACCGATAACGCCATCAATATTAAGATTACACTTGTTTTTTTCATCGTATTTATTAGTTTAATGTTTAAGATTAACAGAAAATAACACCAAATCTTGTTTAAAATAGTACAAATTTTGTAATTTTTCATTGTAACAATTACGAAAAACGTTTTCAACAAGTTTTATTTAGGACATTCTTTAACAATTCTTTAACAAAATAGGTAAGAAACTGTTAGATGGACTAAATAATTCACACCATCCCTATACTTCTCTATCTTGTGAAAAAATCAAAGCCGTGTAAGGAGCAATAGAAATACTGGAATTAAAAAGTAAACCATCATATTCTCCTTGTGTAGCCTGAGTGTCAGTCGAAGTGAAATTGTCAAATTCCTTATCGTACCCCTCCCAATCACTATTAAACCTCAATTTCCAAACGCCATCTTGTGGCATTCCAATAACATAATCATCGTAAGATTGACTTGAAAGATTTAGGACAACAACTGTGCTATCTCCCTTTCCTCCCATGTTTGAGCGATGAAAAGCAAGAATTTTTCTTTCATCATCCACCCGAATAATCTCCGTATTTTGTCCAGTTAGTCCTTCAGTATTGTCATTAAAATTCCGACGGAGTTGAATTAAATCTCTATGAAGTTTATTGAAACCATTAAATTTCTTCAAACGCTTCCAATCAATAGGGTCAGTATCTGAAAACCATTTATCCTCTAATAATTCCTGTCCCTGAAATAACATTGGGATTCCTGCCGTAGTCAAAGTCAAAGCTACTCCCAAAGAAGCTCTTTTTTTGGAATACCAATTATTAACACTTTTTTCAGCAATTTCTTCTGCCACACGAGCCTTGCCATTTGCCACCTCATCGTGCGATTCTGTATAAATAACTCGCTTGAAAGCATCATTACTATATTTATTCAAAACAGCCATACACACATTTTCTATTGCACGGTCAGCATCATCCTGAGCAATCAGAGCTGCTCTGACAGGATGCACAAAATCTGCGTCCCACTGACTTCCGAATCCTAATCCACCATCTTTGCCAATGTGGTCAGTTATGGAATCCAACCCGTGCAAATCTTCAGCAATTGTCAATTTCCAAGGATATTTCTCTGCAATTTCAGCATTAATTCCACGTAATAAACTGATTCCTTCCTGCAAAGTAGTATTTGGATTTTCGTCAGAGTTTACATTTCTAATATATGGAATCATGTCCATACGAAGACCATCTACCCTAAATTCTTCAATCCACATCATGGCATTATCACGGATATATTGACGTACTTCTGGTCTTCCATAATCTGGACGACTATCTCCCCAAGGAGTAGTTGCTCGCCAATCATTATAGAAATAAATACCACCCATATCATTCTCATTCCAACCATCAAATTGCCAAATATCCATGTCAGTAGGACCAAAATGATTATAAACCACATCCAAGATTACGGCTATTCCTCTTTCGTGAGCGGCTTTTACCAACGCCTTGAAAGCATCAGCACCGCCATAAGCAGATTCAATTGCGAAAGGATAAGCAGGGTTATAACCCCAAGAAAAGTCACCTGGAAATTCAAAAGGAGGCATCACTTCAATAGAATTAATACCCAATTCTTTCAGATAATCTAATTTTTCAATAACACCATGAAAATCACCTGGTTTTCCTTCTTCTTTTACATTAAAAGTCCCTGTGTGAAGTTCATATATTATTAAACTATTCCAATTGGGCATTTGAAAATTATCATCACCCCAATCAAAAGCATTTGAATTATATACGATTGAATTACCAATCGAATTGGTCATGAGCTTTCCGTATGGGTCATTTCGCTGTAATTTTCCCGAAGGTGTATCTAAGGCATATTTATACTCATTGCCAACCTTAGCTGTTGGAACGTTGCCACCCCAGTATCCATTCTCTTCGTGTTCCAGTACATTAGTTCCATCTTTCCATTCATTAAAATCCCCCACCACACTAACTGACTTGGCATTAGGAGCCCAAACCCTAAAAAATACCCCTTTTTCGTGGGCAATTGAACCCATTCCACCGACTTCTACTCTTTCGTTTGTAGTAACTTTCATTTTCTTTGTTTGATATAATTATTAATTGAAGAATTTTTAATTATATAAAATATACATACCATATTAAGCAGAATTAAATTAAAAGCTGCAATCCCCACATTTAGAATTGATTGGGGAATTTTTTCTACAATTATATAGATATTCATAAATTCAGTTTTTGGTCTTCTTTATTCGTACAAGCAATTAGGCTTATTTTTTGAGAGACCTTTTTTGTGGTAACTTTACCATAAATTAATCAATAAAATATGGATTATCAACTACTATTAATGTGCTGTGCTGCCCTTTTGGCGGGTTTTGTGGATTCTATTGTGGGCGGAGGAGGCTTAGTGCAAGTTCCCGCTTTATTTATTTTATACCCTCAATTTGAGATTCCGAGAATTATTGGAACGAACCGTTTTTCTTCTTTTATGGGTACTGCCGTAGCGGGGTATCAATACGCAAAAAAGGTTGAAATTCCTTGGCGGACAGTCATATATGCGGGTATTGGGGCGGGCGTAATGGCATTCTTGGGAGCAAAAATCTCTGATTTGATTGATGAGAAAATCTTGAAACCCCTCATCCTTGTTCTGATGACTGCCATTGCCATTTATACTTTCAAAAAGAAAGATTTAGGGCAAGAAGAAATGTTGAAATTTCAACTCAATAAAGTGCCTTTTTATGGATTCGTAATTGGTTCATCGGCAGGGTTTTATAATGGCTTTGTGGGTCCAGGAACGGGAAGTTTATTGGTTTTTGGCTTCGTGAGCGTGATTGGCTACGGCTTTTTGAAAGCTTCTGCCATCTCAAAAATTGTGAATGTAATTGCTGATGTGGCTTCTTTGGGCTTTTTTATTACCCAAGGATATGTTCAATATGAGATAGCTATTCCGATGATGCTTTGTAATATGACAGGTTCATATTTTGGCAGTAAAATGGCAATTCTGAAAGGGAATGAGTTTGTAAGAAATTTCTTCTTAGTAGTAATTTTTGCCTTGATTTTGAGGTTTGGGTGGGATATTGTGAAAGGTTTTTAGCACACGGATTTAAAGGATTAGACACGGATTATTTAATTTTTTCAAGTATTTTTTAATCAAAATCCGTGTCTAATCCATTCAATCCGTGTGCTAATCAATCCCCCTCAAAATTGTATTATAAAAAGATTTTTTTAAATAGTTAAATAATCGTATCTTTGCAGTCCATTTAAAAGAATAGAAGCTAAATCGTTGAAATTTAGTTATTTACAGGGCGTAAATATTCATTTTAAGGGGAATTAAAACTATATTTTTTACAGCAGTGATGTTGCAATATTTTAACAAAAGAACAAATGAGAAAGCGAATCGAAAAAGTTGATTTGACTCCCGAAAGAAGGGAACAGACTCGTCAAAGAAAAGACGATGTAAACCGTGCATTAGGACGTGAAGTGCCTGTAAGAAAAACCTACGGAGAAAGTGGCGAGAGAAAAGAGTTTAGCGGAGAACGCAAACCTTACGGAGAGAAGAGAGAATTCACAGGCGAAAGAAAACCTTTTAATTCGGACGAACGTAAACCATACGGAGAAAAAAGAGAATTTGGAGGAGAGAGAAAACCTTATGGCGAGAAAAGAGAATTCAATTCGGGCGAAAGAAAACCTTACGGTGAACGTCCAGAAAGAAGAGAATTCAATTTAGGTGAGCGTAAACCTTTTAATCCTGACGAAAGAAAACCATACGGAGAAAAAAGAGAGTTCAATTCGGGCGAAAGAAAACCTTACGGAGAAAAAAGAGAGTTTACGGGCGAAAGAAAACCATTTAATTCTGACAAACCTTACGGCGAAAGAAAAGAATTCGGTGGAGAACGTAAACCATACGGAGAGAAAAGAGATTTCAATGCTGGCGAACGTAAACCTTATGGTGAGAAAAGAGAATTTGGAGGAGAGAGAAAACCTTATGGAGAAAAAAGAGAATTCAACAGCGAGCGTCCAGAAAGAAGAGAATTTACAGGTGAAAGAAAACCTTTTAATTCGGACGAGCGTAAACCTTACAGTGAGAAAAGAGAATTCGGTGGAGAACGTAAACCTTACGGAGAAAAAAGAGAATTCAATTCGGGTGAACGTAAACCTTACGGAGAAAAAAGAGAATTCAACAGCGAACGTCCAGAAAGAAGAGAATTTACTGGCGAACGTAAACCTTACGGAGAAAAAAGAGAATTCAATAGCGAACGTCCAGAAAGAAGAGAATTTACGGGCGAACGTAAACCATACGGAGAAAAAAGAGAATTTACGGGCGAAAGAAAGCCTTTTAATTCTGACGAACGTAAACCTTACGGAGAAAAAAGAGAATTTGGAGGAGAGAGAAAACCTTATGGTGAGAAAAGAGAATTTACGGGCGAAAGAAAACCTTTCAATTCTGACAAACCTTACGGCGAAAAAAGAGAATTTGGAGGAGAGCGTAAACCATACGGAGAGAAAAGAGAATTTAATAGCGAACGTCCAGAAAGAAGAGAATTTACGGGCGAACGTAAACCTTATGGTGAGAAAAGAGAATTTACGGGCGAAAGAAAACCTTTTAATTCTGACAAACCTTACGGCGAAAAAAGAGAATTTAATGCTGGCGAACGCAAACCATACGGAGAGAAAAGAGAATTTACAGGCGAAAGAAAACCTTACGGAGAACGTCCAACACCAGCATCTGGCGAACGAAAACCCTACGGAGATAAACCTCAATTTAGTTACGGTAATGATAAAAGAAAACCCGTTGCTAAAAGATTTGATAAAGGAGATTTCAATAAGCCCCGCCCAAGTTTTGGGGATAAACCTTCTTCCGAGGAAAAAAAAAGCCGAGGCGAGGGAAACGATAAACCAGAGAAGACTTACGGATCAGCAAAAGTGAATTTTGGAGGAAAAAACCTCTTTAAAGCTCACAATCCAGCAGAACAATCTGACAAATGGACACCAACCTACAAAATAGGTCAATACAGAGATACTGCTCCAAAGAAAGTTCAGAAGAAAATTGAAGCCTCTGAGAAGAAAAATAGCTCTGAAATTCGACTGAATCGTTTTATTGCTAATGCAGGAATTTGTTCACGTCGTGAAGCAGATGACATCATTAAAGCAGGAGAAATAAGTGTAAACGGAGATGTTATTACTGAAATGGGGCATCAAGTTCAGCCTGGTGATGTGGTAAAAATGGGAAATAAGAAGTTGAGTCGTGAGAAAATGGTGTACGTTTTAATTAACAAACCCAAAGATTTTATCACCACAACTGAAGACCCAGACGACCGCAAAACGGTAATGGATTTAGTAAAAAATGCTTGCGAAGAACGAATTTATCCAGTGGGTCGTTTAGACAGAAACACAACGGGTTTATTACTTTTAACGAATGATGGAGAATTGGCAGATAAATTGACGCATCCTTCAAACGAAGTTGAAAAACTATATCAAGTAGAGCTTGACAAACCTTTAACAGCCGAACATCAAGAACAAATTTTGAAAGGAATTACCCTCGAAGATGGCGAATTTAAAGCGGATGAAGTAGGAATTGTTACACCAGATAACATGGTGATTGGCATCAAAATTCACTCGGGACGAAATCGTATTGTAAGACGTTTGTTTGAATCTTTGGGTTATGACGTACTAAAACTCGACCGTACAACTTTTGCAGGATTAAACAAAAAAGACCTCCCACGTGGTTCTTGGAGGTTTTTGACTGAGAAAGAAGTAGTTAAGTTGAAGTTTTTTAAATAGATTATAAAAAAATAAGCTCCTGATTTTCTGGGGCTTATTTTTTTACATTGATTCTGGAAATTTTATTTTTATCTTGAATTCTTCTTCAATTGCTCTGATGAAATAAACACGATTGGGATTTCTTTTCATCAAACGGTCAAAATATAATTGTGCTGGAATATTCAACTCTGTCATATCTTCTTTATGCCCATTAACGTATTCTTTGCGTTCACGGGCAAGTTCTAAATCATCTAATTTGAGCAACTTTATCAAATTCTCCGCTTCTTTATCGCCGATATTAAAATCATAATAACCATCTTCGTACATGACTCTTTTCTCAAAATCGTTATCCATAGGACTCAGAATTGGTTGAAATTTATCCCATTTAATTGATTTTTCAGAATTCCATTGATGTTTAACCAAAAACCAATTATGGTATCCGTCTTCGTCAGTTCCCTTTAATTTAGGGTTAAAATGTTCAATATCTCTGGTATCACTTCTTCCAAAAAAGGTTTCAGTGTAGGTGCAAATATGATTTTGTTCAGTCAAAAGCGTTTCTCTAATCTTTTCGCTATGAGAACCATATTTCCAACTATTTGACAAAATTAGCGATTCAGTGTTTTTAATTTGTCTTCTCATGCTGGGAAAGTATATTTATTGCCAATCTCTCTTCGCTCATCCATGTAGATTTCTTTTTTGTCGATACTTTCTTCTGCCCTAATTAACCTTTTCAACTCTTTATATCTCTCCCAAGCCCTAATCTTTGGGTCACTCATGTATTCTTCTAAATCAAAAATATCACGAAGCATCGTATCAGACGACAGGGCTTGAAAATCAATATCCACTTTTTCAACGGTGATTCCTTCCTCAACGGTTCGATTGACTTTTAATAAAACAGAATTCTCAGGGGCACCCAATAAAGGCACAAGGCTATGCGTAGAGGCAATAAATTGAACTTTTGGAAAAATAGAAGACAGCAAAGAAGGGATTTCTCTTTGCATTTTAGGATGCCAGTGTAAATCTAATTCATCAATAATCACGATTCCCGCCAATTCAGAAGGTTCTGTAATTTCTGGCTGAGATTTGAACAAACGAATCATCATATCGCCCACCATTGCCAAAATACTTCTAAAACCAGAAGCTAATTGATTGAAAGTTACACGGTTATATTTTGAGCCATTTTCGGTTGGTTCTTTTTCGATGTAAAAAATCTTTCGTTGAGGCACATCTACTTGAATGTCAGATAGATATGGAATCAGTTTTAAGAATGTCTGTATGACGGCATCAAATCTTGGATTTTTTTCTAAATACCAAATTAATAATTCAAATTCAATATTTAGCAATATACCATCTGAATTAAAAAGACTGTATGTGGTTGTACTTTTTTTGGCTATATCATTTTGCGTTTGGTCAGTTTGGATTTGTAGGCGTGAAGGACCGTAACAGGCGAGGTGAATTAGAGGTTTGAAATTAGTTTGACCAATACTATTAATCACACTATGACTTTGATTAAAATATTCAATTGATATTCCATTTTCTTCAAAATTAAAATCAAACAATTCTGCATCTTCGTCTTTTTTACCTACAAAACCAATTGTTATTGAACGCAAAATTGTTGTTTTACCATATCCA
Source organism: Arcicella sp. (assembly GCA_043769985.1). Taxonomy (GTDB): domain Bacteria; phylum Bacteroidota; class Bacteroidia; order Cytophagales; family Spirosomataceae; genus Arcicella. Next base: position 10,736 of record JAYVIV010000003.1, read on the forward strand.
TTTTCACCAATCAAAAATATCCAACTTGTGTCAATTGGTAAACCTTCAAAATTAGTTATAATTACACCATCATATTTTTTAACTTTCAGACATTTAAGACTATGCGGTAAAATATTTTCAACTTTTTGAAAAGTATCAGGTGTTAAATCATTAATTAAAAATGAAGAATCATATTTCATTCTGGCAAAAATGAAATTGCCAAAAAATATTACAGCTTCCTTTGCTAATTCGATTATTTCATTGTCATCTGTATTTAGTTCAAATTCAGGGTTATACACATCGTTTTTATCAATGCTTCCAATGTTTAGGCTAATAAAGTGTTTCTCAAAAACTGATAAATATTTTTGTACTTTTAATTTATAATCATTCAACTCATTAGTTTCATCTTCATTAGATATAATTTGATTTAGATATAATTTTGCTGTATCTAAATGACTTATTTTAGCAGAAACAGACCATTTATGAGAAAATTTACCATCCTTATCAATTCCAACAATTTTAGTTTTAACAGGATGTAATTTTAATCTATCCTTTTCTACCTCTAAATTCTTATCCCATTCATCCAATAACCCCCCATTAACCTCCAACAAGCCCTTTATCTCGTCAAACCCTTTCCCTTCATTTTTGAACTTGATAAAAAGATTATGTAAACGTATTTCTTCTGTTTTTGTCATTTGATTATTGCTCATTTACCCCAAAAATAAACAATCCACAAGAAAAACTCCTCTGGATTATCATTTTTTATTGATTTTAATCTCAATTGCTAATTTCTAATAATTACTCCCATTTAACCTTCACAAAAATATCAGTATTCCTGCCTTTATCATCACTACAAGAAATCTTAATTTTTCCAGCTTTTGGTTCAAAGAAAATAGGCGTATTGGGCGTTGATTTTTGCAGTAATTTATCGTTAATATACCAATAAATTTCCTTTACATCATTTCTGACTTGGGCATTTAGCATTAATTTTTGGGTATCGTTTTTATCCAAAATATATTCCGAACCATCTACGGGATAAACAATCTGCGGAGCATTTTCTTGAAAAACTCTTTCACATTTTGGATTATGCGTTGGCACTCTTTCGTACAGAATATGCTTCGTCTCAAACCAACTCACCAATTCTGGGGCATGATTCGGATAAATCTTTTTGACCGCACCGCTGTCAGGCAAACAATGCGAGCAATAACTCATTCGCTCGTCCGCACTGATATACACATACTTGGCGTGCGTACATAAGGTCATTTTAGAAACACTCGGAATATAATAATCTGTTATTTGATTGATACAGAACTCATTAGGTACATCGCCACTTTCAGCACAAACTTTTCTCATCGCCATATTTTCGGGTGATTTAAACCATTTTGAGGAGGAATTATAATCAATTGTATTAAAAATATCGAACAGAAGTGGAGTTGCAATATTCGCTCCCGAAAGTTCTGGAACGCCTTCTCCTGAGAAATTTCCAATCCAAACGCCAACCGTATATTTGGCATTATAGCCAATACTCCAAGCATCTTTTTTGCCGAAAGATGTACCCGTTTTCCAAGCAATTTTGGGCATTCGGTACGTGTAGGCGTAGTTATTGGGTAAATCTGGGCGAGTGATTTGGGTTAGGATTTGGTTGATTAGGTAAGTGGATTCGGGAGAACATACCTCACCCCCCAGCCCCCTCTCCTTAATGAGAGGGGGAGTAGTCGGACGAATACCCCCCCTTTCATTAAGGAGAGGGGGCTGGGGGGTGAGGTACGTTGATTTTTGAAATTGTCCTTCATTCGCAAAACTTGAAAACAGATTGGTCAACTCTTCCAAAGTCACCCCGCAACCACCTAAAACTAAGGATAATCCTAATTTGGACGAGTTTTTTTTCACCGCTTGGAAATCTGCCTTTTTAAGTTTATCCACTAAAACAGGCGTGGTAATTTCCTTCAATAATTTTACGGCAGGAATATTTAATGAATTTGCCAAAGCAAATTCTATGGTAATTTTCCCGTGAAATAATTTATCGAAATTTTCAGGCTCAAAACCGCCAAAATTCGTTGGAACGTCATTGATTGTAGTTTTTGGCGTGATAATTCCTTTGTCGAAAGCCGTTGCGTATAAAAGTGGTTTCAGCGTGCTTCCTGGTGAACGAATCGCTCGCACGCCATCCACTTGGCCGCCGTCCACGGGATTATTAAAATCTGCCGAACCCACGTATGCCTCCACTTGATTGGTTTGGTTGTTAATCACCATCACCGCAGCATTATGAATGTTCATGGCATAGAGCCGACTCACGTAGTTTTGTACAATTTTCTCAATCGTCAATTGCTTATTCCGAATTAAGGAAGAATGGATGTTTGCCTCGGTGGGATTCTCTTGTTTTAGTCGTAAAGAAAGGTGAGGAGCGAGCTTGGGAGCTTCATGTCTTTGAACATTTAACGGTTCGCTCAAAGCATCGTCAATATCCTGATTATAAAATACGTGGTCAGTTTTAAATTCTTCTAACCAACGATTTCTTTCCTTCAAAATATAGTCATTATTTATCCCCAAACGCAAACTTGATGGACGATTGGGAATAATTGCCAAAGCCATTACCTCCGCCAAACTCAATACATCGGGTGATTTCTGAAAGTACAAAATGGAAGCGGATTTTATACCCTCAATATTCGACCCATAAGGCACCAAATTCAAGTAAAGTTGGAGGATTTCATCTTTGGAATAATGCACTTCCAACTGAAAAGCCCGTAGAATTTCGATGATTTTATTGAAATACGTTCGACTTTTGGGTTTTAACAATCGAACAACTTGCATCGTGATGGTACTTGCCCCCGATGTACGTCTGCCCGTGAATACATTACGCACACCCGCCCGCAAAACTGCAAAAGGATTTACCCCAAAATGCCAACGAAACCAACGGTCTTCCTTATAAACAATGGCTTTTTCGAGCGTTGGCGTAATCTCCGAAAGCTCCGTTTTCATCCGCCATTTATCTTGATTATTCAAAAAAGCATGAAGAATTTTTCCTTCTGAGTCATTGATTAGAGTGGAATAATTGGGTTGTACTTTGAAAGGGAAAATTAGATCTAATAGGATGAAAAGCAACAAGCCGTAAGAGATGATTCTTACGGCTCTGTATTGGAAAATTCGTTTTAGGAATGGAATGATGTTTTGTTTTAAGTGGTTGATATTCATCCCATTTCTTTAATTTTACTTTCAATAAGTTTAGTATGACGTTTCATTTCTTCATTCACAATTTGATTAATTTCTTTCTCGGTTAATTGTTCGGAATAGGGTTTTTCAAGCAACTTAGAATTTCCAAATGCAATTATATAACTTTCTTTTTCAAATGAAATATTAATTTTACTCTGAAAATCAAATGGTTGAAGGTAATTATGTTTAAAATTAAAATATTTATAATTTAAAGAAATATCACTAGTCTTATTATAGAAGTCATTGCTTATTATTTGCATGCGTTCAATAGAAAAATCTTTATTTTCAGGCGTAAAACTGTAACTATGAGTTCCGATTGAAATCATTATATCTGTATTAGAATAAAAACTATCAAACTTTAAAGATTTATTGAGAAAGTTAATATTCAACCCTAACAAACTGCCGTTATAAATTTCAATCATAGTTTCTTTATTTTTGAACATTCCAAGATTCCTTCCAACCCCCTTCAACTTCTGTTCCAACAAAGCAATCTCTTTATCCAAGTCATCAGGTTCTTCAATTGATTCTCCTTTTACTCCTTTGAGCATTATTTCCAAAGAATGAATAAGGTTTTGAGCGATGTATTCTACAAAAGGTTCTAAATTTCCTGCATCGGCTAAACGTAAAACATTGAAATAGTTTTCTTTATCTTCAGTTTTGATAATGGCAGGTGGATAGCCAAATCGCATCAAAATAAAATTCATTATTAATCTTGCTGTTCTTCCATTTCCATCATCAAAAGGGTGAATTCTAATAAAACGATAATGAAACTTTGCTGCCAACAAAATGGGTTCTACATCACTTTGAGCTTGTTCTTCTTTGTACCAAGCCATCAAATCTCCCATTTTTGCGGGTGTTTCTTCGGGGCTTGCAAAATAGAAGATTTCTCCCGTTTGGGTTTCTACATGATTCGGATCTGTCTTGTATTTTCCAACCGAAATTCTTCTTGTTGTAGGGATTCCTTCGGGCGAAATTGCCTTTTTTTCATAAGATTCTTTCAATAATAAGGTATGTAATTCACGAATAAAATTTTCAGTTAATGGACGTTCTTGTTTTATAATATCTTCAATCCATTTCACGGCTTCATCGTGTCCAGTTATCTCAAAATGGTCTTTTAGTGGTTTTCCTTGTGCCGTTAAACCAAACAAAATTAGTGCTTTTGTTTCGCCATAAGTTAGACTATTTCCTTCCAAATGGTTGGAATTATAATTCCAATCTAAACGAAATTTTTGCATAATCATTCCTTCCTGCTCTTTGTTGAGAGGGCGAAATGTATCTAACTCACTTTTTAACTCCTTAATTTGTTGGTATATCATTTGATTTTAAGTTTTAATCAACCACCTTCGTCTCCCGCAAATACAACTGAACAGCATTCTCTAAACCTAAATACAAAGCATCACAAACCAAAGCATGACCAATGGAAACTTCTAAGAGATTGGGAATATTTTGTTGGAAATAACGCAAATTATCCAAACTCAAATCATGTCCTGCGTTGATACCTAAACCTAATTCATTAGCTTTTTGAGCGGCTACAATAAAGTCTTTAATCGCCAATTCACGATTTTTGAAGTAGTTTTCCGCATAAGGTTCGGTGTATAATTCTATTCTGTCCGTTCCCGTTTCTTTTGCCCCTTCAACCATACGTGGGTCAGCATCCACGAAGATTGACGTTCTGATTCCTGCCTCTTTAAATTGGGCGATGAGATCTTGCAAAAGGCTTTTGTGGGTAACCGTGTCCCAACCTGCGTTTGACGTAACCGCTCCCAAAATATCTGGAACTAATGTCACTTGTGTAGGGCAATTAGCAAGGACTAATTCCACAAATTTTGCCTCAGTTGGGTTGCCTTCAATGTTAAATTCTGTCGTTACCACCTCTTTCAAATCATAAACGTCACGATAACGAATATGGCGTTCGTCGGGACGTGGGTGTACTGTAATTCCTTCCGCACCGAAACGCTCGCAGTCCAACGCTACTTTTACTACATTTGGATTATCGCCTCCTCTCGAATTACGAAGGGTAGCTATTTTGTTGATATTAACACTCAGCTTTGTCATATTTTCAATTTTGTTTGATGCTTAATCTGTTAGGATGAATGAATGAATGTTTTTAAGTTTGTGTTTTAATAAAATAACAAGATAGTTGATGGATTGTTAAAAATTGTATTTATAGGCAATTTCTCTACCATTCACTCAGATTATCATTCAAAATTGATAAAAAATGTCATTAAAAACTAATATCGACAACGGCATTAAAGATGCTATGCGTGCTAAAGACCAAGACCGTCTCAGAACGCTCCGTGCTATCAAAGCAATGATTTTAATTGAAGAAACTTCTGGCACAAACACAGGAGGCGACCTTTCAGCAGACGTTGAAATGAAATTATTGACCAAAGCCGCCAAACAACGCAGAGATTCTTTGGAAATATACGTATCCCAAAATCGTACTGATTTAGCTGAAACCGAACAGTCAGAATTGACAATCATCGAAGAGTTTTTACCGAAACAATTATCGGAAGATGAACTAAGAGCAAAATTAGAGGAAATCAAAATTCGTGTGGGTGCATCTGCCCCTTCTGATATGGGTAAAATGATGGGTGTAGCCACCAAAGAATTAGCGGGTTTAGCAGACGGAAAAGTGGTTTCTGCGATGGTAAAAACACTTTTGTCTTAGTTATGAATTATGAGTGATGAATTATGAATTAAACGTTTTTCCATAACTCATCACTCATAATTTATAACTCATAACTACATGCAATTAATCGACATTCTCATACTTCTTCCCACGCTTTGGGGAGCATACATCGGCTATCAACGGGGCATCATTATTGAGGTCATTTCGATAGCGGCTTTTGTGATTTCGGTCATTATTGGTTTTCGGGCTTTGGGGTATGCGGGAGATTTAATTTCGCCTTACGTAAATAATCGTATGACCGAAAAATTAGTGCCTTACATTGGTTTTGGAGCGGTATTTTTCCCAATTGTATTTTTGATTAATAAATTAGGTTGGACATTGCGAAAATCAATCAGATATACAGTTTTTGGCAGTTTTGACTCGCTCGCAGGAGCAATTGTGGGAGCATTGACATGGGTGTTTGGCATTAGCATTTTTATCTGGCTTACGTCTTCTATCGGTATAAAATTTCCAGAAAAAGAAACGCAAAATACGTATTTATACCCTTTAGTGAAACCTCTCGCTCCCAAAATTATCGAAAAAGCCATCGACGTTGTGCCAAAACAAATCAACAAATGGCGAGCTTAATTGTTGGAACGCAGATGACGCAGATGCCTGTGGCAACGCAGATTTACGCAGATTTTTTGTGAGTTAGTATCATTACTATTTTGAAGAATAACTTTATAACATTTTGCTAATCAGAATATTAACTAATAATTTCAGTTGTAAATCTTCCTTTTTTATCTGCGTAAATCTGCGTTGCCGAAGGCATCTGCGTCATCTGCGTGCCATCTTTATTTCGTATGAAAAAACTCTTCTTATTCTTTTCTTTACCCCTCATCATCCCAATAACCCATGCCCAAGAAATTAATTTTGAGAAGGGAACTTGGAAAGATGCGGTGGCAAAGGCGAAAACGCAAAATAAGCCCATTTTCATAGATTTTTTCACTACTTGGTGCGGACCTTGCAAACTTCTTGACCAAAAGGTTTATGCAAAACCCGAAGTTATTCAGAAGATGAATGCCAATTTTATCAATGTCAAAATTGATGCAGAAAAAGGTGAAGGGCCAGATTTGGCAAGGCGTTTTGAAGTGAGTGCTTATCCTTTTTTAGTTTGGGCGGATAAAAATCAAAATGTATTGCTGACCGATGCAGGATATATGCCCGTAGGTGAGTTTATGAAATCGGTGGATAATGCTTTGAATCAATATAAAGAAGGACGTTTGGAAGATTATGAAAACCAATATCGGGCGGGGAAAAGAGATGCGACTTTTATGGCAGATTTTATCAATAAACGCCGTGCATTGGTAATGGATAATCGGGAATTATTGGAACAGTATTTATTGGCAATTCCAGTCAATGAACAAACTTCTGAAAAGACCTTAAAATTATTAGCTGAAAATACTTTTACGCTCAATGGAAAGGCAATTGAGATACTTAAAAATCAATCCGATTTCAAGAAATATACTATTTCAACGCTGGAAATAGTATCAAGTACGATGATGGAATATTTTCGTAATGCTCTCAGAACCAAGAATTTAGATTTATTAGAAAGATTAGCTTCTCATAATCTACAACTCAATCCCGTTGAGGCAGGGCGACAAAATGAGCGTTACCGAATGGAATTTTACAAATCCACGAATAACACGCCCAAGTATTTAGAAACTGCTCAAAAATTAGCTGATAAATACTTAATGAATGTCTCCCAGGAAGAATTAAAAAAGCAAAATCAAGTTCATTTTCAGGAGTTTATGATGCCATATCGTATTGGAAAATCAGATTCTTTAAAGGTTGGTAAAATTCGATTTGATGCTATGAAACAATTGCACAGCCGTTATGCAAGCATCAATTTTGCATCAGATTTAGACGGTTTGGCACAAGAATTTTATAGAAATGTAAACGATAAAACCACGCTCCAAAAAGCAATTTCTTGGATAAAAAGAGCCAACGAAATTGACGAAACGCCCGATTATTGGAATACTTATGCACACCTATTATATAAAATGGGTATCAAATCAGAAGCAATCACTGCCCAAGAAAAAGCTTTGAATTTAGCCAAAACTTTGAAAGGATTAACGTTTAAATATGAAGAGGAGTTGGTGAAGATGAAGGCAGGGAAATTGTAAAAGTTTAAAATAGGTTAAAACCATCAAAAAATAAAAGGCTCTGTAAGGAACTGGAATTAAATAACTTATGCATCTTCACTTGCTCTTTTACATCACTCTTCGTTGCGGAGTGGTGCTCATTCAAATCCTCGTGTAACGCTGTTAAACTGCGGTTTTCTGCCTCAATAGATACAAGAATATTTACCTAAAACTTAGATAACTTATTTAATTCCTGTTCCTAAGGTATAATTTTAGATTCCAAAAACTATGTAATAATTTGGTGCAAAAACAAAAGCTCTCACGCACAAAGTGCGTGAGAGCTAAGAATATTTATTTAAAGTAAGGATTTACAATTTTAAAAGACACTACATTCACTTGACTCTATTCAATCTTTCAGTGAACTCATAGTGGTTAGAATTTTATTGGTAACACATAATATGATGCCACTTCAATTCCCTGAATTTTTGCGGGATTCCAAGAACCCATTTTCTTCACAACTTTGATTGCCTCGGCACTCAACATCGGGTCGGCGGGGCTTGCCAAAACGTGAACTTTGCTGATTTCTCCATAACGCTCAACCATGAATCTAATCAAAACAGTTTCGCCTTTTGAATTCTTTGGACGAACAATGTTTTGTCCGATAAATTTTCTAAGTCCTTCTTGCCCATCTGGAAAAGAGGCAGGATTTTCAACATCATAATAAGTTGAATCTCTATCGACCGTCATACTCTTGAAACGCAAGGCACGAACTTTGTCCTTATCTTCAAGAACTGTTTCATTGCTTCCGAAGTCTAAAATATTGGCAATTAGAGCTTTATCTTTTACTGAAAAGGTGGTTGGAGTCAAAGCAATCTTTTGTGCTTGGCCCATAAATGCTATAAGTAACAGCACAGTTGAAAATGTAAAGTTTTTCATGACTCTATAAGTTTAAAATTTCCACAATTAAGAAATTGAGAAACGTAACAACTTGATAAGAAAACAAGGTTGTTAAAAATTGCAAACTTGATTTCTGACTGTCATGGCGGTTACGGTCATTAATCTTAATGTGAAAATTTCTCTTATAGCAAATAGAGTAACTCCACAAAGTAAAGATTTCCAAAAAGTGTGCCAACTTTTTGTTTGTTATACAAAGATATGAAAATGTAATTCATATATCCAAATTTTTTACAAAAAAATATTTATTCGTAACTTATTGTAAAATAGGCATTTAAGTACCTTTACCTAAATTTATTATTTAATAAAATTTGTACTGAATTAAGTCTTTTAACTTTCAAAAATATTATTATTCTGATTTGATAAAAAATAAAAAAGTGAATTTAAATTGTTGGCACGCAATTTAAACCCACTTTTTTATAGGAAAACGAATAAAAAATATTGTACTTTTCTAAGAATTAGTCACCATCAAACATCAGGCCTAAGATGTACGAAATAAAAGAAAGTGCGAAACTAAAAATTAGGGGTGGAATAAATCCACGAACTGAAAATCCGTTAATAAAGTAATCGACGATATAAACAGTTATCACATTGATTACCAGCAAGAAGAGTCCGAGTGTTAAAATAGTAATCGGAAAACTGATAAGTTTCAAAATGGGTTTTATAAAAGTATTGGCAAAACCCATTGCTAAAGCCACATAAATGGAAGTTTCGAAGCCATCAATTTTAATGCCATTGATATATCTGGCCCCGAACATTATTGCAGCGGCAATAATAACGTATTTAATTATCAGGTTTATCATAAGTTTGGGTTTAAGATTGGAAGATTATTTACTGTGACGTTCACGAAGTACGTCAATAATTGCGTCAAAATCAATGCCTCTCTGTTCTAAAAGTACCAAATAATGAAATAATAAATCAGCGGCTTCGTCTTTGAACAAATCATCGTTAGAATCCATTGCTTCAATCACTAATTCAACTGCTTCTTCGCCTACTTTCTGAGCAATTTTGTTTGTTCCTTTTTCAAAAAGACTTGCCGTATATGATTTTTCGGATGGATTATTTTTTCTATCTCTGATTACCGCCTTTAAATGATTCAACCAACCTGCTTGTCCTGGTTCGTTCTTTTCATCCCAACAAGTATCAGCACCTGTATGACACGTTGGTCCGTCGGGATTTACTTTTATCAAGAGTGTATCTTCATCACAATCTACCTTAATATCTACGACGTGCAGAAAATTATTAGAGGTTTCACCCTTTGTCCACAGGCGTTGTTTAGAACGACTGAAAAATGTTACGATTCCTTCTTTCTCAGTTTTTTCGAGAGCCTCTTGGTTCATGTAGCCAAGCATCAAAACTTTATCGGTTTTGGCATCTTGGATAATGGCAGGTACAAGTCCGCCTTGTTTATTGAAATCTAAATTCATGTTTTTTATAAAATGCTTTCA
>JAYVIV010000004.1:0-3552 GCA_043769985.1 Arcicella sp.
CCTGGTGGGTATGTTGCCGCCATTCGTTCAGCACAATTGGGCATGAAAACTGCCATCATCGAAAAATATAGTGTCTTGGGTGGAACCTGTCTAAATGTAGGCTGTATTCCTTCAAAAGCCCTTTTGGATTCTTCTGAGCATTTTTATAATGCCGCTCATACTTTCGCAGAACACGGAATTGAAATCCCTGCCCCTGTCGTGAATATGACGCAAATGATTAATCGTAAGTCGGGCGTGGTGAAAAAAATGAACGATGGGATTACTTTTTTGATGAAAAAGAATAAAATCACGACTTACATCGGTCTCGGTTCTTTTGTGGATAAAAATACGGTTAAAGTAACAAAAGCTGACGGTACTTCGGAGGATTTAACGGCGAAAAATATCATCATTGCCACGGGTTCAAAGCCAACGGTCTTGCCTTTTATGCCCGTTGATAAAAAACGAATTATCACCTCAACCGAAGCCTTGAATTTACCAGCCGTTCCAAAAACGATGGTGGTGATTGGTGCAGGAGTCATTGGGGCTGAATTGGGTTCTGTTTATGCACGGTTGGGTACGAAAGTTAGCTTCGTGGAATTTGCCGATGCGATGATTCCTACGATGGATAAAACGATGGGTAAAGAGTTGCAGAAGTCTATTAAAAAGTTGGGCGTTGATTATTATTTCTCTCATAAAGTTACCAACGTTGTCAATAATGGAGATGATGCAACCGTAACTGCAACCAATTCCAAGGGTGAAGAAGTGAAATTGACGGGTGAATATGTGTTAGTTTGTATCGGTCGTCGTCCGTTCACGGAGGGTTTGAATTTGGAAGCGGTTGGCATTAATATGGACAGAGGAAAAGTGGTGGTTGATGAGCATACTTTACAAACCAATGTACCAAATATTTACGCCATCGGAGATTTAATTCGTGGAGCGATGTTGGCTCATAAGGCAGAAGAAGAAGGCGTTTTTGTGGCTGAGACTATCGCAGGACAAAAACCTCATATTAATTATAATTTGATTCCAGGGGTGGTTTATACTTGGCCAGAAGTGGCTTCGGTTGGAGCAACTGAGGAGGAATTGAAAGCCTCTGGAAAAGCGTATAAAATGGGTTCTTTTCCTTTCAAAGCCTTAGGTCGTGCCACGGCTTCGATGGATACTGACGGTTTGGTGAAGGTTTTAGCTGATAAAACTACGGACGAAATCTTGGGCGTTCACATCATTGGTGCAAGAGCCGCTGATATGATTGCGGAGGCAGTGGTAGCAATGGAATATCGTGCTTCGGCAGAAGATGTTGCTCGTATGTCTCACGCTCATCCTACCTATACGGAGGCAATGAAAGAAGCGTGTTTGGCGGCTACTGAGAATCGGGCGATACATTCGTAAGGCAACGAGTGAGTTTTGAATGATAGAATGATAGAATATTTACAAAAAGGCTTCTGAGGTGATTCAGAAGCCTTTTTTATGGGTTAACCTTTAAATTTTCTCCAAGATATAGCAAAATCCAATCGACTTAAATTTATCATTACCAATAGTTTTTTTATTAACGGCTAATTGCCATTCTTTTTCATTTGGTAATCTAATCTTATATTCTTCTTTACGATTCTTATCATTAAAGGTAATCATTTGCTTATAATTAATTTTCTTGTCTTTTTTTGTATCTGTAAAGTGACTGTTAAAAAATTCATTCTTCCATATACAATATTCATTTGCCTGTTTAATCGTAACAAATTCAACTGGGCTTTTATCAGATTTTATCTTAATCTTTTGCCAATTATCAGGAATCATATTATTTCTAAATTCTTTTGAAAAATAACTATCAGCATTTATAAAATCTAAATAAAACTGCCAATCTTTTTGAGTAACAACTTTACTGATAAAAATATTTCTTTTTAATTTATTTCCCTCAAAAATGAGATAGTCAATGTTCTTGTAAGGTGTGTGAAACGTAGCTCTTGTTCCATCAAAAACTTCTGCAAAAGCTCTATCGAATAAATCTTCTGCATAGTTTTGCCTGTAATTTATTCCAACTTTTATAGGTGGCAAAGGAGGTTTTGGTGGTAATGGTGGCAAAGGCGGAACTGGTGGCGGAGCTAATGGGGCTACAAAATGTTCTCCTGTGCTTCTATCTGCCAAAATGGTAATAATATCATCTAAACCTTTTCGCTTCATCTTTTTCACGTCAAAAGTAAATTTAGAAGGTAAATCTGATTTCTCATCTGATATTTTGCTTCGATATTTTTTCTTATTTTCAACATCTTCCGTAAGGCTTACCTCAAAACTATCTAATTGCTTTGAGTTGTTATGAAAGGAAAAACGTGTTACTTCTAATTTAAAACCCACATTTTTAAAATACTTAGAAGCGGCATCAATTACTTCTATTGACATTTTATCTGGGTTCATCGTCAAAGCAACACGGTTATTCCCATAAATCAAATTTGAAACAACTTTATTCTCTTTGACTAAAACTTCATTGTTTACTTTATTATCAGGCTTTTTCAAAACCTTAAAATACTTTTCATCAGGCTTATCAACTACCTGATAATCAACCACTTTCTCCACAGAAAAAGCCATGAAAAATGCCCCTAAGATGGGCAGAACGGATAAATAAGCTAATCGTTTCATAGGTACTGATTTTTGTTTAGTGAATAAAAAATGAATACGGTCGGTTAAGGGCTTGCGACTGAACTGGTGAGTCGTTTCCAATTGTGGTGCTGTTGCCAACTTCAATAATAGTTGTGCATAGGTTTGGGGATTATATGCTTGTATCATGCGTGTATCTACCTCATACTCATGTACTTCTGAGAGTGAACGTTGATACAGCCACAGAATCGGGTTGAACCAAAAGATGATTTTCAGGATTTCTACAAACAATAAATCATAAGAATGAAACAAACGAATATGCCATTTTTCATGTTCCAAAATTTGATTAATTTCTGATGCTGAAAGATTAGAATCATCAATGAAAATGAGGTTAAAAAAGGATGAATTGGCGTAGTTACTTTTGGTTGAAATAAAATTATTTTTCGATGATATTCCGCTGATTTTCAATATTTTATAGATAATTATTGAAAATTTTATCAGCATAAATAAAATTCCTAAAACATAAATTCCTTGCAAAACCACCTTCCAATCAAAAATTTCTTCGGTTGGAGAATTTGAAATTAAGGGCGTAGAATTATTCATCACCAATGGCATAGAAGCAACTTCTTCATATTCCACCGCTGCGGGGATTTTTACCACTTCTTTAATTTGATACGAAATTAAAGGCACAGAAAGTCCAATTATTAAACTCGAAAGTAAGTAAATACGATTGAGCCTTATAAATGTTAATCGTCTGAAAATCAAATAGTAAAGTCCGTAAAATATCGTTATACAGACGGTGGATTCGAGTAAGTAGTTCATATTTTTTTAGCTTTGAGCTGTGAGCCATGAGCTTTGAAAGAAATATTCTGGTAAAACTCATAGATCAAAGCTCATTTCTCATAGCTACATTATAATTTTCCGTAAAGCATCTAATTCCTCCTCCGAAAGTTGTTCTTCTTTTACCAAAAAAGACATTAAACTCGT
>JAYVIV010000005.1:0-7448 GCA_043769985.1 Arcicella sp.
ACCATCATCATTGCTCACCGTTTGGCAACCATTAGAAATGTTGATACAATTTACGTTTTGAAAGAAGGAGAAGTTTCAGAACAAGGTTCGCACGATGAATTAGTATTGATTGAAAACGGAATTTATGCGAATTTGGTGAAGTTACAGTTTGAAAATGGGATGGTTTTTGAATCTTAAAACACTCTAAAAACAAAAAAAGCGAAAACCTCTCGGTCTTCGCTTTTTTTGTCGTGTGTATCTCGTTGTTATGAATTGAATTAGAATCTGAAGTGAGAGAATGCTTTGTTAGCTTCTGCCATACGGTGCGTATCGTCTTTCTTCTTTACTGCTGCACCTTCACCTTTTGCGGCTGCCATGATTTCATTAGCCAAACGGTCAATCATCGTTTTGTCTCCACGCTTACGAGCATAAAGAATTAACCATTTCATCCCTACCGACAATTTTCTGTCAGCACGAACTTCAGTTGGCACCTGAAACGTAGCTCCACCCACACGGCGAGATTTAACCTCTACCGATGGCATAACGTTGTTAAGAGCCTTTTTGAATAACTCTAAACCGTTTTTCTCCTTCGTTCTATCTTCAACTTTCTCTAATGCACCGTAAAAAATCGTTAACGCCGTTGATTTTTTACCATCGTACATCAAATTATTTACAAATTTTGTCACCATTACATCCTTAAATTTAGGATCAGGCAACACGTATCTTTTCTTTGGTTTTGACTTTCTCATTGTCTTTGTTAATTTTTTAAGTTTAGCCCACCTTCTGCCTTAACTGAGCATACTGGACTGTTTTTGTTTAACTAATAGTTTAATAAGTAATAATTAATAGTTAATTTCACTACAAAATGCTATCCACTATTCTCTATTAACTGTTATCTATTAATTACTTTTTCTTTCCGCCTTTTCCACCTTTTACTGGTGCTACTACTGCACCTGGCTTAGGACGTTTTGCTCCGTATTTAGAACGACGCTGACGACGACCATTCACACCTGAAGTATCTAAAGCTCCACGGATAATATGGTAACGTACACCTGGTAAATCTTTCACACGACCACCACGAATCAATACGATTGAGTGTTCTTGCAAATTGTGTCCTTCACCTGGAATATAGGCGTTTACTTCTTTACCGTTGGTTAAACGTACACGGGCTACTTTACGCATAGCCGAGTTTGGCTTCTTTGGCGTAGTTGTATAAACCCTCGTACACACACCACGACGTTGTGGACAAGAATCTAAGGCTGGAGACTTTGATTTAAAAGTCAATTGCTCTCTGCCGTTTCTTACTAACTGCTGTATAGTTGGCATTTTGTATTGTTTTATTTGAGATACACGTTCCTTTTTTCATTTGTGAGTTGTGATTTAGTGATTTAGTGAATGTCGAAATGGAAAACCCACTCACAACTCACAACTCAAAAACTCACAACTGACTAAAATCAGGGATGCAAAATTACGAGTTTTATCTTACAATCAAAAAGAATTTTGCTTGTTTTATTTGGTTTTCAAGGGTTTATCTTGTTGCGAAAAATAATTTGTCGTTGTTTGCCGTTTTTTTTATATGAATGATATACAATATCCATTTTTTGCTGTTGACGGTGTTCCATTTGGGCAAAAACTTTGTATTCTGTTGCTGCGTGTTTCACGGGGTATCTAAGACCAACAACACGTGCGGCAGCAACGTTTCCAGTAATTTAGTATTTGATTCCTTCCTTGGTCGGTAGAACCACGCTGTCCCGTGGATTTCTACCAGCCAAGGAAGTAGGTGTTACCATAAAAATCTAAACTTGTATTGATTGACACAATAAATTGTAAAAATCAATACAAGCCTGTAACTACTTAGAACTGGATGTACCACGAGGAGATATTGGAGGGGCATTATCTTCTCTCTTTTCTGTTGCTGTTTGTACGGCGTTGGTTACATCATTCACAGCTTTGCCAAAGTTAGAATCACTTGTTCCAACCACACTACCTACTACTGCAACGGCACTTAATGCAGCTCCTACAATCGTCTCTGTTACTTTTCCCATTTGATTATTTGTTTATACTATTGACCATTTTACTCTTGATAAGTTGCTTCTAATCTACCAGCTTGAAATTTGAAATATAGACCAATTGGAATAAGAATAAAACCAATACCTATAAGAAGACCAGGTACGCCAATCAGCATACACCACTTTGCATAAAACCTTTTCTCTCTGGCTTCTCTCATTCGCTCAATTCTTCTTTGCTGAGTTGCTTCAATATTTCTATCGTTATAGTTATGATTAAAATCCATTTTATGTTGTTTGCTTTTTGGGAAAATTAAATATCGAAGAAGAAATAATTGGTAAACAGAAAAGTGCAAAAGTGAATATGGAAACATAAATATCAAAATGTTCTGCATTCTCTTTATTAACTTCTGAATCAGTCATATTAGCTAACCAACTGTCTTGAAAAAAGTGAGTATATAACGATAATCCAAGTTTAACCCCCAAAATACCAATAACTACAAATGCAATACTTTCTAAAAAGGGATATTTATCCAATAGAGTTACAAACCATTGAGCTACAAATCGCATAGCTAAAATGCCAATAAATACTCCTATAACTACCAGTATTAGATTTGGATTTATGCTTACAGCAGCCAAAACGTTATCAATAGAAAAGACTAAGTCCATTACTTCAACTAAGGCTACTGTTGCCCAAAAAATACCAATTGAGTTTTTGAACCATTTATAAAGCCAATTTTCATCTTTATTTAAAGTATCGTCATCCTCATTTGGCGTTGTTTTACTTTTAAAATAATCATACGTTAAATACATCAGATACAATCCACCAACGGGCTTTAACCACCATATATTGATAATTAGAGCCGCAAATATCAAACAAACGCTTCTGAAAAAATATGCCCCAATAATACCATATTTCAATGCTCTACCTTGTTGTTCTTTTGGTAAATCTCTTACCATTGTTGCTAAAACGGCAGCATTATCAACAGACAAAAGCACTTCGAGCAACGTGATTATTAGTATGGCTGTAAATGACTCAGTTGGATGAGAAGTAATCCATAACCAAGCATCTGGAAGCTTTCCAAAAAAATCTTTAAAATACTGTACTATATAATCCATGTTTAATGTTTATTTTAATAGGACTTTCTAACTAAGAAAGCCCTATTTTGATTTAAGAATTTGATTTAATAAACGCCCTTAAAGACTCGGGCATAGTAGTTGATTTCAATAAAATTTCTTTGAGTAAAACCTTTTCAATGATGTCTATTTGTCCATCGCCTTGCAATTTTTCTAAAAGCCATGCTGCTTCTGAATCATCTATTTCATTTGGTGAATTTTCATCATCAAGTAAATATGCTGTAATGGCTTCTACAAAAAGCTGACTCCAAGATTCATCATTCTTATTGCCAGAAACTGCATTATTCAACTCAAAAAGAAAATCTGCTTCTTCTTGGTCTATTTGCCCATCAGCGAATAAAATATCTCGAAGTTGTGCAACTTCGTCAGCATCTATCTTACTATCAGTAAGAATGCTATTTTTTAATTCAATAAGTTCTGAATTCATTTTTTTATTATTTAAAGAAAGCGTTGCATAACAGTTTGAACTGTTTCTTGTAAAGTACGGTCACGGGTAGGTTCTCCAATAGTTTCAAATTTCCATTGGTCATTACGTTTATAAAGTTTCCCCATGACCATTGAAACGTGTCCTGCAAATTTTGGCTCTTTTGAAACATCAAATTTAGCAAAAACAGATTGTACACGATCGGGTGTACCCTCATATAAGCGGATATGTGCAAAAGGAACTATAGCAAAATCATGACCTCTAAAACTATTAAGAATGAACACAATTTTATCAACTCCAGGGCTTAACTTACTCAAATTAAGAGATATGATTTCGTTATCTAAACCATCATCTCCATCTGTATCGCCTACTAAATCATCCCCACTATGCTTGATTGCACCATCTGATGACATAAGTTTGCCAAAATATACAATCTCAATCGGTTGATTGTTTGCTGCAAATAAAACAGCACTTGCATCTAAGTCCACAGGTTCTTTGGTAGTTCCAAAACCAAAAACTCCAGTCTTTACAATTGCTCCCCAGTTTAAACCGACACAAAAATTAGTCAGTTTAGAACCATCATTTTTAACAAGGTCGAGTTTATCTCCTTTGGTTAAATTTAACATGATATAGATTTTGATTAACGTTTATACTTATTGATAATATCCTCCAGACCATTGGCGGAAGTTCCCACAATGTCGCCAAGTGTTGTAAAACGCCATTCACCATCTTTTAGATAAATACGAGCTACTTCTACCGAAGTTGCCCGAGACGAATCTTCTGACAAGTCAAATTGATATAGAGCTTGATTATTATCTCCATTGTAAAGGCGTACCGAAGCATTTTTTACACGCCCAAAGGTTACAGAATTACCATCTACAGGGTATGTTGTTGCAACGGCTAATAATATTTTTGCCTCGCTTGGTAGTTTTGATAAGTCAATAACGATTGTCTCATCATCACCTTCTGCTGCACCTGTTCGTTCATCTCCAGAATGTTCGAGTGCGCCATTATAAAGATGAAGTTTACCCTGTGCATTTTTAGGAGAATTGTAAAATAAGATACTGTCTTCCGCTATCATTTTTTCATTATCTCCAAGAACAACGAGCGAAACATCCAAGTCAGCTTTGACACCATCTTTTTCATCCCAACTCAAACCAATCTTAAATTTTTTTAGACCTCCTTGCTCTTTTGAAAGGTTTATACGTTGTCCTGCTTCAACTTTTCTTAATTCTAATGCCATTTTAATAGTTTTTTAAAGTTTTAATATTTCATTTAAAGTATTGTCGTGCAATTTCCGTATTTACTATTTTTAATGTAAATTTGAAACTTCACATTTTAGGAACTTAGAATACATAAATTAGACAAATGACAACACTTGGGAATAAAATCAGAGGAATTCGTATCCTAAAAGGACTTTCGCAAGAAAATATGGCGGAAATGTTAGATTTATCACTGAGAGCTTATGGTGATATTGAGCGAGGGTCTTCTGATGTTGCTTATTCTCGGTTAGAACAAGTTGCTCAAAAATTAGGTGTTTCAGTAGCTGACATTTTAAAGTTTGGAGAAACAGTTTCTAATTTTTTTGACCAATGTAAAGACACTAATGTGAATACAGGGACAAATCATAATAGTCAAAATAATAATTATGATCAAAGAGAGTTACAGCATCAAATAGAAAAATTACAATTAGAGTTAAAATTATCTAAAGTGGAAACAGCCAAGGCAGAGTCAGAAGCGAAGTATTGGAAAGAAAAGTATGAAAAGGAGATAAAATAATTGATGTGCTTAAAAATTCTAATATTTAAGATTTACCAATTTAACACTTACGCTAAGACCTTGCTCAAAAAGATAGTTGGGCTTCTCCGAAGTCTCGTAACTCACTGATAATCAGTTACTACAAAGGCTTTGCTTCCCCGAAGCAGTCTCTTAACCTAACGGCTATGGTGAAGACACTGACCACGGAGAGAACAAGATTACGGAAAATTTAGAACTCCACAAAACTGTCATAGAACCCAAATTACTTAATTTGAACCCGTAAACCGCAAAATATAACCATCCCCATTTTTCCCTTCCGAAGAGATAAATAATTGTCCATCGGGAGAAAAACAGATGCCTTCGGGTTGTTGATAAATCTTTGGATTTAAAGAAATTAAGGCTTCTTTTTGTCCTTTCTCAGATAGAATTAATAACTTTTTCCCACTCGAAGCAATGACAAAAGTTTGTCCTGTTTGTGGATGAACTGCAATGCCCGACGGTCTGAACTCTTTTCCATTTGCCTCATCTCTCACTTGGTCTTCTGGAATGGCAATGTGTTTGAAAAGCACTTTTCTGTCGAAATCATACGCATAAATCATCTTCTTATCGTCCACATCTTTCTTGCGTTCTTTTGCCACTAAAAGTAAATACTTAGATTTTGAATCATAGCCAAGTCCTTCATATTCAAGTACTTCTGGTTCTGAACAATCAATTTCACGTTCAAAAGCCTCCCCAATTTTGAAGCTTTTCAGTTTGCCATCGCTCTTTAGCACAAATACTTCATCACCCACCACTTCTACGCCTTCATAGTCGCCGTCTTTCCCGAATGGAATTTTATCGACAATTTTCTTTTCGTTTATGTCATAGATAAAAATCTTGCCTTGCTCATCATTCACGCAAACCAATTGATTTTTTTTGTAATAAGAAAGTCCCGAAATCTCTTTAAGTTTATCAGGAAGGGCATATTTTTCGGTCGGATTTTCAAAATCGTAAGGCAGATTTACGTTTTGAATGAGGGCTGTTTTCTCTTCAGTTTTAGTCTGTTTTTTGGGTTCGCAGGCGTAGCATAGTGTTACGCACAAGAGTAATATTTTAAAACATTTCATGGATGATGGATTTTGGGTAAATTTGATTGTCAAAGTTATGAACTTTTCGTTTCAAAACTTGTTGCCAAATTATGAACAATAAAATAGCACTCATCACAGGAGCAAACTCGGGCGTTGGTTTAGCCACTGCAAAAGGATTGGCTTCGGCAGGTTTTGATTTAATCCTTTTGGTACGAAGTGAAGCCAAAGCAAAAGCAACGCAAGAAGCCATTTTGCAACGTTTCCCTAATACAAAAATCGACCACGAAATTGCCGATTTAGAAGATATTGACTCGGTGAAATTGGCGGTTGAACATATCAAAAAAAGGTACACCAAAATTGATAGGATGATTAACAATGCGGGTTATTCTCCCGATAAAATCGCCTTCACAAAAGATGGCTATGAAAAATCATTTGTGGCGAACCATTTAGGGCATTTTGCTCTGACTATCAACCTCTTAGATTTGTTAGAAGCCTCGGGCGAAGGGCGAATCATCAACGTTTCATCGGCAGCTCACGGACTCGGAAAGGTGAGTCGTTTCCTAATCAAAAACGATAAGAACCTAACCGCTTTCAAGGCGTATGGTGATGGCAAATTAGCCAATATACTCTTCACCAAAGGCTTGGCAAAACGACTGGTCGGAAAGCCTGTTTTAGCGTTCAGTTTACATCCTGGCGTGGTTGAGACGAACTTTGGGGGAAATTTTACGGGTCTTAGTAGTTTCTTGGTAAAATTCGCCAAACCGTTCATGATTTCATCGGAAGAAGGAGCGGAGACTTCTATATTTTTGTCCACAACATCCTTTGAAAATATCAAGCGAGATAGTGGAAAATATTTTGCAAAATGTAAAGTTAAATCTACCAGTAACAACGACATAACTACTGACAATGCTGATTGGCTTTGGGAGAAAAGTTTGGCGATTGTTGAGAAGTTGAAATAAAATCTTGTTAAATTTATAGCTTAGGAACTGAAATTAAATAACTTATCCATCTCTACTCGTCCTTTTTGAATGATTCTTCGTTACTAAAATCCTCATTTAGCGATGCTAAATTGCGGTT
>JAYVIV010000006.1:0-5386 GCA_043769985.1 Arcicella sp.
TCGGCAGAAAATAATGACACGTGTTAATCTGTTTTTCCTAAACCCTAAATTCGTTAGATTTGTAGAAAATAATTTCAATGCAACCAACCACACTTCCAAAATATCAAATCATTTTCTTGCACCTTGCTTTTTGGGCTTTTGTGCTGGCTTTGCCTTTTCTTTTAGCACCCGCTCCAATACTACCAGGAACTCCCAAAGTTGAATATGAGAAAGGATTCACGTTTACAGATTTTTTTGCCTTTTTTGCTTTTATCAATATTCCTTTTTTCTACATAAATAGTGAGATATTAATACCCAAAGTCTTTCAAAAAAAAGGAATTTGGGCCTATTTTCTATCGGCAATAGGTCTAATTATTTTAATATTTTTGTTTAACACTTTGATTGCTTTACTATTCTTCAAGAATCAATATGTTCCACGAACAGGACCTACTTTTCAGTTATTATTCTTATTAGCAATCAGCACTGCTTATAGAATTATTTCGGATAATTTGAAGAGTGAGCAAGTAAAAAAGGAACAAGAAACGGAGAAATTGAAATCAGAATTGTCTTTTTTACGTTCACAGATTAGTCCGCATTTTATTTTTAATGTTTTGAACAGTATTGTTTCATTATCTCGCAGAAAACCAGAGAAAGTTGAACCTGTGGTGGTGAAACTCTCAGATTTGATGCGTTATATGTTGTATGAATCAGACGATGCGAAGGTCACTATTGAGCGTGAATCTCAGTATTTGAGGGCGTATATTGAACTTCAACAATTGCGTTTTGGGGATGATATTTCGATAAATTTTCAAGATAATCATTTAGACGAATCGCAGTCTATTGAACCCATGTTGCTGATTCCTTTTGTGGAAAATGCCTTTAAACACGGCGTTGGCATGATTGTGAATCCAACGATTGAGATTGATTTGAATACTGAAAATAATCGTTTAATTTTTGAAGTAAAAAATAAAGTAAATCGCCAATTTAAAGAGGTAAAAGATGGTGCATCAGGGATTGGATTAGCTAATGTAAAACGGAGATTGGAATTGTTATATCCTGATAATCATCAACTTACGATTAAAGATGAGGAGGATTTTTATTTGATTCGATTGGTGATTGGGTGAATTAATCAAAGATTTTAATATTATTTTTTATGAAAAAGAAAGGATACGATACGCTTGAAGAAGCGACCAAAGAAAAGTTCGATAAAATAACTGCCATTTTATCGAAGGCTGATTTAACTATTTTTGAAATGATTAAAAAATCAAGAGAAAATAATAATAATAATAAATAGATTCAAAATGTAGTTTCAGTAGAGACTACCGAAATATTGACTTTCCAACATTGCGGTACTCTGTACCTTTTGCACTCTTTAATCATAATTTACTACAAATATTTCGGTACTCTGTACCTATTCCAAAGTGTCAAATGTGTAATATAAAATGCTAAACTGTATAGCCGTCGATGACGAAAATCTTGCCCTTGACTTGATTGAGGACAATATCCATAAAGTACCGTTCTTGAACCTTGTGAAGCGGTGTAAAAACCCTTTTGAGGCAATGGAAGTGCTTCAAAATCAAGATATTGACTTAATTTTCTTGGATATTCAAATGCCTGGAATAACGGGCGTGCAGTTTCTCCAAAGCATGACCAATAGTCCAATGGTGATTTTTGTGACGGCTTACAAACAGTACGCTTTAGAAGGTTTTAATCTGAATGTGGTTGATTATTTATTGAAACCCATAGATTTTGAACGTTTCTTGAAAGCGGTCAATAAAGCCGCTGAATTGCATAACTTAAAACAAAAAGTAGGGAATATTGAAACCGTTCATGAATCAAAACCTTCAACCATTTTTGTAAATGCTGATTATTCCTTGGTTAAAATAAAAACGGATGAAATTACTTTTATTGAAGGGCTAAAAGACTACGTAAAAATAAATCTTAACTCTTCCAATAAGCCCATTGTCACCCGTATGACCATGAAAGCCATTGAGGAGAAACTGCCTTCTTCCGAATTCTTTCGGGTGCATAAATCCTTCATTGTTTCCTTAGATAAAATTGAATCTATCCGAAACCTGAAAATCAAAATCGGAACTGCCCAAATTCCAATTTCTGAAAGCTATTCTGAGGGATTTTTTAAGTTGATTGGACAGTAGTTAGTAGTTAGCTATGAGCCGTGAGCAATGAGTTTACAAAATCATTGCTCAATTCATAAATTCAAATTGATTGCAAGATGCTCCTGTGCCTCTTTCTCAAAGCTCATTGCTCATGACTCAAAGCTGAACTTTCATTTAACAATATTTAACGCTCTTTTCACGTAATATTCTTAGAAACCTCCTTCCTCTTACTGACTATTAACCCTTCGCATGGCAATTTCTGGAAAGATTGCCCTAACTTTGTATTCGTTTCAATAAATAATTATGATGAAAAAACTTTTTTTATTAACCACCATATTAGTCTTCTCGATAAGGGGATTTTCGCAGATAACAACTTCCACGGGCATTACCATCAAAGACGAATTTTATAATAATCGCCAATTGGTTGAAATTCTTCAAGATTTAGAAACTAAAACAGGTATAAAATTTAAGTATGATCCTGCAAAAGTAAAAGGGGTTTATGCCAGTTTTTGGTTCGACAATATGACCATGGAGGAGGGAATGAAAGGGCTTTTGAAAGGGTCGGGGTTAAAGTTTTATGTGGATGATAATCAAGTGGTGAACATCATTTCCAAGAATGAGAAAATCTATGTGAAAAGTAGTTACAATAGCGGAACTTATTACGGTGGAAATGCGGGAGACAGTCCAATCCTTGCCACTCCGATTGTGCCTGATGCAACCACAGGACAAGTACCCGCTGAACGTCCAAAGATAGCAGTTATTAATAATCGTGCTTCCAATAAATCAGCTACAAAATTTGGTTTCACCTTCACGGGTCGTATCATCGACGCTCGTTCTTCTGAGCCTTTGCCGTTTGTGAATCTTTCCATAAAAAGTAATAAAAGTGGCACACAAGGCAATGTGGACGGATATTTTACTTTGTTAAGTGTTCCAACGGATACTTCAACTTTAACTTTGAGTTATATTGGATACATCACAACAACCATCAAACTTGTTCCTGATGCACCCGTTAATGGTGTAACAATTGAAATGGAACCCGATAATGCTGAACTGGACGAAGTGGTAGTGAAAGGAGAAAAAACGGAAGTTTTGAAAGCCGCTGAAACCATTGGAATGTTTAAAATGACTCCTCGAAATATCGCTAAATTGCCAAACATTGGTGAGAAAGATATTTTCCGTTCGTTCCAATTAATGCCAGGAATTAGTGCTGCCAATCAGTCATCTTCGGGCTTGTATGTTCGTGGCGGAACACCCGACCAAAATCTTGTGCTTTATGATGGATTCACGGTATATTATGTCGATCATTTATACGGATTTTTCTCAGCTTTTAATTCAAATCCAATCAAGGATGTTCAACTATACAAAGGAGGTTTTGATGCCAAATTTGGTGGTCGTATTTCTTCGGTAGTTGAAATTACAAGTAAAGACGGAAACAAACGTGAGCGTAATTTTGGAGCGGATATTACGCTGATGAGTGCCAATATTTGGGCAGAAGGGCCAATTCTAAATAAAGATAAACGCTTGACATTTTCAGTTGCCGCCAGACGTTCGTGGGAAGGTCCTGTTTATAATGCCATATTCAATAAGTTCAACGCCAATAGTCAGAATGCTCAACTTGGCGGAGGCGTGACGGGTTCTCGTTTTTCTCAAAACGCCACTACACCAAGTTCATATTTTTATGATTTGAATGGTAAATTAACTTTCAAACCATCAGAAAATGAGAATATTTCATTGAGTTATTACAGCGGACAGGATGATTTAGATAACTCTCAAAGTATTACTTCGCCTTTTGGAGGTAATGGTGGTTTTAGTAATACAGATGTTTCAAAATGGGGAAATACGGGTTCAAGTTTAAAATGGTCGAAGCGTTGGAGTGATAAATTTTATACCAATTCATTGTTAAGTTACTCAAACTTTTTTAGTGATAGAGACAACACAAATTCAGCCTCTTTCACCCGTGGAACAGAGATTAGAACCATCAAATTTGGTTCTTTAGAATCCAATAATCTGACGGATTTGTCGGCAAAATTTGATGTTGAGTATAAGACCTCTTCAAAAAATAGTGTGCTTTTTGGATTGCAGTATAATAAGTTTAATATTGATTATACTTTAAGTCAAAACGATACGCTTGAAATTATTGGCAAACGTGATAATGGAGGCTTGATGGCTGCCTATTTGCAAGATGAAGTGCGTCTTGGTAATCTAACAGTAAAAGGTGGCGTGAGAATGTCGTATTTTAGTCCAACCTCAAAGACCTATTTTGAACCTCGTTTATCAGCCAGTTATGCCGTGAATGACCGTTTAAAAATCAAAGGAGCTTGGGGAATATATAATCAGTTTGCCAAGCAAGTTGAACGTGAGGATATTTCAAATGGTAGTCGCAATTTCTGGGTTTTGGCGAATGATTCTTATTTACCTGTCACGTCTTCAACGCACATAATATTAGGAGCGAGTTATGAAATAAATGATTACCTTTTTGACGTTGAAGGTTATTATAAAGATATTCAAAATGACTCTCGATATAGCCTGAGATTTGCTCCGCAGATTGGTCGTGGACTGTTGGCTACTGAAACATTCTTTAATGGAAGTGCGAAAGTAAAAGGGATTGACTTTTTGGTTCAAAAGAAATTTGGAGATTACACGGGTTGGGTGGGTTATACCATCGCTCAAGCGGATAAAAATATTGTGCTTCCTTCGGGTGAGACTACTTTTCCTTCAAATTTTGACGTAAGACACGAATTCAAATCGGTAAATATTTATAAGTTAGGACGTTGGGATTTAGGGGCTACCTTTTTGTACGCCACAGGGAAACCCTATACGTCAATCGTAGGTGGATATACGGTGAAATTATTGGACGGCTCTGAAAGAACTTTCACTGACCCATCAACCACCAACGGAAACCGTTTGCCAGATGCTCATCGTTTGGATATGTCGGCAACTTATAATTTTGGACACGGTAGCATAGGCTTCTCGGTTTATAATGTTTATGGACAGAAAAATGTATGGTTCAAGAAATATGAAACGCTTACAGATGCAACCACCAATCAAAAATATTTATCAGTTACGGATGTGAATTATTTAGGGTTTACACCAAATATTACGTTTAGTTACAAGTTTAAATAAAAACAAAACCTCACCCCCCAGCCCCCTCTCCTTAATGAGAGGGGGAGTAAGCGGACGAATACTCCCCCTCTCCACGGGAGAGGGGGGCGGGGGGTGAGGTTTTGTTTTTATTTAAACTTGTAACTAAACGTAATATTTGGTGTAAACCCTAAATAATTCACATCCGT
>JAYVIV010000007.1:0-9571 GCA_043769985.1 Arcicella sp.
TGTCATGGACCATATAAAAAATATTTGAATGATGAGTTAATAGAAGAAGGTGCTTTTTATGTAGGGGTAAAAGATGGGCGTTGGGAAACCTACAATCAAGAGTATATTTTATTATCAAAAGAAAAATATCGTAATGGGTTTTTAGCTGATTCAAGAATTACTTATTACGATAAAGAAGAGACGAAAATTAAAGAAGTTATACCCGTAAAATTCAATAAAGTAACGGGTGACTATCGCTCATTTTATAATGCTGGGCAACTGAAAGAAGAAGGTAAATTCGATGATAGTGTAAAGGTGGGACGTTGGCGACAATACCATCAATTTGGCACAGGAGGGCGTTTGAAGAAGGAAACGGTATTCGCAAAAGACAAATTCGACAACACTCCCGCCGAAGTTTTAGTGGAGCGAGATGACAAAGGAAAAATCATTTACGAAGCCCCGAAAAAAGTTAAAAAGAAAGATGAAGAGGATAATTAGAGTTGGCAGTTTTTTAGTTTCCAGTAGGCAGCAAAAAGGGGAAATCGAAGTTTTGATAGCTTTTATTTACCCTTTTTTTATGTCCAAAATCTAAAAACAAAAAAGTGTCTTGGATTAAATCAGTTTGGATTGTAACTTAGTTCTAAAACTTACCCATCAACTAAAACTCTTTTGAAAAATTCTCCAATCTCCACATTTCGCCAACGAGTGCTTCTACTCGTCTTTTTTTTTTCTGGTTTTGCAGCCCTTTTATACCAAGTTGTTTGGCAACGCTGGCTGGTTTTTTACACGGGTATTAGTTCGTTAAGTATCAGTTTGATCGTCTCAGCTTTTATGGCTGGTTTGGGTTTAGGGTATCTCTTGGGAGGGATTATTGCTGACCGTTCCGCCAAAAATCGGCCAATTCTTTATTTCGTTTTTGCCGAATTAGGCATTGGCATTTTTGCCTTGTTGAGCAAGCCAATCATCTACGATTTTCTGTATAGTTCTGGGGTTTTTAAAGTATCAGGAAGTGTTCAAACATACCTTCTTTTATTCGCAATATTATTGTTTCCGACCTTTTTGATGGGGCTTTCATTGCCGTTGCTTTCTAAATCTTTTAAGTTACAAAGCATTGATAATCAGGCAAATTTTATTAGTAAATTATATTTTGTCAATACGCTTGGAGCAGCTTTAGGGGCATTTGTGACGGGCATTATTTTAATTCGTTGGATTGGCTTTCATCATGCGGTTTATCTGGGTGCAAGTCTCAACTTTATCTGTGCCGTTATTGCGGGATTTATTTATCGAAACGAAGTAAATAATCAATCGGAAGAGGATAAAATCCCTACAAATCCAACACCGTTTGTTTGGAGCAATGGCTTTACATTTTGGGCTTTTCAATATGCGATGTCAGGGTTTATGGCGATTTGCTTTGAAATTATTTGGTTCAGAATTCTGGACGTTACCATCAAATCTATCTCCATGACTTTCGCCATTGTGTTAGCTATTTACTTGATGTCAATGGCTTTTGGGACAAACTTTGGCGTTCGTTTTCTTCGTAAAACCCGAAGAGATTTGGAAGGAGTATTCTTGAAAACTCAATATTTTCTTTATCTGTATTCAGTAGGGGCGATATTTTTGTTTTTGTGGGGCGTTAAAAATACAGAAAGTCTATCGTTTTTATCCAATTATTTTCTACAATACGAGACTGATTTTAGTGGTAAAATTGTCTTGGTAATGTATATCATCGTTCCCATTTTTTTGATGTCTGTCCCTACTTTTCTAATGGGTTTTAGTTTTACGATTTCTCAAGCAATTATTCAAGATGATTACACAGAAGTAGGGCGAAAAGTGGGTTGGTTACAATTTGTCAACATCGTTGGTTCTTCCATTGGAGCTTGGTTTGTGACGCTCGTAGGATTCAACATTTTGGGTACAGCATTGATAGTCAAGTTATTAGGTATTATTGGCTTAATTTATGTTTTCTTGATTTATCGTAAAAAAGTACTGCCTTTGGCTTACACTGTTTTTCTGTCGGTGGTATTGCTTTCAGTGGTTTATCTAATTCCTGATAGCAAATCTTTCTGGCAAGTTTTTGGAGGTGTGCAAGATGTTAATACCTTGATTTTCAAGGAAGATGATTCAGCTTTGTCATCTATTAAACTCAATTTTGAAGGTACAAATCAAGATGTGGTTTTTATTAATGGTTTGGGACAGAGTCATTTGCCTTTCAGTTCTGATGATGTTCATGTGGCTTTGGGCAGTATTCCGTCTTTCATTCACCCAAACCCAGAAGATATTGCCATCATTGGTTTAGGGTCGGGCGGGACACTTTATAATGTTTCAGGACGTTCAGAAACCAAGCAAATTGACTGTTTTGAGGTGATTTTGAGTCAGCCTGATGTGTTAAGAGAATATGCAATAAAGAAAAATGATAGCTCTGTTTCTGATATTTTGAAAGACAAAAGAGTGAATTTGATTATGAAAGATGGGCGGTATGAAATTCAAAATAATGATAAGAAATATGATTTAATTGAGGCGGATGCTCTTCGTCCGAAATCATCTTTTTCAGGCAATATTTATTCCAAAGAATATTTTGAAGTATTGAAAACAAAACTCAAAAAAGGAGGAATAGTGGCTTCATGGATGCCTACGTTTCGAGTGCGTGATACCTTCGTGGGTGTGTTCCCGTATGTGTATGAGATTGGAAAATTTATCTTGATTGGAAGTAACGAACCATTGCAAATTAATGACCAAATATTAACGAAAAGATTAGAAGATTCATTTACTCAAAATCATTTCTCAAAAGCAAATATTGATGTAAAGAAAGCATCTCAACAGTATATGAATCAAAGAGTTACGGTACAAAATGGGCAAATAAAAACAATGCCAGACATCAACACGGATATGTTTCCAAAAGATGAATACAATCACATTTATAGGTTGTTGGAACAGGTTTTGAATCGGTAAACGGTTAAAGGTGAACGGTAATTCTATCTCATTCCGTTCACCGTGTACCGTTCAACCTTTACCGAAAATTACTTCTCCATAAATTTCACCCCCGCATAATTAGTCTTAATCGTAATCTTCGTATTTGAACCTTTGCCAATCTTGCCTTTATAGGTCTTGGTTGGATGCCAGCCCATCCCCGTTTTGCGATCATCGTCGTCGTTTTCATCTGGATTCACGGTGAAGGTTACTTTGCCAGTTGGATACCGAAAATTGGCGTAAGTGGTCGTTACTTCAAAATCTGCATTACAATCACCATTCACAGGTAATTTTACGGCAGTATAATTAGAATTAATATGCAAGCTTTTCAAGGTTTTTGCCATTTCTGAAAGTTGTACTCCGTCTGAATAGCTAATATTTAACTTCCCTGTTTCATTAATTCTACCAATTTTTCCACTCGAATACTGAAATGTTCCATCCAGATTATTGATGTCATCCAAAGTTACAGAACCATAATTATTCTTCAATTTAAGGTTATCAGCCTTATCAATATTGAGTTTTGAATACGAAATTTGTAAATCCCCATCATCCATTTGCTTGATATTACTTGACCCATATTGTACAAAAATATCCTTATCAATTCCTTTCAAACGGTCTGAGGTAAAACTTCCATAGTTTGATGTAATCTTCAAAGGAGCATCAAATTGTGGGATAATCGTTTTGCCGTATTTGTTGGAAACCGTGAGGGCATTCGTGCGAGGCATATAGACGTTATAATTAATTTCTACTCCCTTTTTAGCTTTTATAGTTTCATCATCCTTCTTTCCATTCCAATTCCAACCATGTCCCCAACTCCAAGGGTTCTCGTCCGTGTCAATAAAAGTTTTAAAAGAAATTTTATCTCCCTCTCTTTTGTCCGTAATTTCCACATTATCAATGAGTTCTTGGGCTTTTGATTCTGAACTTCCGTAGCCAATAATGGTAACATCCACCTTGATTTCGTTTCTATCCCAAAGGATAATTTTCACATCTCCGTGCTGATTATTAATGCTCAAACGATCTTTTGAATCTACGGTAAATGTTTTGGCGATGGTTTTCTTTTTTTCAAATGGATTATCTTCTGATTTTTCACTTCTGCCTAAATTTTGATATTCAATAGGGGGCATTGGTGGTAACGGTGGTAATTGAGGTATTGGAACAACGTGCGAAAAAGACCGATTTTTGGCAGATGCTCTTAATTCGTTTAACAAACCTTCAACCCTTTGCTTTGAATGTTCGACGCTTCCCGTTCCATGTCGTTCAAGAAGTTGATGAATAGACTCGTTTTCTTCTATTTTTAAATATTTGTTCTTTAAACTATCCTGCGACCACGCATTTGAAACATATAAAATGCTTATTATCAATATGTTATATATTATTTTCATTGTTTTGTTTTGTTAAAAATAAGAAAAGTGAACAGCTGTCATTGCGAACGCAGTGAATCGGGGTTTCGCTAAACCAATCTGTTGGATTGATGAAAAGGTGTTTGCATTTTGTCATTGCGAGGTACGAAGCAATCTGTTTGATTGATGAAATGGAGTTTGAAAGCCTCTCCCCGTAAGCTGACAGATTGCTTCGTACCTCGCAACGACAGCTCTTGACGTTCTCAATAACAAGCACTTACACACTTTTCATCGGATTTTTTTGATACTCTTTAACTTTCTCAATAATCTTTAATTGACGATTCAAAATGTCTAACTGTACTTGTAAATTTTGCACCATTGCCTTCACTAAATCCTCTTGATTGGGCGTTTGAGATAATTCGGTTTGAAGGTTTTGGTAATCCTGATTCAGCTTTTCAATTTCAGTGGCAAACTCTTTATACATCACGGGGTCATGCGTTTCAATTTGCTTAATTTCTTCTCGCTTGCTCTCAATCAGACTTGCGTATTGTACCATTTTATCCCCATATTGTGGAGCAACTTCTGCAACAATTTGTTCCGTAGAATCTGATTTATTGTTTAGGTAAAACACTGACGAATAACCAATTAAGAGAACTAAACTGGCAGCCATTGCCCACATTTTCAACTTTGAAATGGATGATTTTTTGAATTTAATAATGATTTCATCAGGCTCAGGGTTCGGGATAATTTCCTTCCCAATCGACCTATCAATTTTATCCCAAAGACCGGCAGGAGCTTCGCAATTATCGAAAGCCTCTCGGTTGTTTTGAATAAATTGTTCTAAATTTCTATCTTCTTGCTTCTTCATTTTCTTTGACTGATTGCACACGGATTTAACGGATTGGACACGGATTTACGGGATTTTTTTTATTAATTTAATCTGTGTCTAATCCTTAAAATCCGTGTGCTATCAACTTTTTAATATTTCTAATAATCGTTTCTTTGCTCGTATGTATTGTGTACGTGAGGTTGATTCAGCGATGCCTAAAACCTCGGCAATTTCTTCGTGGTCATATCCTTCGAGCAAATATAAACAAATCACCGTTCTGAAACCGTCGGGGAGTTGCTGAATGGCGTATTGCACTCGTTGAACGTCATAATTCACACGGTCGTCGTCGTAAGATTCTTCCTCACAAATCTCATAGCCTTCCTCAATATCAAACCATTGAACTTTACGATTGCGTAGTTGATTTAAGGCACGATTAACCACAATTTGTTTCAACCAAGCCCCAAACGTACTGGTTTGTCGGAAGTCGTGAATTTTCTGAAAAGCATCCAAAAAAGCGTCTTGCAAAACGTCTTCTGCTTCTCCCACGTGGTTGACAATTCTGACCGCAACATTATACATAGACTTGGAATAAAGTCTATAAATCTCATATTGAGCCTTGCGTTCGCCCCGACGGCAAGCCTCAACAAGTGGGAGATGTTTGTCTATGTATAGCTTTTGTTCCAGAGGTAATGATAATAATGGGTTGAGTATTTCTGTCTGAATTTGGATTCGTGGGATTAATGGATTTTTTGGATTAAATAAATGACACTCCAAAATCCAAAAAATCCTCAAATCCCACGAATCCAAATTCAGACAATTACACCTTAATGACACACAACAATTTATAAATGTTGCAAAGATGAAAGAAAACTTAAAATAATTTTGAATTTACGACATTTGTCAATATATTTATGACAAATAACAAAAAAATGAAAAAAGTAAATTCAAAGCAAGAAGATATATTTTTGATGCTTGGTCAAGGTCATGATTGGCAAATTATTCAATTGTCTCGTGAAGGAATTTCTAAGAGTCTTTTGTTTCAATTGGCTACTCGTATTAATTTCACAGAGAAGGAGTTAGCAAGTGTTTTAGACCTTTCGGAAAGAACTTTACAACGCTATTCTGATGATACAAAATTGAGTAAAGTTGCATCTGAAAAAACAATTGAATTAGCCAATTTGTACCAACACGGTGAAGAGGTTTTTGGAACAATTGAAAGATTTAATGGCTGGATGAAATCGAACCATGCTTTATTTAAAAAACAACGTCCAATTGATATTTTAGATACTCATCGTGGTTTTCAAATAATTCATGATGAACTCGGCAGAATTGAACATGGTGTATTTATTTAGTTTCAAACCACTGATTATCAACTATTTATTAATGAAAGTTTATAGATTAACTCCTAAAAAATACGCAACAGATTTATCAGGAATGGGTGCAAAATTATACGGAGGACGCTGGAATAGAGTAGGTATTTCTATTCTTTATACAAGCGAAAATTTATCACTATCCGTTTTAGAAAATATCGTTCATATTAGTAACCCTACCTTTTTACCTACTTTTCAAGCTATTACCATCGAGATTCCAGATTCATTTCGAGAATATTCTACGGATGACTTTCCAAATGATTGGCTTAATCAGGATGCCTTTGAAAATTTACGAAAATTGACTGATAATTTCGTTGAAAAAAAGGAATTTTTAGCTATGAAAGTACCTTCGGCAATTATTGATGTGGAATATAATTTTTTGATAAATCCACAACATTCTTTATTCAAAGAAGTTAAAATAATCAATCAACAAGAATTTTCATTTGACCAACGTTTATTTACCCGATGAACCCTCCCAAATTCTGGATAGAACACTATAAAATGCAAGTCCACCCCGAAGGTGGATATTTTGCAGAAACTTACCGTTCCGCAGAAAAAATTCCTCAAAATGTTCTTCCAAGCCGTTTTAAAGGCGAAAGAAGTTTTGCTACTGGCATTTATTTCCTCCTTGAAAGCCATCATATTTCAGCCTTGCACAGGATTCAATCTGATGAAATGTGGCATTTTTATGCGGGTTGTCCTTTGGATGTTTTTATGATTGATGAAGTGGGGAATTTAGAGGTTTTTCGTTTGGGTAATAATCCTGAAAACGGAGAAGTATTTCAGGCAGTCGTTCCCGCAGGTGTATGGTTTGGGTCTAAACCTGCTCTTTTGAATAGCTATTCTCTGGTGGGTTGCACGGTTTCGCCAGGCTTTGATTTTGAGGATTTTGAAATGAAAAGTAGAGGGGAATTATTGGAAATGTTTCCGCAACATCGGGAAGTTTTAGAGATGCTTAGTTATTAGGGATTGGTTATCGGTTATCAGAAATCAGTTATTGAGCTTTTTTAGTAACCAATAACCAATTCCTAATAACCAATAACGAGTAGCTACTTACTCGCCAGAACTTGCGTACTCACGATTTTCTTTCCCGCAATATAATCTTTTGCAAATATTTTATAATTATCAAAAATCTGCCTTGTTGCCACTCTTAGGGCTTTTTCATCAATCTTTTGCGTTTCTGGTGCGGCGATTCCTGCTGCATATCCCATCCAGATTGGACGGTTTGTATCATTTTCGACAAATTGCAAAAGGAGCGTTCCTTTTCTGAGTTTGACTCTACGGAGTTCTTCGTTCATGCTTTCTTTACCCAAGCCTCTAAACGAGCGTTGTAGTACAGACAAATTTACGTCGCTTGGAAAAAGAGCGTAAAACACAATCAAATTCGGACGGTCTTTTGAATCCTGATATCCCCGAAGTTTCATTTGATTTCCAATTTCATCAATCACGGCTTGAAACTGATAGGTTGTATCAACAATGCTGAACTGTTTCTCTACGGTAGTAAACGATGCATAATTTGGTTTGAAAACTTCATCTTCAATTTCTCTGTGGCAGGCGGTACCTACCTGAAAACCATTACGATTGCACGACGTTAGTGCGATTGAGGCGATAAAAAATAATAAATAGACTTTTTTCATAACAGACTTAATATTTGTTGACGTGAAAATATAACCCCCTGACAATCAGAATGTTTAACAATTATAAAATTTAATGGAATTTATGAGACTGGTTCTTAGTTATTTAAAAAGCAATTAAAATAGCTCTTACCAGCCAATACGTATGAATACTTGGATGGTTGCGAAGGTTAAAATATAAATCAAAATGAACAAAGAAAGTGTAATTCGCATTGACGTGGTATCTGATGTAGTTTGTCCGTGGTGTTATATCGGTAAGCGTAGGCTTGAAAGAGCTATTGAAGGTACACAACTTTCTGGTACTGTGCAAGTTAAAGACATAGAAATTATTTATCGGGCATATCAACTCGACCCTTCTGTGCCAAACGAAGGCTTGGGTTTTCAAACTTATATGGAAAATCGTTTTGGGGCTGATTTTGTATCAAAATTTCATCAAGTTGAACAAGTTGCACAGATGGAAGGCTTGGATTTTGATTTTTCATCCTTACCAAAAGCCATCAATACGCTCACACTTCACCGCATACTTACGATAGCTTTGCAAGATGGGATTCAAGCGGAGGTAAAGGAAGCGTTTATGAAAGCCTATTTTGTTGATAGACAAGACCTTACGCAAGAAAATGTTTTAGTAGAACTCTTGGGGAAATACGGTTGGTCGGCTGAGAAAACGTTGAAAATCATTAATTCTGATATGGCAACTGATGAAGTGAAAGAGGAAATGAACTATTATCGTCAATTGGGCGTTTCGGGTGTTCCATTCTTTATTTTTAATCAAAAATATGCTGTTTCGGGGGCTCAACCTGCGGAGGTTTTCATGGAGATTTTGGAGAAGGTTTCTAAGGAAATGGAGGTTGAGACGATAAAAGGAGAGGTTTGTGATGTTGATGGGGAGAATTGTTAATGATTTTATAAAAGATTAATTTTCAATGCTCAATACCTAATTTTCAAGTGATTACTTATCATCAATCCAACTTTAAGTAGCTATTACTTGAATACCGAAAATTGAGACTTGGAAACTGAAAATTCTAAAAACTATAAATATATGTCCAGAAAACCACAAACTGGCCCTCTTCAAGGAATCAGAATTTTAGACTTAACTCGCTTATTGCCAGGACCTTTGGGAACAATGCTCATGGCGGATATGGGAGCGGAAGTAATCAAAATTGAAGACCCCAATGCTCCCGATTATGTACGAGTTTTTCCGCCTTTTGTGGGCGGAGAATCGGTGAATTATTTGGCGTATAATCGTTCAAAAAAGAGTATGTTTTTGGATTATAAATCAGAAGAAGGACGGAAAATTTTCTTTGAATTAGTAAAAACTGCTGATGTGGTCGTAGAGCAATTCAGACCCACTTATTTGGATAAAATTGGTTTGGGTTATGAAGAAGCAAGAAAAGTGAATCCTAAAATAATTTATGTTTCCGTAACAGGTTATGGGCAAACTGGACCATA
>JAYVIV010000008.1:0-2656 GCA_043769985.1 Arcicella sp.
CCACCCGTATAAACTTCGCCAATTCCTAAATAAGAAAACGGTGAATTTGTTTGCTGTGCTTTTGATTGAATTGAAATCAGTAGGCAATAGGAAATAAAAAGGATAGAATTTGTGGATAATTTCAATATGTTTTTACAATTTATCATTGTGTTGAGTTTCAATATTATATTCTAAAATTCGATTAAGTCCAATCAGCACTAATTCTGGGACTACAAAGTTCGGGTTTTTTATGCGGTTTGCAAAGTAAGTGGCATCACCACCACAGAAAATGACGTTAATATTTGTTAAAACCTTGTCATACGCTTCAATTAGCCCATTTATTTCTGCCAACAAACCATTCATAACCCCACTTTGCATAGCGTGTTTCGTGTTTTTACCAATCAATTCAGGAATTGCATCTGGGATTTCATTGAACTCTAATAATGGCAAACGCTTCGTAAAAGTATTCATCGCTTTGAACCTCATACGCACCCCTGGCGAGATAATTCCACCATGAAAATTGTCTTCTGAATCCACCAAATCATACGTAATACAAGTACCCATATCAATCACCAAACAGTTATTTTCAGGGTATAAAACTTTTGCTCCAATAGCAGCAGCCACACGGTCAGCACCCAAGGTTTCGGGCGTATCATAAAGTTTAATTAGCGGTACGGGCGTAGTGCTTTTCAGTAAGTATATATCAGAAGTAACATTAGAAAACTCCTCCTTCAATTGCTCCTCTGAATAGCTCACAGATGAAACTATAATCCGCTGAGGATGAATACTTTGAACATAATCAACCAATTCATCATAAGTCAATTTCCAATGAGTTTCCACCAACTTCCCTCCCGAAAAAAGCCCTGTTTTGGCATAAGTATTTCCTAAATCAACAGATAAATTCATTTGATATTTTTGTTATGGATTAGCACACGGATGAAACGGATTAGACACGGATTTAAACGATTTTTTTTATTTTAGTAATTTGCTGTTCATAATGAATTGACCTTTGCATTAATAATTTTATATAATCGTAATAAAATACACTTTTCCAACTTTACATTTCATAGAAAATTACTATCTACTAATAAAATAATCCGTTTAAATCAGTGTCCAATCCGTTTCATCCGTGTGCCATCATTTGTCGAAGACAACCACAAAATTACTTTTTCTTTAATTAACAATCAGAATAAATTAACTTTACGTTTCATTTAAACCTTTGAAAATGCAGTATTTACAAACCGAATTTCTTGAAAATAAAGTTATAGACATACTTTGGTTGATTGGAATTTTAGCTTTTGGACTATTATTCAGACGTTTTATTGCAGAGTATTTCAGTAAAATCTTATTCCGCTTCATTCGCCACGACAGCATGCCAATCCGTACATTCTTAGAAATGCTCGGACAACCTGTACGACTACTTATCACGCTGATAGTCATCTACATAGCTTCTACTTTCATCCATTTCCCAGCCTCATGGAACTTACCTTCACAGGAAGTATTTGGATTAAAAATGATATTAATTAGAATGTATCAAGGCGTATTCATATTTGCAATCGCATGGATTTTGGTTAGGATTACTAAGTTTATCGCTTTAATGTTTCAAGAAAGAGCCACTTTAACAGTTTCAAAATTAGACGACCAATTCATTCCTTTTTTCAAAGATTTAGTTGTTGTTGGTATCTCTATCTTAACCATTTTTTTTCTATTAGGAGTCGTTTTCAAAGTAGATGTCGTAGCTTTAGTAACAGGTTTAGGAATTGGAGGACTCGCCATTGCCTTAGCCGCCCGTGAAACCTTAGAAAACCTTTTTGCCTCATTTACACTTTTTTTAGATTTACCTTTTGTGGTCGGCGATAATATTACGTTAGACAAAGTCTCGGGCGATGTCGAAAATATTGGTTTCCGCAGTACCCGCATTCGCACGGGAGATGGTAGTTTGATAAGCGTTCCCAATCGTCTTTTAACGGCACAAGCCCTTGAAAATCAGACCAAAAGAAAATTCATGCGGGCAAAATATACCGTTAAATTGGAGTCGGATACTTCCATTGATATTTTAGAAAAAATTGTCATAGAAATCAATCAAGTTATTCATAATCAAGAACTTAATTACAAACCAGATCCTGGTGTAACTCGTTTTGGAGGTTTTGGTGAAAACTCATTAGATATTCTGGTTTCTTATAATGTCGCTACCAATGACTCAAAAATATTTGCTCAAGTAAAAGAACAAATTAACTACCAAATCATGTCAATTATCAAAACCAACGAAACTAAATTTGCCCACCCCATTTTCAAACCTTTTGCTGAATAAAAATGAAAACAATCTTATCAACCCTTCTAATAACTTGTTGTATGTCATACATATCCGCACAAACCAACTACCCAACCCTCGGGAAAGTAGTCAGAATTGACCCTTCCTTAGACAAACTAATCGCCCCAGATGCCAAAATTGAGGTTTTATCTTCTGGTTATAAATGGTCGGAAGGACCTGTTTGGGTTAAAAATGGTGGGTATTTACTCTTCTCGGACGTACCCGCCAACACCATTTATGGTTGGAAAGAAGGCGACAAATCTGCCGTTCCATTTTTGAAACCTTCGGGCTATACAGGCATGGGCAGATACAGCAACGAACCAGGCAGTAACGGCTTGATTATCAACCAAAAAGGTGAATTAGTAG
>JAYVIV010000009.1:0-3007 GCA_043769985.1 Arcicella sp.
TCATTTTCCCAGAAGGGTAAAAGTAAGTCCAATACTTGTTGAACCGTCAAAATTCTGAGGCGGTGGGCATCTTCCAAATCAATGATTCTGTAACAAATATCATCAGCAGCTTCCATCAAAAACACAAAAGGATGTCGGGCAAAAGTATTGAGGTCATTGTCCAAAACTTGAATATCTAATTCATTGGCAACTTTACGATATACTTCAATTTCAGAATCAAAAAATCCCGATTTTTTGGTGCCAATAAGTCCCGTTTTTTTATTGAATCCATTGGTTGAATCGGTCGGATATTTCACAATGGTTGCAATGGCGGTATAAGTCAATTTATGCCCGTTTTGGTCGTTGGTCAAAATACGAAACGCATTGGCATTTCCTTCAAACTTTCGGAAGTCATTCAGTTGATTTTCAGAGAGTTCTGCCTCCAAAGTATCTCTTGTTTCCCCCGTCAGATTATCAAAATAATTGCGAATTGCCGACTCGCCCGAATGTCCAAAAGGCGGGTTTCCAATGTCATGAGCCAAGCAAGCGGTAGCAATCACGGTTGGTAAATCATAGCGATAAAACTCATGGAAATTAAGGTTTTCTTTGGGATATTTTTGGGATAATTTCACGCCCACCGCTTTTCCCAAAGAACGCCCAACGGACGCAACTTCAAGGCTGTGAGTCAAACGATTATGCACGAAAATTGGGCCAGGAACTGGAAAAACTTGGGTCTTATTCTGCATTCTTCGGAAAGGTGAAGAGAAGATAAGTCGATCATAATCACGCAAATAGGCATTTCTGATGAGGTCGGCTTTTTCAGTTTCGTAACGATTTTCTGCTCCGAGGCGTTTGCTGGTATAAAGGGATTTCCAGTTCATGAATGATAATTTATTTCAATCAAATTTATGATTTCTGACGGCTAATTTCTAATTTACGGTAGAGAATTTTTTTTAAGAGTATAAGGTGACACAGGAACGCCTGCCGCAGAGAGCCACAGAGAGTAACTCTAATTTTCTCTGTGGTTCTCAATTTTTAACTCTGTGGCTCTCTGCGGCAGGCGTTCCTGTGTCACCTCATACCCCCGCATCAATGACCCCAAACAAATGAACCATAAAAATAAACTCAACCTCTTCGATACCGTCATGCTCGTGATAAGTCTGATTATCGGCATGGGAATTTTTAGAAATCCAGTTGAAGTTGCTAAAACTGCTCAAATCCCTTCCATTTTCTTTTTAGCGTGGATTTTGGGTGGACTTATCAGTTATTTAGGCGGACTAACCTACGCTGAAATTGGTTCTCGTTATGCCGTGAAAGGCGGTTTCTACAAGATTTTCTCCTATTGTTATCACCCCGCTTTTGCCTTCATGGTCAACTGGATGATTGTGATTTCTAATGCGGGGGCGGTGTCAATTGTGGCAATGGTTGGGGCAGAATACATCAACCCTGTTTTGATGCCTGAATCGCTGCAAAATCCTCTGGGAATCAAGATTACTTCCATCGTAACCATTGTGATTTTATACGGCATAAATTTCTTAGGCATTCGACTTTCTGCCAAAACCCAAAATGTGCTTTCGATGATAAAAATCGTATTGATGGGATTGTTAATTTTAACGATTTTTGGTAATCACGAAACGCCAAAACCTTCAACGAATGTGGTTGCTTCCACTTGGGAAACCTCTGATTATTTCAAAGCCTTGGCACTCAGTTTTATTCCCATTTTCTTTACGTATGGCGGGTATCAACAAACGATAAATTTTGGAACAGATATTGAAAACCCTTCCAGAAATACGCCCAGAGGTATTTTTATTGGTTGCGGAATTGTGATGTTTCTATATTTAGCTATTAATTATGCTTACTATAATGTCTTAGGAATTGATGGAATTGCCAATTCAACGTCCTTGATTTCGGATTTGGCGAAGGTATTTTTCGGTGAAACTGGCTCTAAAGTTACATCGGTTTTACTCTTTATTTCGGTTCTCACGTTCGTGAATTCTTCTATGCTCACAAACCCTCGAGTGTATTATGCGATGGCAGAGGATGGTGTTTTACCCAAATTTTTCAGTAAACAAAATGACAAAACGCAAGTCCAAGAAATTGCCTTGACGGTTTATGCAAGTTTCCTGATTTTGATACTTTTCTTCGCTGATTCTTTCAAAGAACTACTGAATTATGTCATGTTTTGTGACTCAATTGGTATGATTACTTCAGCTTTTACCATTTTTATTTTACGTAAAAAAATCCGTGAAAATATTGGCGATTTGTACACCATTGGTTTCGGGAAAGTGCTTTTTCCTGCCATTTTCATTGTCACTTATACGCTTGTTGCCATTGCATCTTTATACAGTAATGCTGATAATTTACCAACGGCAATTGGCTTGTTTTTAGGTGGCTTGCCTTTGTATTATCTTATTAAAAAAATTATGCCTCAACATGAAAAATAGGCTTATGTTCCTTCTGTTTGCTCTTTTATTGATTCCTGTCGGCTTGGCAACTCGTACGTATGGTAATGAATTTATGAGACTTTATGCAGGAGATTCGTTGTGGGCAATGATGATTTATTTTGGGTTTAGATTTCTCTTTCCAAGTCAATCCATGAAGGCTTTTTGGTTTGCTTTGACGTTTTGTTATTTGATAGAATTCTCACAATTATATCATGCCAATTGGATTGATAATATTCGTCAAAATCGTTTAGGAGGTTTGGTTTTGGGTTTTGGTTTTCTGTGGAGTGATTTAGTAGCTTATTTTGTGGGGATTTTGGTTGGGTATTGGTTGGAAAAAGTATAACAGTTTGGAAACCTATTATACTTTAATACAAATAATCACAATCTTCTGATTTTGGGCATCGGTCGTGGCAAAAAGATACTCATTTCCACCATCCGATAATTTCAATTTATCTCGTATTTGTTGAACGGTCAGAGGAAAATTTCTGATGGTAATATTGGCTTTATTTTCCGTTAAATGCTTCGATATTTCTTTCTTATCTAATTTACAAACCGCTATAATTTTAAAGATTCTTCCTTGAAAA
>JAYVIV010000010.1:0-8597 GCA_043769985.1 Arcicella sp.
TTCGGAACTATATACTTAATGTCGCAAATACGAATTACCCCATCCTAAATCCTTCCCCTTGAAGGGAAGGACTTTCCTAACGAGTGTAGAAGCCCTTTCCCATCAAGGGGAAAGGGCGACCGACGCTCGGTTGGGATAGGGGTATTTTTGACTTGCGACATTAAGTATATAGTTCCGTTTTATTACTTACAGTTATGCTCCGCAAGGTGCTTCCGTAAGTGTCGTTTGTGAAAACACAAACAACGGCAAAAAATCAAGTGTATGATTATCAATGAATTATAAAACGAAAGAGGTCATTGAAATATAATTCAACGACCTCTTTTACTTTTGGGTATCCATAACTCCTCTCCACAGTTAGCGGACGTATTTTGGCTGGTCGGGAGACACAGCCACGGGGACGGAGTGTTTCTACCAGCCGAGGAAACAGAAAAGCCCTGCAAATTTAGATATTTGCAAGGCTTTTTATTTTGTTCCCCCTTCGGGGGTTAGGGGGCTTCTACAAATCAACCGCACAACCATAAGCCGCCTCAGTTGCTCCTTTGATGGCTTCTGAAATGGTTGGGTGAGGGTGAATGGAGGTCATAATTTCGTGAGCGGTGGTTTCTAATCTACGAGCCACCACTACTTCCGCAATCAATTCCGTTACGTTATAGCCAATCATGTGAGCTCCCAAGAATTCACCGTATTTTGCATCAAAAATCACTTTCACAAAGCCGTCTCTTGCTCCTGCGGCAGTGGCTTTTCCAGAGGCTACGAACGGGAATTTACCTACTTTAATTTCATATCCTGCTTCAATGGCTTTCTTTTCAGTCATACCTACCGATGAGATTTCTGGCGTGCAGTACGTACAACCTGGAATATTAGAATAATCCAAAGCCTCCACGTGATGTCCTGCAATTTTTTCCACACAAATAATGCCTTCCGCCGAGGCTACGTGGGCAAGGGCAGGTCCAGGCGTAACGTCTCC
The DNA here is from genome assembly GCA_043769985.1 of Arcicella sp. GTDB lineage: Bacteria > Bacteroidota > Bacteroidia > Cytophagales > Spirosomataceae > Arcicella. The sequence continues at coordinate 968 of JAYVIV010000010.1, forward strand.
GATGGCATAGTAATTTGGCACGTTGGTTTGATACCATTTATCCACCGTGATTCTGCCTTTGTCGGTTATTATGCCAACTTCTTCTAATCCAATATTTTCAAGATTGGCAATTACGCCAGCCGCTGAAAGAACAATATCACAATCAATTGAGATGTTTCCTGTTGGCGTTTTTACCGATACTTTACAACCTTCTCCTTTAGTATCAACTGATTCAACCGATGAATTTACGTGAATGGCAATACCCATTTTCTTGTATTGCTTTGCCAATTCTTTTGAAACGTCCTCATCTTCAACGGGTACGATGTTTGGCAAGAACTCTACGATGGTTACTTTCGTTCCCATAGCCGCATACACGTAGGCAAACTCAACCCCAATTGCCCCAGAACCGATTATTACCATTGATTTTGGTTGAGTTTCAAGCGTCATAGCTTTGCGATATTCAACCACTTTCACGCCATCAATTGGAATATTTGGTAAGGCTCTCGCTCTTCCACCCGTGGCAATCATGATGTTTTTGGCATCATAAACGGTCACTTTCCCATCGTTAGCAGTCACTTCAACTTTCTTATTTTTTAAGGCTTTTCCGTTACCCATCAACACGTCGATTTTGTTCTTTTTCATTAAAAATTGAACACCTTTCGACATTGAATCTGCCACGCCACGAGAACGTTTAATGACTGCCCCAAAGTCGGCATGGGCTTCTGAAACCGTGATTCCGTAATCGGCAGCGTGTTTGATATATTCAAAAACTTGGGCAGATTTTAACAAGGCTTTTGTGGGAATACAGCCCCAATTAAGGCAAATGCCACCTAAAGATTCACGCTCAACCACCGCACATTTCAACCCCAACTGTGAAGCACGAATTGCCGCAACATATCCACCAGGACCAGAACCAATCACAATTAAATCATATACTTGTGCCATTTTGTTATATTTTTAAGGGAATAATACAATTTTTTTACAAATATAGCTAAGACAAAGGATAGTGCGTAGAGATTAGAGAACAGATATTTTTGTTATGATATAATAGGGGAAGAAAATCAAGGTATAATGATAGTTTAGATAGGAAAATATTTGAGTATTTATTTTTATAAATTATTATCAATCAGGTTGTTAAAAACTAAAAAATAAATACCTTTGCAAATCAAAGACAGGTAATATTATACACCGAAGAACCACTAAGGATTAAACGTTCTTGTCTTGTCTGTAACATTTATATCAACCCCCACTTACATCATGTTTTACTTTTCCTTCATTAAACGGTGTGCTACCACTGTTTTGCTATTCATTGGTATTTCTATTTTTTTCTCGGTAAATGCTCAGAAAAAACTTCCATCAAACCCTTTTGTTCCGAATCTTGCAGGTTGTACCACTCCAATTGTTGGATGTTCACAATTTACAAATCCTCAGAATTATACTTGTGCTTCATCATTTACTTATGCTGCCGCAACAAACGATAATGAGTGTTTAACGGGTCCGGCGGGCGTAAATTATGGTTGCTTGGGTAGAAGTACGAACCAGATGTGGTTTGTCATTACTGCTCAAACCAGTGGTACATTGACTTTTTCATTCAACAATTCTAATTCAAGAGATGTTGATGGAGCCATTTGGGGAGCCATTTCTAATAATGACCTTGCTAATGCCTGTGCAAGCACTTTGAACACCCCAATCTCTTGCGATTTTTCTATTAGTAGTATCGTTTCATTGTCTGTTAATGCAGTGGCAGGACAGAAATATGTAATGATGATTGCAAATTATTCAAATAGTGCAACAAATATTAATGTAACGCAACCTTCAGGCGGAACGGTTTCTTATTGTAAGGTAAATGCATCAACTTGTGTAGCTCCTACGGTGGCAGTAAGTGGAAATTCAACGATTAATCAAGGACAATCTGCCAATATTAGTTTGGCTTTCACGGGTGGAGCTCCTTATAATTATACACTTTCAGACGGTCAAACTGGCACAACGAATACAACCCCACTAACGATTTCGGTTACTCCATTGAGTACGACTACTTATACCGTAACATCACTCAGCAATGCCTGTGGGGCAGGAACATCCTCAGGAAGTGGCGTTGTGACGGTATCCAGAACGGTGCAATTAGTAAGTTGTTTTCCGCTTAATAATAATGTAACGGACCAAATTGGGAGTAATAATGGTGTTTTAAACGTAAATGGAGGAAGCACTTCGTATGTGACAAATCGAAATTCCACGGCAACATCGGCACTTTCAATTAGTAACGGTGCTTATGTAGAGTTTCCTACAACTAATTTACTGAATAATACCTTTACACATTCGCTTTGGGTATCACCTGCCAATTTACCAACTAATGGAAATTTTGGTTACATTTTATCCATCGGTGGCATTGGACAATCGCAGGAACTTTATCTTGAGAATGAAACTGGTGTGGTTAAATGGGTTTTTAGGTCTTCAACAACTTCGGGCAATGTGGATGTGAAATTTCCCGCTAATATTACGTTAGGTCAATGGTATCACGTGGCAATTGTGAGAACTACAAATGCTCTCCAAATGTATGTGAATGGGGTTTTAGTTCAAAGTTCTCCTGCTTCTGGACTTTCATCTACTTATGCTTCCTCATCAATTGGCAGATTAGGTTCACAAAGTTCTGGATTAGCAAATTTCTTTAACGGAAAAATTGATGATGTTCGTTTATTCAAAGGTGGCTTGAATGCTTTAGAAATAGCGTCACTTTATAATTCAACCTTAGATTGTCCTCCAATTGTGGGTGTTCCATTGATTTCAATGACCAATATTACGAACAATACGCTGTGTAGAAACCAATTAGAAGCCGTTAACTTTCAGCAAAGTGAAGTAACGGCGGGTTCAACTTATACCGTTCAATTATCAAATTCAGGTGGCAGTTTCACAACGCCAACCATCATTGGAACAGGAACAGTTCCACCCATTCAAGTTTCAATTCCCACAACGGTAACAACTTCTGGAAGTGGATATTTAATTAGAATTGTCAATGGTACAACGGTCAGTTTCAATACATTACCAATTACAATTCTGCCAACTGCCACAGGAATAATTACGGGTACAGCCTCAATTGACGAAGGGCAATCCACTAATTTAACCGTTAATTTTACGGGTACATCTCCGTGGACGTATAGTATTTCCAATGGCGTAAGTAGTACATCCTATTCAAGTACGACTTCAACGGCAACTCAAAGTGTTTCGCCATTAACAACTACTACTTACACCCTGAGTAGTGTGAAAGATAATATTTGCGGGGCAGGGACTGGTTCTGGAAGTGCGATAATTACAGTATCGCCAGTTTTACAATTGTTGGCTTGTTATAAGTTTGATGGTAATGCACTGGATTCAAAAGGATTGCATCATGGAACGGTTAATGGAGCAACTTTAACAACTGATAGATTTGGACGTGCCAATAGTGCTTACGATTTTAATGGAACGAGTAATTATATCCAGTTGAGTAATCAAAATGATTTTGGAGTAAGTAAATTTGTTTGGTCTGCTTGGGTTAATGCAAGTGAATTGCCTGCGTACGGCGTTGCAAGAACAATATTGTCAATTGGAAATGACGGCTCTGACCAATTTATGATGTTATTAAATAATAGTGCGACAACTGGTTCATGTTGGAATTATGGTTCATATATTGGTTATGGAACATCTGCATTTCCATTTGCTCTAACCTATTTTAATGTAGTAGCAAATAATTGGGTTCATTTCGTCATAGTAAGAACTTTAACCGATAGAAAAATTTACATAAATGGTCAATTAGTATTTAGTAATACCGCTTCATCATCCATACCGCCTACTTATAGCACTCCAATCATAGCAACAATCGGTTCAAGATATAATGCAACACAAACTTTCAAAGGTAAAATTGACGATGTAAAAATCTATAAAGGTACATTGACTGATGAAGAAGTTTTACTACTCTACAATGAAGAACAAGGCGAATGTTCATCACCATGTTCAGGTATGATATATTCTTTGAGTTCGGGTAATTGGAATACGCCCGCAACCTGGTCGTGTGGGAGAGTTCCAGATTTTACGGATAAAGTTTTGATTAAAAGTGGGCATACCGTAACCATTTCAACTAATGATGCAAAGGCGAAAAAATTGGTTGATAATGGACAAGTAACGTTTGCAAATTCAACCAGTAAATTGAACTTTGGGAATCCTCCAGTTGCTCCAACAACAATTAAATTAACACTTCAACCTGGTCCGAGTGATGGGAAGGATGCGGATGTGAATTCGTACATTCCTAATGCCACTAATCCAGATGCAAGTTCTACTAATATATATGCTTGGACAATTAGTGGACTGCCAAGCACTAAAAGAATTTACATGGGATTTGATTTATCCACAATACCAACTACTGCAATTGTAGATAGTGCATATCTGTCTTTATATTTTAGTCAGGCATTTGTAGATGGACCTCAAGGTGCTTTTTATAGTGGGCATACTGGAGATAATTCTTTCTTCATTAATCGTGTGACTGGAAATTGGACTGAAAGCGGAATTACATGGAATAATCAGCCTACTTTTGTTGGATTGAATCAAGTATCTATTCCAACATTTAGTAACTACAGACAAAATTACCAAAGGATGAGCGTTAAGAATTTGGTTGCGGATATGGTTTTAAACCCAAATAATAGTTTCGGGTTTTTGTTAATGCATCAAACAGAATCGCCTTACAAAATTACAATCCTGACAACAAGTGAAGAAGCAATTCCGACTTTGAGACCTAAGTTGCAAGTATTTTATCATTTGCCATAATATTTCGAGTTTACGAAAGCCTGATGATTTTTTGAATCAAAAGGCTTTTATTTTTACTTATATTTGTGTCATAGGACACTTTAAAATTCTGTTTAAATTTCGATATCAATTAATGTAATGAATAATTCAACCAATACAACTTTCGAAGAAACCAGTTATCAATCACACGAATCTTGGTTTGCCAAACAATATCCAGATGAAGATAAAAGATTAGCAACCATTAAAAAGTGGCAACAAAGTATTAAAGATAGAACGGTAGATTATTGGATACACGAGCAATTATTTCAATTAGCAAGTCCCTTAATTAATCCTAATGAGTCGTGGATTACTGTTGGAGATGGTTATGGTTTTGACGCTAATTATTTTGCTGAGAGAGGTTGCAAAGTGATGGCAACAGACATTGGTGGAGCTTTCTTGCCCTTAGTAAAATCGCAAAATTTGATTGATGATTATTCAGTTGAAAATGTTGAAAAATTATCTTTTGCTGATAATTCTTTTGATTACGCTTTTTGTAAAGAAGCGTATCATCACTTTCCCCGTGCTTATATGGGCGTGTATGAGATGATTAGAGTTGCTAAGAAGGGAGTCATTTTAGTTGAACCGCAAGACCCACTTACAAAGATGCCTTTAATGTTAGCAATTAAGAACATTCTCGACCGTTTTGACCCTACACTTTTACAAAAATATTGGAAAAACAGATATTCGTTTGAAGAAGTCGGAAATTATGTTTTCAAGCTATCTGACCGTGAAATGGAGAAAATTGCGATGGGCATGAATCTTCCTGCCATTGCATTTAAAGGGATTAACAATGCTTATTGGAGACCTGGTTTAGATACTGAAATTGCAAATGAAAAGTCGGATGCTTTCAGAAAAATTTTATCAAAAAGAAGAAGAGATGATCTGCTTTGTAAGTTGGGAATATTGCCTCATCAGGTGCTTAGTGCAATCATTTTCAAGGCTTTACCTGATAATGTAACCATCCAAAAATTGAAGGATGATGGTTATTTATACTATGAATTTCCCAAGAATCCATACTTGTAGAACAAAGCCCTCCAAAAATCAAATTCGGAGGGCTTTGTTTTTATCATTACCTTTGCAATCCTAAAAAAGGATAACCATAAAAACAATTTTCACGCATGACAAAAGACAGGTTCAATGACCTGAAAGCCAAAGTAGAGGCTTTGAGGAGGTATCTTTGACTACGATAATAAGAAATTTCAGATTGAAGAATTAGAAGTCGTAACACAAGACCCTGAGTTTTGGGGTAATTCAAAAAAGGCAGAAATCACGATGCGACAAATTCGTGAATTAAAGTTCTGGACGGCTGGTTTCGACCAACTCAATCATCTGATGGGTGACCTCGAAACGATTTGGGAATTCTACGACATGAATGAAGCATCGGAAGAAGAAGTGGATGCCGAAGGAGCAAAATTAGAAGAGAAATTAGCTGAATTGGAGTTCCGGAAAATGATGTCCGACGAAGGCGATAATCTATCTGCCGTTATCGAAATCAATGCGGGTGCGGGTGGCACAGAGTCGCAGGATTGGGCGAGTATGCTCATGCGTATGTACATCATGTGGGCGGAAAAAAATGGTTTCAAAATCAGAGAAGTTGATCATAATGACGGTGATACGGCTGGTATTAAGTCGGTGGTGATGGAAGTGGAGGGCGAATATGCCTACGGAAATCTGAAATCTGAGAATGGCGTTCATCGTTTAGTCAGGATTTCACCATTTGATTCAAACGCTCGTCGTCACACTTCTTTTGCTTCGGTGTATATTTCGCCTTTGGTGGATGATACCATTGAAATTTACATTAATCCTGCCGATGTCAGTTGGGATACTTTCCGTTCGGGTGGTGCAGGTGGACAAAATGTGAACAAGGTTGAAACGGCAGTACGTTTAACCCATAAACCTTCGGGAATTATCATTGCTTGCCAACAAGAACGCTCGCAATTAATGAATAAGGAAGTGGCGTTGAAAATCTTGAAATCGAAACTTTATCAGATTGAAATTGACAAACGAAACGCTGCTCGTGCGGAGGTTGAAGCGGGTAAAAAGAAAATTGAATGGGGTTCACAAATCAGAAGTTATGTTTTGGATGACAGACGAGTTAAAGACCACCGAACGGACTACCAAACCTCAAATACCGAGGCAGTTTTGAATGGGGATTTGAATGAGTTTATTAAGGCGTATTTGATGGAAGCTTAGGATATGCCACAGATAGAATAGACCACGGACAATACGGATTTAACAGATTTACACGGATGAAATTAATGTAAAATCCGTGTAAATCTGTTAAATCCGTGTCATCCGTGGTCCATTTTGTACGTGGTAAATCCTATGCAATCCTAATTATAAAGGTCGCAAAAATTCAATTTCTTGCGACCTTTTTTCATTCGTTACTTAAATCATTTCCTCCCGTCTTATTTATCAAAAACCCTTTCATTGGCACTCAATTTGTACTAAATTTGCAGCCCTAACGTTGCTTGATTAATCCCACAACTACCTTTTAATGTTAAAACGTTTATCACTATTTTTAATAACACTTGTCCTCCTTTGGGTGGCTTTCCGCACGCCTGTGATTGGGGAGTTTAACAACACGTTATTACGTTTTTTTAGACCATCTGAAGTTGTTATAAAAAAGGTTTCTCACAGCGTTTTTTCTCCACCTCCTGCGTTTACGACCAATAGCTTACTTGCTGAAAATCAGTGGGTTGATAGTGTTTTTATGTCAATGGACGTTGATCAAAAGATTGGCCAATTTTTTATGGTTGCCATTAATCCTACGCACGGAGAAGCACATTACAAACGTATCGAAACGCTCATTTCTACCAATCATATCGGAGGTTTGATTTTC
>JAYVIV010000011.1:0-61361 GCA_043769985.1 Arcicella sp.
GGAACAATATGTTGCTTATATACTCCATAAGTCATTTTAGAATCTGGAAACTCAGATGCATCATAGCCAAAAATATCAAATAGTCCGTTCGACCATATCACATAATCCGTTCCCAAAGTCCATTCCCAACTGCCATACATAAATACGCTTTCGGCGTTGTTAAGTTGCAATTGCTTTTGTTTTTCTTGCTCTTCGTTTTCAGTTTCTTGCGTAATATCCTCGGCAATCACAACTACTTTTGTCGCTATTCCATTTTTTGTTTTCTTTAATAATGTAGCTCTATTGCGAACAGTATGTCTTTTTCCTTCTTTTGTTAGTAACTCAAGTATAAAAGAGCGATGTTGTCCTTCTTCTGCATTGGCGAAAAGTTGATTCATTTTTTCAAAGAATACCTCTCTGTTTTCATAATTTTTTACGGGGAAAAAATTTTTATCAAGTGACAGAACCTCTTCTGCAGTGTAGTGAGCAATTACATCTGTTTTCTCGTTCAAATACGTAATTTTAGCATCTTCTAAATCAAGAAGATACACAAAATCAGGAATGGCACGCAGGAAACTATCAAACAAATCTGATTGTTTTTCTGAGTTGAAAACATTTAGTAAATAATCGGATAAATCCATTTTTAAAAGGTAAAACAGTATTAAATCAAGAATATTCTTGACTACAAATCAAAGATTCTCATTTTGTTGTATAACGTTTTGCGGTCGATTCCTAACATTCGAGCGGCTTTGCTCTTGTTGAAATTTACCTCTTTTAATATTTTTAAAATCATATCATGTTCAGCTTCAACGGCTGCCGATTTCAAGGTCGGTTTCGTCGAAGTAGGCACTTCCACAAATGCAGGTGGAGAAGCAACAGCAACTAAGGGAGCGACATACGTTTGAGGAATTGCCAGGGGCGAAGGAGTATTTGGAGTATCATTAAATAGTAATTTTGCATAATTTGAAATTTCTACAGGAAGAGTCTTGGCTTCAATCCAGTCACCGTCTGTTAACAAAGTAGCTCTTTTAATCACATTTTTCATTTCTCGCAGATTGCCATACCACGCATAAGTCATAAAATTCTCGATGACATCGGGTGAGAAACCTTTCACTTTTTTTCCTAATTCCGCATTTGTTTGATCCAAAAAGAAATGAGCAAAAGTCATAATATCGTCTTTACGGTCACGCAGAGGTGGTACATCAATGCTAAATTCATTAAAACGATGGTATAAATCTTCCCTAAATTTTCCTCTCTTAGAACTCTCAATTAACTTTTCGTTCGAGGCCACCAATATCCTTACATCCAACGGTATTTCTTTTGTTCCTCCAATTCTCTTCATTGTTCTCTCTTGCACAACTCTCAATAAAAGCACCTGAACTTCATAAGGAAGATTTGCAACTTCATCCAAAAAAATCGTACCACCATTTGCCATTTCGAAGTGGCCAATCTTTTGATTTAAGGCTCCAGTGAAAGACCCTTTTTCGTGTCCAAAGAGTTCAGAACCTGCCAAATCCTTAGAAATTGCTCCGCAGTCCATTGCCACAAAAGGTTGATTTGCTCTTTTGGAATGTAAGTGAATTTCCTGAGCAACAGATTCTTTTCCAGAACCACTCTCTCCGTAAATCAAAACGCTGTAGGTGGTTGGAGCAACGAGTTTTATTTGTTTCAGTAAATATTGTGACTCCTCACCATCGCCAAAAATATATCTTGGGGCAATTTTATTGAACTTCTTTTTGCCTTCCTGACCGTTTTCTTTGTCACCATTTCCATTCACATTTCCTTGCATACTACCCGATTCTGTCTCGGTGCTTTCAAGGGCTTTTTTGATGGTCAAAAGGATTTCGTCTGGAAAAAGTGGCTTTGTGATATAATCATAAGCCCCTAATTTCATGACATTTACGGCAATTTTTATGTCTGAATATCCCGTAATAATCAACACAGGAATAAAAGGGAATTTCTCCTTTATTTTGGAGAGAATAGTACCACCGTCCATATCTCCTAAGCGGAAATCGGTCATCACTAAATCTGGTCTGAATTCTTGAAGTAAGTTCAAACCAGAATTGCCATCATGGGCGATGGCAACTTCATAATTGTTCTTCGTCAGGAAACGACGAAGCAATAAACATATATCGGTATCATCATCAATTACTAATATTCTTTGCATTTTTGGGTATTGGTTTATGGAACGCAGATGAGACTCGCCGTCCGCCTTGATGCCTTCGGCAACGCAGATTTAAGAGGATTAAAAAAATAAAAAAATCTCTAAATAATTTTCAAATAATTATAAACGACATTATTGAAATAATTGATTATCAGTATGTTAAGAGTTGTTTTTCATCAAAATATTAAAAATTCAAATAAAAAATCCTCTTAAATCTGCGTTGCCGAAGGCATCAAGGCGGACGGCGAGTCTCATCTGCGTTCCAACTAATTTCACAAAATTCGTCGCATTTGGGCGGAGGGGATGCTCATGTTTTCTCTGTATTTTGCTACGGTTCTTCGGGCGATGTTGTATCCTTTCTGAGCCAATAAATCCATTAATTGAAAATCATTCAATGGACTCAATTTGTTTTCGTTGGATATTAAATTGGCAATTGCCTGTTGAATCTCACGGTTTGAAACCTCCTCGCCAGAATCTACTTTAATGCCTTCCGTGAATAAATCTTTCAAATTGATTGTTCCAAAAGGAGTTTGAGCGTATTTGCCACTTGTTACCCTCGAAATAGTTGAAATATCCATCCCAATTTGGTCGGCTATATCCTTGAGAATCATAGGTTTAAGGTTGCGAATATCACCAGTCTTAAAAAATTCTCTTTGGAATAACACAATGGCTTTCAAGGCTTTCAACATGGTGGTTTCCCGTTGTTGAATTGCTTCAATCAGCCAATTGGCAGCACTCATTTTTGTGTTAATGTATTGATTGACCGCTTTATTTTTGTTACTATTAATCGTCTCAGCGAAATCTTTGTTTATTTTCAGTGAAGGCGTTCTGCCATTATTTAAGGCAATATCAATTGACATATCGCCCGAAAGATTGGTTTCATACGAAATGATATAGTCTGGAATGATATTATCTTTTACCGCAATTGATGACGTTCCGCCATCCATAATAGGCTTCGCATTTAATGCCGTTATCTGAATAATGGCATTTTTAAGCTCGTCGGACGTGATATTACGCATACGCATAATTTTCTCGTAGTTTCTCACTGCCAATTCTTCAATGTTGTATGCCACAATTTCTATGGCAAGTTCAACATCAATTCCGTGTTCTTTTTTGCGTTGTAATTGCATCATCAAACATTCTTGCAAATCAGCCGCTCCAATACCTGGCGGATCCATCATTCGCAATAGTTTCAACAAATGTTCAACCTCTTCAATATCAACAAAAACGTTATTTGTAAATGATACATCATCCGCAATTACATCGGTAGTTGTGGTCAAAAAACCGTTATCACTCAAAGAATCAATGATATAATCCATCAACATAATCTGACGGTCATTCAAAGGCATAAAATGAACTTGTGCCTTCAAATCTGTCCGCCAATCGCTCTCTTGAATGATTGGAACGGTGTATAAATCATCATCGCTACTGTGATTATTGATGTTTGTTTTATAATCTGGTGTATCATCATTTCCGTATTCATCCCAATCAGCATAATCGTTATCGGGCGTTGTAACGGTGGTATAATCGTCACTTTCAGGGTCAGAAACTTCTTCAAAGTCATTATCGGTTGCTTCGTCTTTTATCTCTGCCCCTTCTTCCAATAAAGGATTTTCTTCCAATTCATTCTTAATTCGCTCTTCCAATTCAACCGTTGAAAGTTGCAAAAAATTAAGCATTTGGATTTGTAATGGCGTAATTTTGAATGTCTGTCGTTGGCTCTGTGATAAATTCATCATGATTGGAATGGTTTTGGGGTATGGGTTCACCTATTCAATTAACGAGCCTACTGTTATGGTAAAAAGATTGTTTACGAAATTAATTTTTAGATTTTTATTAAGTATTTGTTAATCAAATACTTATCCGTTCATTAAATCGTCAAAAAATTAATTACGTAATAAAAAATCATTTTCAAATAATTACCGAATATAGCAAAAAGTTCTACAAAATGGGGAATTATTTTCCCACTTCGTAGAACTTTACTACTGTAGCTGTACGCCATTAAAATTACTAAGCCTGCAATTGCTTCATTTCACCATGTCTTTCCTCAATAGTATATTTCGGTTTTTCCTCCGTTACATCCTTCACCCACAACAAAGCTTTTTCAGCCAATGAAGTTTTGGGTGCTTTGGGTATTTTGGGTTCATTAGAAGTTTTTTCTTTTACCCAATTAACTGTATTTTCCAAAATCTCAGTATCGTGTTTTGCCACATAATTAGCAACTACATTATTGGCTATATAAGGCACAACCAAACGAGCGAGCCAAGAGGCACGATATAGAACAGTATTTTTAAGAATGGCATTAACGCCAAAACGCAAACCCATGCCTATTAAGCTCTTGCGATTTCCATTATTGACTAATAAATTTTTAGCATATCCAACCACCTGACGTGCAGGCTCCAACTCCTCTTTCAGCACGTTGAAATGATTATTCATTTTTAGACGAGAAAGTGTCACCTGATTTTTCAAACGAGCCCTTTCTGCCACTAAATCTTCGATAGTTTCTATTTTAGTCTTCATAATAAAATTTCTTAATGAATGAATTAATGATTGGCAATTTGATGTATTTGTCTTTGATAGCATATATCAAAATGCCGACTACGATGTAGAATAATCCCACATAAAAAAAGCCAGAAGAAGGGCTATTTAGTTTTTCTCCGATTAATAAAGCAACACCAACGCTAAGGAAAATCAATATAATCATTCCTAAAACGCTCACCACCAAAGTAGTAGCCATCGTAGAAATAGTGTCGGCGGCTTTAGAAGACGCATTGAGTACTCCCAAATTCCAGCGGGCTTCTAAATATTCTGTGGTATCATCAAAAATACCTTCGGCTTTATCTTTTATTTGGTTAATAGCTTCCATGCGTTCTATGGTTTAAGAGAATTATACTTTTAGTTTTTATGTATAAATGATTTTAAATCTACAAGTGTACTGAGTAAAATCTATAACGAAAATGTCCGTGCGATTCTGTCTGAATTGGGATTCGTCAGATTAATGGATTTTTTGGATTTTCCGTCGAACTATAATCCAAAAAATCCAATAATCTGACGAATCCAAATTCAGATAAAATAAAATACGTTCGAATTAGCAATTGCAATAATTATTACATAGTTGCCCCTAAAGAAGAACCAACTTTTCTATTAGCCATGTCGGCTGCATCTTCATACTCGTCTTTTGCTTTGTTCTTCCAAGACTTTGCTTTGTTCTGAGCATCATCTGCCATTTGTTGAGCATTATCTTTACCTTTACGAATAGCTGCTAATAGGTCATCCGCCCAAGTATTAGCATTTTGCTTTACCTTTTTTCTCAAATCTTCTCCTTTTTCAGGAGCAAACAAAAATCCGATAGCAGCACCCGCAGCAGCGGCAAGTGCAATTCCTACGACAACATTTGATTTATTAGACATAATTATTGATGTTTAATGTGAAAATTAAATTAACTTCGATTCAAAAAGTAAAACAACCATACCGCCTACAATAACACACAATTTTTATTATTTTCGGGGTACATTATACACAACTTGTGGATATACTAAGGCAGTAATTTGATTGGAATGACTGGATTGTGATGGAATAGATTTTTAATTTTAATAACATAATAATCAATAAATCACTTTAATCTGGGTGTTTTTGGATACAATTAACGTCCTTAAAAATTCATTCTTATGGAAATGATAACGCTTAAACAGCTAATTACCATGCAAAGTATAGCACTAATTATAGACGATGAGAGAGACACGTGCCTTTTACTGAAACACTTTTTGAAGAGAAAAGGAATATCATCATACTATTCTCATACCCTCCAAGATGGTATAGGAAGGGTATCTGAACTGAAACCAAACTGGTTATTTTTGGATAATAACTTGCCAGACGGTTTTGGGATAGATAGAGTTGAAGAAATTAAATTATTATCTCCAGATTCCAAAATAATCATGATTAGTGCGATGGGAAATCTCTTAGAAATGGCAAATAGTGTTGGCGTAGATACTTTTATAGAAAAACCACTTGATTCGTTAAAGATTGAAAATTCATTAGCGAAGTAAAAAGATATTTCAATAAAAAAAACCTCTCAGATGCTGGGAGGTTTTTTTGTGGGGTATGGGTCATGGAACACGGATTTTATGGATTGGACACGGATAAAAATAATTAAATCTGTGTCCAATCCATAAAATCCGTGTGCAATCTCTACACCACCACCACCTTCACCACCAAAACCAATTCCTCAAACTCAACCTCCTGACCATCAGTTAATTCCGAAACAATTTCCAATGAAACCGCTTGAACTTCTTGGCTAATAAAGTCAGTGAAAACGCTTACGCCTTCGGTCACTTCTGGGTCTGAATCTAATAACTTGATACTGATTTTGTCGGTAACGTCAAAGCCTGAATCTTTCCGTAAATTCTGAATGCGATTCACAAAATCACGGGCAATTCCTTCTTGTTTCAAGGCTGGGGTAATCGTAATATCCAAGGCTACCGTAATTTCGCTATCTTTGGCGGATAAATAACCAGGTAAATCTTCCGTTAAAATCTCAACTTCGTTTTTAGTGATGAGGTATGAGGTCTTAGGTATGAGGTATAAATCTGTTTGCTCTAACTGGGCAATTTCTTCTCTACTCATCGCCAAAATTCCGTCCGCAACGGCTTTCATATCTTTGCCAAATTTTGGACCCAATGCCTTGAAATTTGGTTTCACTTTTTTCGACAAAACGCCCGAAGCATCATCCAAATATTCAATAGCTTTGATGTTTACTTCGGTCTTGATTAAATCTTCAACTGAACTGATTTGTTGACGAGTTTTTTCGCTCAAAACAGGAATTAAAACCTTACTCAAAGGCTGACGAACTTTAATTCTGTTAGTTTTGCGGATTGAGTGTACCAACGAACAAATCCGTTGAGCCAATTCCATAGATTCCTCCAATTCTGGATTAATCCACTCAGGAATTCCCGTATGAAAATCAGACAAATGCACCGAGGCAACTTTGAAAGGCGTATTCTTCTCAATAGATTCCTCACGCACGTGATTGGTCATGTTTCTATATAACCAATCGCCATAAAAAGGTGCAATGGGCGACATCAACTGGGCTACTGCCACCAAACAATGTTGCAAAGTTTCATACGCACCTTGCTTATCTTCGGTCATTTCACCTTGCCAGAAACGTCTTCTGCCCAAACGTACATACCAATTTGATAAATGGTCACACACGAAATCTTGGATGGCACGTCCCGCTTTTGTGGGTTCATATTCTTCGTAGGCCTTATCTACTTCCTCGACGGTTGTCAATAATTTTGAAATAATCCAACGGTCTAATTCCGACAGTTTTTCATAAGGCAAACGGTCAAATTGATTGATACGATAACCATCTAAATTGGCGTAAAGAGCAAAGAAATTATACGTATTGGTAAGCGTTCCGAAGAATTTATTGCGTACTTCAGTGATGCCATTTAAGTCAAATTTGAGATTATCCCAAGGCTGTGCATTTGTAATCATATACCAGCGAGTTGGATCAGCTCCGTACTTTTTCAAGGTATCAAATGGATCAACGGCATTGCCCAAACGCTTAGACATTTTGTTGCCATTTTTATCCAAAACCAAACCCGTTGAAACTACATTTTTGAAAGCAACCGATTCTTCCACCATCGTAGAGATAGCATGCAACGTAAAGAACCATCCACGAGTTTGGTCAACGCCTTCCGAAATAAAATCCGCAGGGTATGATTGTTTGAAAATCTCCTGATTTTCAAAAGGATAGTGCCATTGGGCAAACGGCATAGCTCCCGAATCAAACCAAACATCAATCAAATCCGTTTCACGGGTCATTAATTGTCCAGAAGCAGAAACCATGAATACTTCATCCACAAAAGGACGGTGTAAGTCGAAAATAGCCTCACCCCCAACCCCTCTCCCGTGGAGAGGGGAGCTTTTTAACTCGACTTTTGCTTCTTCATTCTTGAAATTTATAGCTTCTAATTTTTGTTTTATTTTTGTTAAAACTTCATCAATTTGTTTTAAAATTTCTTCATTTGAGAAACGAATTACTTCATATCCTAAACTATTCAAATAACCAGTTCGAGATTCATCGAAACGTTTTTGTTCTTCTTCATTGTGATATTCTCCATCTATTTCAATAACTAACATGGCTGAGATACAAACAAAATCAGCAATATAACTTTCTATTGCGTGCTGACGACGTATTTTGAAGCCTAATTTATTGTTTCTAACTTCTTGCCACAATGCGTTTTCTGATTCAGTTTGTTCTTTTCTATTCTCACGAGCAAAAGTTTTCAACTGTTCCCAAGCATCTTTATTACCTGTCAGGACATGAGAAAAAATCTTATTTTTATCAGAGGTATTACCCCCCTCTCCACGGGAGAGGGGCTGGGGGTGAGGCTCAATTGAAGCATAATAACTATTTAAAAACTTCTCGTTAAAATCCCGTTGCTCTTGGCTCAAAACATCATCTTTCAAAGCGTGCTTCACGGCATGAATCAACTCTTCAACCGAACCAATACAAATTTCTTCGTCACCGTTTTCAGTACGCCAAATTGGCAAAGGAGTTCCCCAATATCTTGAACGTGAAAGATTCCAATCTACCAAGTTTTCCAACCAATTGCCAAAACGTCCCGTACCCGTAGATTCTGGTTTCCAGTTGATGGTATTATTCAAAGCAATCAACTTGTCTTTCATCGCAGTGGTACGAATAAACCAAGCATCTAAAGGATAGTACAAAATCGGCTTATCCGTCCGCCAACAATGCGGATACGGGTGATCGAATTTCTGAACATTAAAGGCTTTGTTTTCCGTTTTCAACTGAATCGCAATTCGCTCATCAACGGATAAATATTTGTCTCTATTTTGCAAAATTCTCTGTTCCTCTTTCTCTTCGTCCGATAGATACGCTTCCTTCACAGGTTCGTTGGCATAATCGGTAATTTCAGCCACAAAACGCCCCTGACGGTTCACAATTGGCACATCTTTTCCATTTTCATCTTTCACAAAAATAGAAGGAATGCCATTTTGAGCCGCTACACGGAAATCATCCGCCCCAAAAGTTGGCGAAGTATGCACTACGCCTGTACCGTCTTCTGTGGTAACAAAATCACCAATAATTACCCTGAAAGCCGCCGTTTCGGGTTGTACGTAAGGCATTAATTGTTCATATTCAATGCCTTCCAAAAAGTTACCTTTGAACTCAGAAATTATCGTCCACGGAATGATTTTATCGCCATCGTTATACGTCGTAAAATCACCATCTTTTCCTTTTTCGTTGAAGTATTTGCCGACTAAATCCCTCGCCAAAACCACATTTACAGGCTCGAAAGTATAAGGATTTCGGGTTTTTACTAAGACATAGTCAATGTTTTTTCCAACCGTCAAAGCGGTGTTGGCAGGAAGCGTCCACGGGGTGGTTGTCCATGCTAAAATATAGATGTTATTGCTGTTGGCAACATCAAACAAAAAGCCCGATTTACCCGTCAATGTTACTTTAAACTGAGCCGTTAAAGACGTATCTTTCACCTCACGATAACAACCTGGTTGGTTAATTTCGTGAGAAGAAAGTCCAGTTCCTGCCGCAGGAGAATATGGCTGAATTGTATAGCCTTTATAGAGCAGTCCTTTTTTGTATAATTTTTGTAAAAGATGCCACACCGACTCAATGTAGTTGTTTTCATAGGTGATATACGGATGTTCTAAATCCACCCAATAGCCCATTTTTTCCGTCAAATCATTCCACAAATCAGTGAATTTCATGACGGTTTCACGGCATTTTTGGTTGTATTCTTCTATTGATATTTTCTTGCCAATGTCCTCCTTGGTAATTCCCAATTCTTTTTCCACCTGCAATTCTATGGGTAGCCCGTGCGTGTCCCAACCGCCTTTGCGTTTCACTTGCTTGCCTTTCAGCGTTTGATAGCGACAAAAAATATCCTTTATCGCCCGTGCCATCACGTGGTGAATACCAGGTGTTCCGTTGGCAGAAGGCGGACCTTCGTAGAAAGTAAAAGTTGGATTTCCCTCACGGGTATCAATAGATTGTTGGAAGATGTTTTCATCTTGCCAAAATTTCAGGATTTCGTCAGCAACTTGTGCGTAATCGAGGTTTTTATATTCTTTAAAATTCACGATATTTCAATTAACAATTAATAATAATTTTTCTTTCGCTTTAATAGAAAAAGAAAATGTTTGCAAAATTACAATAAATGAGTGGGTTTTGGAAGGAAAGGATAATCAGGAAAGAAATTTTAAAAGTAAGTAAACTACAATTTTGGAATAGACTTTGTAATTTAACAAAGTAAATAGAAACAAATAGAAACAAATAGAAACAAATAAGATGTATATTTGTAGTTATATTATAATCTATTTTAAATAATAAGAGATTTATTATGAAAGGTTATAATAAAGTGTTTCACAATAAACAAGAACAAAATGGAAACTAAAACATTATCAAGGAAATACTTTTCTTATTCAGAGGTGTTGAAAAATCCTGTGCGTCCATTTTTGAATAGTGAGAAAGATACAGAAGGAGTATTTATAACTAACAAAACATTCTTAAATAACGTGATGAATGACACTCTTCAAATTTTTAAGAAATTTGAATTTAATAGGGCATTAGATTAAATTAGCACAAAGAATTATAAAGTACAAGCAATCATTAGCAAATAATGGTTGCTTTTTTTCTGATTAATTCTCAATTTACAACATGATGGATAGTAAAAAAGAAATAGAAAGATTTGCATTCTTGAAAGATTGTTTAGATATTTTTCAAAGACAAATGGTTGAAAACGGAGAAGAAATCTCTTATAATGAGTCCCTTGATGAGATTTGCAATGAAATCAATTCTTTTTATTGGAGTTTTATTGCTTTGATTAAAGAAGAGAAATATGTATTGCGTAAGCAAGGGGACGACACTCCAACTAACGCTAATGTCTATAAAATTATTTCTGCTACCGAGTTTTCAATTATTCGAGTTCAACCCATCAAAGAAGGTCGAATTGCTAATGCAAAATTGGCATTTTTCGTATCATTTTATATTTATCGCTGGTGGTTTCAAGATGAAATTCTGAGTGATAGTTTTATGAAAGACGATAAAATTAGTAAAATATGGGAAAAGTTTTCGGAAGATAGGCTTATATGGTTAATGAATTTTGATGAAACAAATCGCTTTCCATTCTTTTTAAATAGCCAAGTTTGGATGTTAATTGATATGCTAACCCGTGGAAAGACCGACCTATGATAACCACCATTGAAAGTATAAAAAAAGCATTTGATTCAATGCTAACAAAAGAAATTTTGATTGGGAATGATGATGATTTTAGAACTGTTTTAGAAGATAAATTAGATAGTATTACTGAGTTTATCGAAAGTCAGAGTAAAAATATTCCTAATGATTCGTTAGAGAAAAATGAAATAGAAAGGTTTACCAAAAACTTCGCTGAAACAGTTGAAAATATAAAATTAACGATTGCGGAATACTATAATGGTCGTCCAGATGTTGCCTATAAAACATTTGAAACTACTCTTAATGACTTGTTTCAGCGTGGAATTTTACCCAAGAAACTATTCCAGAGAACGCCATTTTACCGTCTGAGAGTCTTTACAGAAAAACCATTTACTAAGAGAGAGGAAATTTTTCATATACCATTCAAAAAAAGAACTCTTGCTGCCCCTCAACGTTACAGTATTGCAGGTTATCCATGCCTTTACCTTTCTAATTCTGTATATACTGCGTGGGAAGAATTACACAGACCTTCCTTAGATTCGGTTGGGTTTGCGAAATTTATGTCCTCGTATTCGCTATATTTCGTTAATTTATCTCTCCAAGATTTTACAAAATTCATTCAAGAAACAGAAGATTGTCTATCATTTTTTGAAAACATTGTGTTATGTCCCATTCTTATAGTTTGCTCCATAAAAGTAGCTCATCCAACTCACCCTTTTAAACCAGAATATATATTTCCTCAGTTTGTGCTAAGATGGTGTAAAAGCGAAGATGATTATCACGGAGTTATGTACGATTCTACTCGCATTCACCCAAAATCACAAGGCACGTTCCATAATTTTGTTATCCCAGTAGCTGATTACAAGCGAAATACAGATTTTTGTCCAGACCTTACCGCTAAACTGAAACTAACTATTCCATTTCCCATTGACAGCATTGACATAAGTAAACCTGTTGATAATGAGACTGTTGCAGATGTTTCAGAAATATTTTCCAAAGAACTTCATGGTATTATTCCATTCAACGACAGTATTTTTGCTCGTATTGAAACCCATCTCCAAAACCAAGAATTGCGGACTTTATAATTGATAAAAATGCGTGATTAACCTTTATGATATTATCAGTTTAAAGAAGGTGCTATATGCTTATTATAATTTGCATTTTAACACATTTTCAATATATTTGCATAATATAATAGTCAAAATTATGCTTTTTGAAACATTAACTATAAAGGACGTAAAAACTGACATCGGCAAATGGATAAGAGTGATGAGGAAGAAACAAAACTTATCACAAGATCAATTAGCTGATTTACTGAATATGTCAAGAATTACGATTCAGAATTTAGAAGCTGGGAAGAATATTACCATTGATACGCTCTTGAAAGTTTTCCGACATTTTGATGCTTTGGAGAAATTCAACGATTTTGTGCAGGAGGAGATTAAAAATAATAGTTATAAATCTTTGTATTGAAATGGCGAAAAATAATAACATAGATTTATAAAATTAAAGCCGACATTTGGCTTGACGGCTTTAAAACCTACGATCTATGAGGTACGAAACCTTCCTTCTCGATACGTCCGAAACGATTTAGGTGACACAAATTTACGAATAATTAAGTAATTTTCAAAGAATCTTTTGACAGCTTAGAAAGCTTTAATTTTAACCCAAAAATAAACTTTACGAAACCGCTAAATGGATTAATCATTCAACTACAAACATTGTATGAATAAAACAGACTTTGATATAGGAAAAGGCTTTTTTGAGGCAGGAAATGATGAAAAAGCAATAGTTTATCTTTTGAGATTTATTGAACAAAATCCAAATCACAGTAGTGCTTATGAACATCTTGGTTTGGCACAATATAATTCAAAGAAAGTAGATGATGCTATCTTTAATCTTACAAAAGCTATTGAAATTGACCCTGAAAATGCGGATGCTTATAACAATAAGGGTCTTATACATTTAGAGTATGGTGAAAATGATAAGGCTTTACAAGATTTATTAGAAGCCCATCGAATTAATGACATAAATATTCATTACATTTCAAACGTAGCGTTAGCCTATTTTCGTTTGAAACAATATGATAATGCCTTAGAATTTGGTAAAATGCTATTAAAAACTGAGAAAAAAGATACGTGGGGTCTTGCCTTTGTGGGTGATACAAATTCATTGTTAAGAAATTATAAAGACGCTGTTATAAATTACGCTGATCTAATAAAATTAGAGCCTAAAAATGTACGCATTATCAATAGTTTAGGGTATTCTTATCTGAAATTGGGTATTTTTGAGGATGCTAAAAAGGCTTTTAATTATGCTTCTATTATTGAACCTCAAAATCCGTATGTTATCAGTAATTTAGGTTTTGTGACATATTTAGATTCAAATTACAAAGAAGCATTATCTTTGATTAACAAATCACTTGATATAGACCCATCCTATTCTTATGCCTATAAAAATAAAGCAAAAATATTGATTGCTTTAAATAAGAAAGAGGAAGCAATAGATAATTTAGAGAAGTCATTAGAATTAGGATACTCAGAAGATTATGATGATGAAGTGGAAACTTTATTATCTCAAATAAATAACTAATCAACAAAATCCCATGAACACAACCCCCACCCGCAGAGAATTCATTAAAGCCAGTTCATCATTGGCAATCGGTTTTTCATTGCCTTCTTGGGGAGGTGCGAAAAGTGAAATCCATAAACTATCGGATATTTCCAATGCTGCTCTCGGTCTCGGACCCGGTCTTGAATTGAGTCCCTACGTGGTGATTGATGATTTAGGGAAAATTATTTTGTATAATGCCAAACCCGATGTTGGTCAGGGAACTTGGCAGGCTTTGCCGATGCTTTTGGCGGAGGAATTGGAGGTTTCGATGGAACAAATCGAAATCCGCATCACTGATGGGTCGGCTAAGTTTGGTAGTCAAGGAATTGGTGGTTCAAACTCAATCCGTTCCCGTTGGAAACCCATGCGTCAGGCGGGGGCTGCGGCAAAGGAAATGCTAATTAAGGCAGCCAGTAATCAATGGCAAGTGCCTGTGAATGAATGTTTTGCGAAGGAAGCAAAGGTTTATCATAAGCCTTCTAATAAGTCGTTGAGCTATGCAGAATTGATTTCAGAAGCGTCAAAATTGGAAGTTCCGAAGAATCCAACCCTCAAAGACCCAAAGGATTTTAAATTATTAGGAAAATCATTACCCCGTCCAGAAATTCCTTCAAAAACCAATGGAAAAGCCGCTTTTGGAATTGATGCTGTTTTGCCAAAAATGCTGTACGCCACCATCGAAATGCCCCCTGCGATTTATGGAAAAGTAACTCGATATGACGGTTCAGAAGCAATGAAAGTGAAGGGCGTGAAATACGTGCTGAAAACCGAACGCAAATTGGCTCATGCTACCCCAGAGGTAGTTGCGGTGGTTGCGGATAATTATTGGGCGGCTTTGAAAGGTCGAAAAGCCTTGAAAATTACTTGGGATGAAACAGATGTTGAGCAATTTTCTACCGATAAATATTTTGAAAAATTGAGAGAGCTTGGCAAACAAGATGGTTTGATTTATCCAGATAATTCCAAAGGAGATTTTGCTAAAACTTATGCAGAATCAACCAAGAAATTGGAGTCAGTTTATGAGACTTCACACATGGCACACTCGCCCATCGAACCTGTGAATGCTACCGTGTGGGTGCAAGGTGAGAAGGTTGAAATTTGGGCTTCGGTTCAGTCGATTGATGGGGTAATTAAACAGGTTTCGGAACAGTTCAAATTTAAGCCAGAGAATATAAAAGTGAACGCCATGTTCTTGGGAGGGGCTTTTGGACGTAAATCGAATTTGGATTTTGTGCTGGAAGCCGTTCATATTGCCAAGCAAATAAATGAACCCGTGAAGTTGATTTGGACTCGAGAAGACGACATCAAACAAGGGCCTTTCCGCCCTGCCATGTTGAGTTCTATGCAGGGAAGTTTAGATGAAAACAATGCTCTTTCGGGCTTCAATCATAAGCAAGTAGGTGATGCCATTTTGCGACAAGCGGCAAAGATGGATTTCAAAACTAAACCCGATTTTATTGCCATTGAATCGGTTGGTTTTAAGGGAAGTCCATACAATATTCCAAACCGCAGAAATTCTTATAATTTAGCGGAGGCTTCCGTGCCAATTCACTGGTGGAGAGCCCCTTATGCGTGCCATAACGTGTTTCCACAAGAAAGTTTCATTGACGAAATGGCTCATTTAGCGGGTACTGACCCCTTGGAATTTCGTTTGAAAATGTTGGAAAAAGAACCTCGAATGTTGAAGGTTTTGCAGGAATTATCGGTGAAATCAGACTATAAAAACGTAAAATCAGGACAAGCAATCGGAATTTCGGTTGTCCAACTTTATGGAACGTTTATTGCCCAAGCCGTAACAGTTTCTAAACATGGAAATGGCGTAAAAATTGAGAAAGTGGTATCAGTTGTGGATTGTGGTTTAACCATTAATCCAGACAATGTGAAGGCTCAAACGCAAGGAAATGTGGTGATGGGTATTTCGACGGCAATCAAAAATCCTATCACTTTTGTGGACGGAAGGGTTCAACAAAATAATTTTTATGATTATCAAATGCTAAGAATGTCAGAAGCCAGTTATCCTATTGAAGTTCATGTAATGGAAAGTTTAGAAAATCCAGGTGGTGTTGGTGAGGCTGGGCTTCCTCCAATTGCCCCTGCTTTAACAAATGCAATTTTTAGATTGACGGGGAAGCGGATTAAAGTATTGCCTTTTGATATGGATAACTTGGGGTAATATTAATTAGACCACGGATGAACCCGCAATGGAATTGGGATTAAACAGATTCACACGGATTTTTTTAATTTTATCCGACTGTGCGTCCCAGTGTAAATCCTTTCAATCCCAATTCCATTGCGGGTTCATCTGTGGTCTAAGTTTTGTACGATAAGTTTTGTCGTATTTCAATCAAAACCCTGACAATCGTGAATGTTGTCAGGGTTTTTTGTGTTTTTGATGTAAATTTGCATCTAAAACAATTTTAAATCCGTAATTAGAAGGAAGTTAGTCTTGTTATCATAAAAAACTTTCTAAATCTGAAAATACACACATGGCATTAGACCAAGAATTTGAACAAGAATTAGACGAAACCGAAGGCAAAGAAATGTCCTTCCTTGATCACCTCGAAGAACTGCGTTGGCATATTATCCGCTCCGTAGCTTCTATTTTGGTTTTTACGATTGTAGCGTGGATTTTTCAAAAAGAAATATTTGGAGGTATTATTATGGCTCCTTCAAAATCCACTTTCTGGACCAATAGAATGCTTTGTAAATTAGCGGATGCAACGGGAGTAGAAGGTTTATGCTTTAAGCAAGCTGATTTTATTTTACAAAATCGTGAAGTTTCGGGGCAATTTATGTTCGCCCTCACGCAGTCAATTATGGTAGGTTTATTATTTGCTTTTCCCTATTTTTTCTGGGAAATTTGGCGATTTGTAAAACCTGGTTTGAAGATGAAAGAAGCTAAAGCAGCAACAGGAGCCGTGTTTTGGGTATCAATTCTGTTTTTTACGGGCGTTGCTTTTGGTTACTTCGTAGTTTCACCAATGGCAATTAATTTTTTGGCAAACTTCAAATTAGACGAATCTATTCAGAATCAATATGATATTAGTGATTACCTTTCATTGCTTTCAACGATGACCTTAGCTTGTGGCGTAACTTTTCAATTACCGATGATTGCTTTTGTGCTTTCGCAGGTAGGTGTGCTAACCCCCGCTTTCATGCGTGAATACCGCCGTCATGCCATTGTGGTGATTCTTATTTTGGCAGCAATCATCACGCCATCACCAGATATGATTTCTCAATTATTAGTAACTTTGCCACTTTTAGCCCTCTACGAAGTAAGTATTGTTGTTTCGGCAAGAGTGAATAAAAGACGTGAATTAGAGATGTTGTAGAAGGTTAATATATTAAAAAAGGGCAGATGAAATAAATCATTTGCCCTTTTTTTGTGAATTGCCAATATTTTGAATGGTTCTATTTTGCCAAAGCAATCGTAATATTTCTAAACTCAATCGGTCCATGATCGCCTTGAAACATGATAGGACCTGGCTCTGATTCATTGCTATCAATTGCTCCACCCGTAATGCCTGGTATTTCATCTTTATAAATTATCGTTTTTCCATTGAGTATTAGCGTTACGATTCTTCCCACCAAGCTAATGTCAAAACTCTGCCATTCGCTCGGTTTTTTTGCCGTCATTTCCAAGGGTTTAAGAAAACCATATATTCCTCCTAATTCACCCACTGCTGGTTCTATTCCAAAGCCATCCGTGATTTGAGCCTCATAACGCCCACGCAGGTAAACACCACTATTGCTCCCTGCAGGCACACGGAATTCTACGTGTAATTTGAAATCACCAAAGGTTTTAGTCGTTCTGATATTTGTCCCAGATTTTGGACTTTTCATGATACCATTTTCAACAATCCATTGATTTTCGCCCACAGCAGGACGGTCTTCTCTTCCAATAATTTGCCAACCCTCCAAATTTTTGCCATTAAAAATAGCCATTGGTTTTCCAAAAACAGGTTCAGTTGTATTAATCAATTTTGGAGCTTTTACCCCTACAAAATTGACAATTTCACCATTGGGTTGATTCATCGTACCCACCAACTTACCATCCTTCAATTCAGCTTCTACCACAAGGTCTTTATCCTCTTTATCCCACTGTGGCGGAATGGCGAAAGACATTTTATTATCCTTGAAGTTTACTCGTGAAATAGGTCTGGCACTACCGCCACTACCCACAAAACGTCCATTGAGGTATTTGACCCCAGAATGATTGACTTCTAACCAAGACGGAATCTTTTTATCTCCTTTGGTAATGGTAATATCCCAACGTCCTTCAATGCTTTGGGCGGACATTGTTAATGTTGTGCATAAGATGCCTAATAGAATTGATGGGAGGGTTTTGAATGTTTTTTTCATGATTTTGGGCTTGTTTTTGGTTGAATGGTTTGTGAATATTTTGCGTCTTTACATACAACTACCCCAAATTAATCAAATTTTTTTTAAGATGTTTATTTCCGTGGCTGGCGTTTCCACCATATCCGTCAGGCTAAGAGTTTGCTTCTGAGAAGCACAACCTTTATAGTAATTGATTATCAGCGAGTTATGAGGAATCGGAAAAGCCTAAGTGTCTGATAATCATCCTTTTCTACAAAGGTTAAATATCTCAGATGTTATTAGCCTGACTGCTATGGTGTTTCTACAAGACAACTTGTGACAGCTACACAAGTATATAATTATCAATTAATTATGACCAATTGTTGTTTGCAATTTTGCTTTCGTAAGTTGTCAGGTGAGGACACGGTGAGAGGGGGACAAGGTGGTTCTACTGACTAAGGAAAAAACCCCCGAAATATGCTAAATATGTGCATTTTCGGGGATTGACTTTAAGTGTGAAGCATTGATTATTAGTTAGTTATACTGTTTGAGTGAAGCCTAAACAAAGGTGACTTTTGGAAAAAATGAAGCCATCCCTTTATTTTTATGTTGTACCACAATCCATTATTTACAGTTATTACCTATATAGCTTGCCAAAATATTTACTTTCCCCGTTGAATTATTATACGTTATTGTACCTGATATACCAGTTCCTCCTCCCGAAGTAGCGATATTGGATGAATTTTTTCCAAATGTAACATTCCCTGAATATGCTTTACCACCATAATAGGTATAAAAAATATGTTCTCTTCCCTCTCTCAATTTGATGTTCGCTTTACCGCTTATTGCATAAGTCCATGACCATCTTCCTGCGGTTATGTCATAAAAAATAACCCAAATTGAGGGCTTAATATTTACATTCTTATTACTGCACCTTGCCGTAAAATCCATGTCAATATCAAGATAGACGGGTGGTGATGGTGCTGTTATTGTCACAGGGACTTGTGTAATTCCACAAGGATTAAAAATGTCTGTTCCCCCAATTTTAGCATTATCACCATATCTGTAAACTTCAAATTGCATTCTGTAACCTGAAGGAACGTTACCTCCAAAGGGATTAGCAGCACCATTCACAGGGCTAAAATAATACAAATTACCTCGGAATATTCTTGTCCCATTGCTTTGTACAATATACATTTTAGTATAATAATCGTATGAATTTACATAACCAGTTATGTTAGAACTTACTCTCAGCTTAAAGCTTGTTGCACAAATTCTGTTAAAACTAAGGCCATAAAACCAGTCAATATTCCAATAAGATAAATGACTGGCTTTAAAAGATGCTACTAATTTCCCATCACTTCCTTTTGTTACAACTGCCTCTCCTTCTTCTTTCCACCCCCCTGTTTCACTTTCATAACTCCAAGTTGGAATTTTATCTCCTTCACGTACTTTCTGACCCGTTTCGGGGTTGTCTAATTCTGCACTAACGCCTACTTTTATATCAATTGGTTTAGAAAATCCAGTCACTTTTTTGCCATCCGCTTCCATGTCAACAGCTACAAAACCAGCAGTAATAAATTCTCCATTGGTATTAGTACCATTTTGCGTTGCTACATTTTGTGGAGAAAAGCCTCCTGGAAAACTCCTTAAAGCTTCTTCATTTTGAGTACCATATTGTACTACTTGTGCTTTTACCGTTGTTGCATTGATTACATTTCCTGCTGCATCTTTTACTTGCGTTCCTGGTGCAATAGTAATTTGTGCTGTCTCAACTTTATCCGCCGTAGCGGGTACAGTAATCGTTTCGCCCGCTGTTAATGATAATACCTTCGTTGCGGCGGCAGCTCCATGTGGCGGGTTATTGACACTCGTTAGGGGAATTTCAAACGATAAGGAACTATCCGCACTAACAACTGTAATCGTTTTACTGGTTGATACATATCCTGTTCCAGAAACCGCTACCGTAAAATTGATGGGCTTCGTTTGCGATGGGCTAACATTCTTGTTCAATACTAATGGTAGTACATTTCCTGCCACCGTATAATCTTTACCACCCGCATCGTTTAATACTAAATCTTTGTCTGGACCCGAAATCGTTACGGTTAAACCTTCTGGCACCTTTGTTGCATCTGGATTACCGTCAACAAACCTAAGTAGTATTGGAGATTTATAAATGTCTGTATTTACGGTTAATTCTACGTCTTCAAAGGGATTAATCTTTTGGCAAGCAAAGACGACTAACAGTACGAAGATTGCATATAATACAGGACGGAAATGATTGGTATGTTTTAATTTCATGATTTCTTATATTTTAGCATTAAAGTTATTTACTTATTTACCCGCACTGCCAATCTAACATTCAACATTGGCCAGTAACGCCAATCATTCATGTTAGCTTGTACTTTTGCTTCCTGTTCGTTCATGCTACTAAGGCGTTCAGTACCTGTTAATGATACTGCTGGCTGCTTCAGATAATACGTTCCTAATTCAAAACCAAAACCAACTCTTTTTTTAGGAACTGCTCTTCCAAATCCTATGCCTACAAATGGTGCAATTCCTTTGCCATAATCTAACCCAAATTTAAAGGATCCAACTTCTTGAGGTGTAAAAACGGTCTCGCCAAAAGTATAATTTCCTGTTGGTGTTGCCAATACTTCCAAGTTGCCCTTTAATACATAGCTCACTCCTCCAACTAATTTAAAACTACTCTTGGCAAAAGGGAAATATTCCAACGATAAGCCTATAGCACTCATATTAAGGTCGCTACCCAACGCTATTTTCTCGTTTGAAATATCCAATTGCGTGACCGTATTATATTTAAAATAATTGTACTTTAACTTGACACTCAAATGCCTGTTGTATTGGTAGGAAACATCCAAACTGGGGGTTGTTCCTATGCCTAAACCAATAGCAAACTTTCCATCATTAGGGGTTTTAATTTTAACTTTTTCCTGACAAAAGGCACTCCCACCGATTGTACAAATAGTCACTAAAAATAATAGTTGTTTTTTCATGCTGTAATATTTATGAAGATTTATTTTATGGACATTCTTCTTAACATAGCAAAGAGTATAGATGCAACTGTTACCCACATTTTTTTGCGTGTTTTATCGAAAAAGCTAATATTATTTGTACTTGTCTGATGTATTAATTTTGAAGTATATACTTAACAGAATATTTGTGTAGCCTAAAGTTTCTTCAACACTAAATCAATTCTCGAAAGTACTTGAAAATTAAAAGATATGTATTATGATATTAATCATAAACACCAAAAAAATTATTATTCGGTCAATTTTACTATTACATTTTAGAAAAGCTCGAAATAAATTTTCTGATTGTGTTAATTACCTGCCCTATGTAGATTTTGATGGCAAATTAGCGATACCAAATTTGCTAATTAATATCCATCTTTAAGTATTGTTCTTTAAATACTCTGTTGCTGGTCGTAGCGAGTGCTCAATATCGTTAATTTAAGGAGATGCAAAAGTTAGATAAACTGAACTCTTTTTTTAGCTGTTCTTTAAAGTATTTATAATGGCTTCTTTCAAGAGCCTTTTGTACAAAAGGTTATTGCTAAAAGAGATATAAAAATTATTGTGTATCAACCTGACAATGAAAATTCCATATTATGGAAAAGGTAAAAACATACCAGAAAATTTTGCTTTCGTTTTTAGAGGATTATGCTAAAATTACGTATGCAAATGCCCCAAATTTAGAACAACAAATCTTAGTAGATACCAAAAGAAACCACTTTCAATTGGTGAGCGTTGGTTGGCAAAAGGGCAAATTTATTTATGATGTTGTTTTCCACTTCGATATTAAAAATGGGCAAATTTGGATTCAACAAAATTGGACAGATTTGAAACTTCGCCAAGAATTCGTTGAGAGAGGGGTTGATAATCAAGATATTTTTGTTGGGTTTTCACCGCTTCAAAAACCATTGGAAACTATTGTTCAGAGTGTTGTTGCTGAATAATTCCTTAAAATTATCTCAGCCAGTAGCTCGCATCTTGTCCGCAACTGAGTGAAAAAAAGAAATGGTTTACAATTAAGCCTTAATACCCATTGCACAATATTCGACTTCAATTTCTAATTCCATGAATTCATTATCCCACAAAGCATTATTTTGGAAGGCATTTTTGACTAAAATATAGTTATCATCATGCAAAATAATAGTAGCGGCAACGGCACTAAACTCATACTCTTTTGTGCCTTCTCGGAGGATATTTTTCAAGGTTTTAATTAACCTTCTTTTTGTTTTATCTGTTTGTAAATCAGGTAACTGTTCTTCAATTTCTTCTAATTTTTCTTGGATTTTTGAACCCATGTCAAACCTTGGATTAACCCAATGTTTTCTATCATTCAAATCAACAGCTACGATTGTACTTTTACCTTTTTGAGTACGACCATAAAACCTAAAATTTTTTAGATAAAGGTGATCTTTGGGATTATCAAAAACGGGGTGAATAATTGGTTCAACCACAACATCCCAATCATCTTTTTTACCATTACATCTTTTGGAACTTGGTAGAAGATTATCCCAAACTAAAACCTTGTCTGGATAAATACTTTTCGCATCAAAATGCTCGACTTCCATGTAGTTGCTTTTTTCATCCAGCTTACATTCCGAATAACAACATTTTGAATCAGACATATCTAAAAGAGCCTTTTGTATGTACGTTCTATTCCAAACACGCTCTTTGTTATTTGTCTTAAATTTATTGGTTAGTTCAACTCTGAGTTTTTCCGTTAATTGTTTTGGTAGAGGAACTGATTTTAACTGAATCATGCTTCTATGGGAGCTAAGGACGACATTTGAATTCTTAAAATCTTGCGTTGTGAACTGGAAGGATGAAGGATTTTATCCAGACCGTCATAAGCAACTTGAGCTTTTTCGTAATTATCTTCGTCCAAGGCATCATCAAAGTTTTTCATCAATTCCAAGTAAGTATCAGACATTGTTTTATCGTTCATACCCATCAATTCATCTAAAATTTCATCAACCGTCCAGCCCTTGAAACTACCAAATTGCTGACGGATATTAATGTGGTTGCCGTCCTTTTCGAGCATGACCAAATTGACATTCTCGGCAGATTGTACGACTAATGGGCTATGTGCCGTAACGATGAATTGAGTATTTTTAAAAATATTACTTAAATAACTAATGATTTTACGTTGCCACTCTGGATGAAGATGTAAATCAATTTCATCCACCAAAACCACCGCAGGTTCAGCTAATGGATTTTTTGAAGTTGGATAACGGTCAAACATACGTTTTGCCAAATCCATCACCCAAGCCAAAGTTGCCTGATAACCATAACCCAAATCTTTTAGACGAATCCAACCGTAATCGGTTTGGAATTCGATATAATTTTTAAAATCTTGGGTTGAACGAAATCTAAAATCTTGTATATCAGGTAAGATCTCACTCGTAATTACTTCTCGTACTCTTTTCTCAATACTTTTAGCTCTTTCTCTATCTGATTTTGGAGAATAGTCATTTTTTGAAGCATAATTAATCTGCAAAAGCCATTCTTCAACATTAATTAATTCAAAATTATTAGAAAAAAAACTTTGGACAGTTTCTGTATTTTCTTGTTCTGAAAGGCTACTTTCCGAGGTTTTTCTTTGAGTGCTGTAACCTTGTAGGAAGATGTTTTTAAAAAAAAGCGTTTCTTTTGCCTCAGAAGCTGGGAAATTAATAGATCCATCTTTTCCCTTTAAAATTCCCCAAATAAAATCACGTTGAAAATGCCATCCTAAATCTGATTTTCTAAATAAAAAATTCAAAAAATAATGTCCCTCAGAATCATTTATCAATTCAATTTTGTTTTTATCTGTATTGATATAATAAAGTCTTTTTTGCCCAGAATAAATATTTTGAGCCATTTCATCAGAAACTTTTTCTGTTTTTAAGTACAAATCAGCAATACACTTTAAAATAGTAGTTTTCCCTGTATTATTATTTCCTAAAATTACTGTCCATTGAGAGGGTTTTAATAACTGTCCTGACAATGTTAGTATCTCAGCTTTGTCTCCGTTATTCTCAAATACTGCTCCTTGAGTAGAATTTACAGTATTTTCAGTAGTAAATATAATTTTGCTACTGTCCTTAAAGCTTCTTGCATTTTTTATTGCAAGTGATTTTAAGTACATTACTGGTAATTCTATATTTTCAGCAAATCCACTCATATTTTTAATTATTTTTTCAAATATACTCAATTTGGATGAAAGCTAAATCTTCACTCAGTAGCTCGCATCTTGCGAGTTACAAGTATTATCAGGCTTCCAGCCTACATGAGTTCGTTAACTTAGGCAAGATGCCTAAAAATAGTCGTAACTCGCAAGATGCGAGCTACTGAGTGGGTGTAGCATATCAACTAACACTTTCAAACTCCTCTAAATTATAAGTCTTAGTATTTGAGGGGTCTATTTCAAATGTTTCTATTGTGGCAACCGCTACATCATTAATAAATTCAGTATTAAAGTTTGAACTTTTGACACCTAATGTTTTAATAGAACCATTTTTAAATTTAAATGTAACGAATCCTTTATTAATAGCCATTAAATTATAAATTGACATATAAAAGTCATGTAATTGTTTGATAGTTCTCATTTATTTTATGATTTAAAATGTATTATATACTTATTTGGACCAACGATTATTATTCTTCGCATATCAAAATTTTCGTAAAAAACTCATTACTATTGTTAATTGGAGTATTCCATCTTTTCTCTAAAAATTGAAGCATTTTAATTCCACGAGAAAGTATTGATTGAGGATTCCATTCTTCATACTCACAAACTTCAAGTTCGCTATAAGACCCTTTTGAATATCCTTCAGTTTTTTTGTACTCAAAACCATAATTTGATAATTTTGGATTCTTTTTACTACTTAGAAGTAGCAAATTTCCAAGACTATTCTGGAGTACCTTGATTTGATTTTCTGTAAATTTATTGCCAAAACGTTCAGACCAATAAGCATCTTTAGGTGTTTGAGGAAAAATATGCTCAATTGTCCCTTCTCTATTAAACCTTGACCAAGTAACTTTACTCTCACTCTCATTATCATTATTTTGTAACCATAATTCATACTCAAATAAAAAATATCGAAGTCCAACCCAATCATAAAATCCTCGCTTTTCTTCATATAATTTAAAAATCATCACCTTAAATGCTTCCAATGTAAAGTCATGCCCTTCATTAATCCGAGATATAATATGACTTTGATAATCTGGTAAAGATATTCTATCAGACCAAAGTTCATTCGCTTTACGATAAAAAAAATTTTTACCAGAATTACTTTTGCTGTTAGTAACTTTTAAAACTAAAAATATAAACCTCTCCATGTATTTTAAAGTATCAACTATGACTTCTGTATTGTTAGTCTTTTGTAAAAGAGCCATAATTGATGGACTAAATGCTGGGTAGCCTATTCTATTTAACTTACTTAACCAGATTGAAACTTTACTATTTAAATTTAGGTGTTCTAAAGCATAAAAGTGTTCTGCGTTGTGTAATTTATACCATTCTTTAACACTTTTACCAATACTATTTACATAATCTCGTATTTCAGAGATAGATAAATTCCCATCAAAAGCATTTTGGGCAGTAAAATATGTTTCAAGTAAAAAATCAGAATATTCAAACTCTGTTTCGTCTTTATGACCAAAATACATATAAACATGATTTTTTAAAAAATCATCATCATCCAGAATATTTGATGGGTTTTTACCAAGTAGTTCGTATACTATCTTCCAATTTTCATTGATTGCATTTCTCAAAGAAACCTTTTCTTCATTGAAATTAGGAGAACCATTTTCTTTTATAATGGTGGATAAATAGATTAAACGATTTTTAAGCAACTCTAACTTAGATAAAGGCTTTCCTCTATTATTAGTAGTTTCAAAAGTAACATATACATCTATCTCATCCTCTATCTCATAGAGATTAAACAAAAGTCGTAAAGTAACTTTATCATAAATAGCTTCTAATTCTCCTAATTTTTTACCTTGTAATTTTTCTTCAAAAAACGTTTTAGCATCCCTTAAATTTATTGTATACATATCCATCGGCTGATTTGAACTGTCTGTATCCCCCAATATATGAGTTTTAAAATAACTGTAACTTGGGTCATTTTCCTCATAACCAAAGATATAAGACTTTAGTCCGTTCGTTTCGAGCTTTATATACCTTTTGATTATATCAGACTTCGTATCTAATGTGAAAGCATCTTCATTTTTCAATTGATTTATTATAATATTGATTAAAATGATGACAGATGTAATCCGTTGTTGTCCATCAACAATATGGTAAGGAACAAATTTCTGTCGCTCAATAAGCCATGCATCATTTTGCCATACACCACTTTCTTTCCAGTTACTAACAGCTTCTAAAGTTAAAAGCCCTGTGTAGTGATTTTTATTTTCGGGTAACCTATCTATATCATCCCAAAAGGCTTTGAGGTGTTTTTCCTTCCAAGAATATCCTCGTTGATAGTCAGGAATTCTGAATAACTTTCTATCGAAAATATCAAAAATAGATTTTAATGAATTGCTTGCCATTTTAAATTAAGTTTATGTAAAACTGAATATACACGTATAAATTTGAATTATATTAAGAATATGTTTGAATTTTATAATTTTTGCTCTTCGATACTTTTTGAGAGATGATTTTAAAGATTAGATATAAATCTCTCACCTCAACTCCTCCTTCAAAAACTTAGCCGTATAACTCCCTTTCACCTTCGCTACTTGCTCTGGTGTGCCTTCTGCGATGATGTTTCCGCCTTTTTGTCCGCCTTCTGGACCGATGTCAATTACGTGGTCGGATACTTTGATTACGTCCAAATTATGCTCAATAATCAAAACGGTATTGCCTTTGTCTGCCAATCGGTTGAGAACTTCCAAGAGTTTTTTGATGTCTTGAAAATGGAGTCCAGTCGTGGGTTCGTCCAAAATGTACATGGTTTTGCCCGTGTCTCTTTTCGAAAGTTCTTCGGCTAATTTTACCCGTTGGGCTTCTCCCCCCGACAGCGTAGTGGCTTGTTGCCCAATGGTAATATATCCCAAACCTACTTCGTTGAGCATTTGTACTTTACGAGCAATTTTAGGCTGATTTTCAAAGAATTCTACTGCTTGTTCTACCGTCATATCCAGCACATCGGCGATAGATTTTCCTTTGAAACGAACTTCCTGCGTTTCACGGTTGAAGCGTTTTCCTTTGCAGGTTTCGCAGGCTACGTGAACATCTGGCAAGAATTCCATTTCAATTTTTTTCATGCCCGCACCTTCGCAATCTTCGCAACGTCCGCCCTTCACGTTGAAGCTAAAACGTCCCGCTTTGTAGCCCCGGATTTTAGACTCTGGCAATACCGCATACAAGGCTCGAATATCCGTAAACATCCCCGTATAAGTGGCAGGATTCGAGCGTGGCGTGCGTCCGATGGGCGATTGATCTACTTCAATTACCTTATCTAAATGCTCCAAACCCTCCACTGATTTATGAGCCATCGGTTCACGTTTTGAGTTGAAAAAATGACGGTTCAAAATCGGGTACATCGTGTCGTGAATCAACGAAGATTTCCCAGAACCACTCACCCCCGTTATCGAAATCATTTTTCCCAAAGGCAATTTCAGGGTAACATTTTTTAAATTATTACCCGTTGCTCCTTTGATAATCAGCGTATTACCATTTCCTTGTCTTCTTTTCTTCGGAACATCAATACTGATTTGTCCACTCAAAAAATTAGCCGTTGTTGAATTATTTTTCAAAAATTCTTCGGGCGTTCCTTGTCCCACAATTGCCCCGCCGTGTCGTCCTGCCCCAGGTCCAATATCCACAATATAATCCGATTCCAACATCATGTCTTTGTCGTGTTCAACGATGAGAACGGAATTGCCCAAATCACGCAAATCTTTGAGGGCTTGAATCAATTTTACGTTGTCTCGTTGGTGCAAACCGATGCTTGGTTCGTCCATGATATACAGCACGTTGGTCAATTGCGTACCAATTTGCGTAGCCAAACGAATGCGTTGGGCTTCTCCGCCTGAAAGTGTTCGCAATGAGCGATTTAGCGTTAAATATTCCAAGCCAATACCCGTCAAAAAGCCAATTCTTTTTCTAATTTCCTTCAAAATTTCTTTGGCAATTACGTTTTGGCGTTCATTCATTCTGGGTTCTAAATCGGTGAACCATACTGCCAATTCCGAAATATCTAAATCGGCTAAATACGCAATATTTTGCCCGTCAATCAGGAAATGAAGCGACTCTTTTTTCAATCTCGCTCCCTTGCAATCTGGACAAGTATTTATCGCCATAAAATCCTTTAACCAGTCTTGAATCTTCTCAGAACCCGTTTCTTGCTGACGTTTCAAGAAAGTCACGATGCCTTCATATTTGGTATTCCAGTCCGTTCCTTCGTATTTTTTGGATGGCACCGCCACGGGTTCTTCCGTTCCGTAAAGCATCAATTCGATGGCTTCGGCAGGGAATTTTTCGATGGGCGTTTTCAGATTGACTTTGTAGGGTTTCAATAAAACCTCCAATTGCTTGAAAATCCACATTTCACGGTATTCACCAATGGGTGCAATCGCTCCTTTTTCGATGCTGAGGGTTTTATCGGGAAGGATAGAGTCTTCGGTAATTTCCTCAACCTTGCCCAAACCCAAACAAGTCGAACACCAACCATAAGGCGAATTGAAGGAGAAATTATTGGGGGAAGGCTCATTGTAGCTGATACCAGAAATGGGATCCATGAGGAACTTTGAGAAATTACGAACCTCATTTTTTTCATCCCGAGTCATAATAACGCCTTTCCCCTGATTCATTGCCGTTTGCACAGATTGCGATAAACGAAAACGGTCTTCGGTTTTGACGATAATTCTATCTACCACAATTTCAATATCGTGAATCTTGAAGCGGTCGAGTTGCATTTTTGGTTGAATATCCATCACTACGCCATCCACACGCACTTTTGTATAGCCCAATTTCGCAATCTGAACGAACAATTCACGGTAATGACCCTTCCGACCTTTCACAACGGGGGCAAGCAAAATGAGTTTTTGGTCTTGATAATCTTGCAGAATTACGTCAATAATTTGGTCGATAGATTGCTTAATCATCTTCTCGCCCGTCACGTAGCTGTACGCCTCGCCCGCCCGTGCATACAAGAGCCGCATGAAGTCATAAATCTCTGTAACCGTGCCAACCGTTGAGCGTGGATTTTTAGAAGTTGTCTTTTGCTCAATCGAAATCACGGGCGAAAGTCCATTGATTTTATCAACATCGGGGCGTTCCATATTGCCCAAAAAGCTACGAGCATACGCTGAAAAAGACTCCATATATCGGCGTTGTCCTTCGGCATAAATGGTATCGAAAGCCAGCGAGGACTTCCCCGAGCCAGATATTCCTGTGAAAACGACTAACTTATTGCGGGGAATGGTTAGGTCAATATTTTTAAGATTATGTTCTCTTGCCCCAAGAATTTCGATATTCTCGTGACCTGTAATGTCGGGATTATTGTTTGCCATATTTGGGAGTTTGGGGTTAGGATTTGGGGGTTAATTTTAAACCTAAGCCTCTAAAACCTAACACCTAAATTGAACATAAAGTTAAACAAAAACCCACGTTTTTGGCGTGGGCTTTTTAGGTTTTTGTTTTGCTTTTGGCAAATCACAACCCACCCAAAATCCCCAAAACCAAATTAGAAGAATTATAAGCCGCAATTGAGCCAAAAATATTCATGTCCACGTGGGCTTTTGAGTTGGCGTTGTCGCTGATACTTCTCAAAATCAAACAAGGTACTTTTAGTTGATAACAAACCTGTGCGACGGCTGCTCCTTCCATCTCGGTTGCATCGGCTTTTACTTGCTCTTGGAGAATTTTTACCTTCTCATCTGAATTCACAAAAACGTCTCCCGTTGCCACAATTCCTAACATTACTTTTATCCTCCGCCCTTCAATTTCCTTGAATTTAGTTTGATTTGAGGCTTTTTGAGCTTTCATTAACAAAACAGAATCCGCAGGAAAATACATCGGGTTTTGAATGCCATCAATTGGATTTCGAGTATTCCAAATCAGCATTCCTTGCGGATTTATCTTACCAAAATCATGCTGAATCGTGGATTTGGCTATGACCATATCCCCTGGCAAAATCTCAGAATTAACTCCTCCTGCAATGCCTGTAAAAATCAACTGCTGGGGTTGCCAATTCATTAATAAAATGGTGGTGGTCATGGCGGCATTCACTTTTCCAACACCCGTGAGAGCAACTACAACGGGTCGCCCATGAAAATCACCCGTAACAAAACGAGTGCCTTTTACCATAACTTCCTGTTTGTTTTGGAGCGAATCCTCCAATAATTTCACTTCATCCCTAAAAGCACCTAAAATGGCCGTTAAAGGCTTTTGGGCATGGATTTTGAGGGAAAATAAGAGTAATAAAAAGATGACTTTTTTTATGTTGCTTTTTTGGTTGTGGCACGAATATTAAATCATTATTCGGACATTCGTGAAAAATAACACATCAAAATTACCATTTACTCATTTCTTAACATAATTTGTTGTTACAGATGTTTAAGGACAAACATTATCGCTAAATTTATTGTATTGTTGCAAGTGCCAAAATAATGTCTACGTCTCCAATCACTTTTTTATATCTATTGTCATAAATTCCTGTTATATTTCCATAATCTTAATTGCTTGACTTATGAATTATTCTCTGGACGCTCATGCACAGCCCCTCACGGTAGCACAAGCGACTCATTTACTCCGAAAAACAACTTTCGGACCCACCCAAAATCATATCTCGGCTTTCACAGGGATAAGCTCTATGCTGGCGATAGATACTTTGATAAATAATATTAACTATAGTCCAGCACCACCCGTTGATTTGAATATCACAAAAACGACTGTCGGACAGACCTACATTGGTACTGTCTATGATGGCACTCGTAATGGGGAATTTAGGGATTATATCCGAAATTGGTGGATTGGCTTGATGGCAGCCCAGACCAACAATCCTTCGTTGGCTGAGAAATTGACGATGTTTTGGCAAAATCATTTTGTGACAGAACTACCCGATGTAGATGAAAATCGTGCCGCATACCAATACTTTAACCTTATCAGAACCAGCATTCTGGGCAATTTCAGAGACTTTGTGTATAATGTCACCAAAGACCCAGCGATGCTAAAATACCTCAATGGGCATGATAACGAAAAAAATAGACCCAATGAAAACTACGCCCGTGAATTGCAAGAGTTGTTTGTGGTGGGTGAAAAGGATTTTGCGGGTAATAATAACTATACAGAAGACGACGTAAAAGCGGCCGCCAGGGTACTAACGGGTTGGCGATATGCCAATTTTTATGCTGCCAATACCACATCAGTAGGTATCACTTTCAATTTGACTCGCCACGACACGACTAATAAACAATTCTCCACAAAATATCCTGATCCTGTAAACCCTACCTTGGGAACTGTCATTACGGGACGAAATGCCAACGTTAGTACAACAATAACGGCGGGAGATTTAGAATTGGATGATTTATTGACGATGCTTTTTCGTCACCCTGAAACACCTAAATTTATTTGTCGGAAACTCTATCGCTTTTTTGTGAATCCTGATGTCACGCAAGCCGTTGAAGATAATGTGATTCTTCCCTTAGCAAATCTTTTCAAAAGTCAAGCCCCCATTACAAACAGAACTTTTGAGATTAAACCTGTCATTATGAAACTGTTGATGTCACAACATTTTTATGATGAAGAAAACATTGGTTCAGCCGTAAAAGCCCCTTCGGAGTTAGTCGTTGGTACTTTACAATTTTTGGGGTTTCCTACTCCCTTACTTGTTGGAACTAATTTGAGCAGCATAACGACCTATAAAAATTATACCGATTATATTTATGCTCGGATGAACGAAATGCAAATGGGCATTTTAACACAGCCTTCTGTTTTTGGCTATGATGCTTATTATCAGCCTGGCTTTTGTCGCAACTGGATTAATGCTTCCATGATTGGTTTACGTAATTCTTTTGGGCATAGGATGATCACTGGTCAGACTTTCTCAGGCTCAGGAGTTACACCTGTATATAGGGCTAAAATTGACTTTATGGCTTGGACAGATAAACCCGCAACGCCTGCGCCCAATTATTACGATGCCTCAGATTGTGCTTCGATAGTGGACTTATTAACCAAAAATCTTTTAGCCACAGGTTTAAATATCAATCAAAAAAACTTCTTGATTGATACAATTATGATGCAAAATATTCCCAGAAGCTCTTGGACAGTTGAGTGGAATTTATATAAAACAGCCACTTCCTCCACCCTTGCCGCACGAACGACAACCGTGAGAACTCGGATAGAAAATGTGATGAAATACCTTTTTAGAATGGCTGAGTATCAGATTTTTTAGAGTTGTGAGCCATGAGTGATAAGCTTTGAGATTCTAATTAATTAAGTGAAATCTCACAATCACAATTTTAAAGAATGAGTAAATTTTAATCCAAATTTTGTAGAAAAGCTCAACGCTAATTGCCGACAGCTAAAAGCCATATAAAATATGAAACGTAGAGATTTCCTTGCCGCATCATCCGCTTTTTTATTACCTGTAATGGTCGAAGGTTTCGGTGTAAAAGCTTTCGGTATTAATTCACCTTTGGTTCAATCATTGTTGAAAACTAATGCCCTTGCCAAAGATCGTGCCTTGGTTATTATATACTTAAATGGTGGCAACGACGGCTTAAACACAGTCATTCCGCTTGACCAAATGACCCAGTACACCAATCTTAGAAGCAATATTGCCATTCCGCAAGCATCTGTTTTACCTTTGGGAAATGGTGCTACGGGCTTACACCCAAGCATGACGGGCTTAAAACAATTGCATGATAACGGTAAAATGTCGGTGGTACATTCAGTATCATATCCAACACCCAGTTACTCGCACCAACGTGCTACTGACATTTGGATGACCGCCACTGATGCCAATGTTGCAGGAGATACAGGTTGGGCGGGACGATATTTAGAAGACCGTTTTACTAATTATCCAATAGCCCCAATCACTGACCGAGAGAACCTAAATGCTACGATGGAAGATCCTTTGGCTATTCAGATTGGGTTTTTAACTTCAACAACACTTTTAGGGAGCAACCAGTCAATGGCAGTAGCTATCAATGACCCCGCCAGTTATGCGACTTTGGTGGGTGGTGGCAGCAGTAGCCTTCCTCCTGTAGATTTGCCTTGTAATAACGCTTGCAGAGCAGCAGATTTAATCTCATTTATTCGTAATCAACAGGTCTTAGCTGTTGGATATGCGGCTGAAATTACGGCGGCTCACAATGCAGGAAATATAACGCCTGCCCCTGTTTATCCAACGAGTAATTCAGTAGCTGACCAATTAAAAATTGTAGCTCGTTTGATTGGTGGTGGTTTAAAAACAAAAGTGTACTTTATATCTCAAGGTGGCTATGATACCCATTCGGGGCAAGTTATAAGTAATGATAAAACCACAGGATCTCACGCTACACTTTTGGGAAGGTTATCTTCTGGAATCAAAGCCTTTCAAGATGATTTACAATTACGTGGGGTTGAAGACAAAGTAGTAGGTTTTACTTTTTCAGAATTTGGAAGAAGGGCAAATTCAAACGCCAGCGTAGGCACAGACCACGGTGTAGCTGCTCCGATGTTTGTTTTTGGTAGTAGCCTGAAGCGTCAATCAGTAGGAAGAAATCCTAATATTGGCGGGTACTCAAATCTTCCAACGGATTTGAATGGCACAACGGGAAATCAGGATTTAAAAATGCAAATCGACTTCCGAAGGATTTATTGGGATATTCTTACAGATTGGTTTGGACGAAGTAAAGCAGATGCTACATCCTTATTTTTGAACAAATCTTTTGATACGGTTTCTTTATTTACTGATGAAGTTTGTACAATAAAAACCGGTAGTTGGCACGATGAAAAAACGTGGTCGTGTGGACGTGTACCTTTCGTTTCTGAGAATGCAAGAATCTGTGCTGGACATACCGTAACATTGAGTGCAAACGCCTCAGTCAAAAATCTTCAAAATTATGGCAACTTAATTATGGGGGCTGGAGTAAATTTGACGGTGATAGGAACATAGTGGTATTTGAATTTTATTAAAAACCCATTGAATATGACTAAATTAAGCATATTTAATGGGTTTTAGTTTTAACGATTTCTATTGGTTGTATCAGTTCTTGTTAATTGAATTCGTTGGAATTAATGAGAATATTAACAAAAATCCCTCCACGTCCTGCCTTTGCATTTCCCTGAACTTTCACTCTAACATTTGGATTCAGATATATTAGAAAATGGATTCCTTTGAGATTAACCACTTGTTTATTTTGAAGCGAATCTTCCAAAAGTTTTATTTCATCACTACGTGTACCCAAAACTGCCGTTAATTGATTTTGGGTATGAATTTTGATAGCAAGTAAAAATAATATGATGAAGTTTTTTTTTCATTT
This sequence comes from Arcicella sp., assembly GCA_043769985.1. Lineage (GTDB taxonomy): Bacteria > Bacteroidota > Bacteroidia > Cytophagales > Spirosomataceae > Arcicella. The sequence continues at coordinate 34,790 of JAYVIV010000011.1, forward strand.
ATTATATGGTTTGGAAAGTAAACAAGAATTTCTTTCTGTGCTAAAGGCAAAGATGTTTAAAATGCCTTTAAACAGAATTTTTATCCAGAAACTCAATTAAATTAATTTAAATTTATTGCTCAACATAGTCTAAATTAGTGACTGTAGAAAAATAAAATTAATTCGTAAATTTACATTAAAATTAAAATACTAATTTTTTTGGTCTTCTACGATTTATTATGAAGGTTGTGTAGGTTCAAAACCTACACAACCTTCACAATAAATCGTAGAAGAACCTTTTTTTTAAATGAATTATACTTTGCTATTATTTAGAGTATCACCCATTAATTGACTTTACACATGAATTATTCTTTGGATGCTTATCAGCAACCTCTTACAACAGCACAAGCGGCTCACCTTCTTAGAAGAGCCACCTTTGGGCCTACCCAAAGTGATATCGAGGCTTTTACGGATAAAACTTCAACAGAAGCAATCGACTTGTTGATTACTAACATCAACTATAATCCAGCTCCTCCAATTGATTTGTCAGCTGATTACCCAGAAACTTACGGAAAGCCATACATTGGACTACCTCTTGTAGCCAATCGTAATCTTGAACTTAGGGGTGCACTGATCAACTGGTGGGTTGGTTTGATGGCAGAACCAACCGATAAACCTTCGTTGGCTGAAAAATTGACAATGTTTTGGCAAAATCATTTTGTTACAGAAATAACTGTAGTGCCCGACCACCGAGCAGTTTATCAGTACCTCTACCTTATCAGAACCAGTATTTTGGGCAATTTTAAAGACTTTGCACGTGATATGACTAAAGAGCCTGCAATGTTGAGATATCTTAATGGGCATGAGAACGAAAAGAGTAAACCAAATGAGAACTATGCTCGTGAACTACAGGAATTATTTGTGGTTGGCGAGAAAGATTTTGCAGGAAATAATAATTACACAGAAGAAGATGTAAAAGCTGCCGCAAGGGTTTTGACGGGCTGGCGATATGTCCGTTTTAATGCTGTTGGTTCTACCTCGGCTGGTACTATTTTTGATCTTGATCGTCATGATACAACTGATAAACAATTTTCCAACAAATACCCCAATCCTGTAAATCCTGCTTTGGGAACAATCATTAGAGGGCGTGCAACAAACACTGCTGGTGCTGTAGAATTAATTGATTTATTGGACATGCTCCTTCGCCACCCCGAATCCCCTAAGTTTATTTGTCGGAAACTCTACCGCTTTTTTGTTAATCCAAATGTGACCCAAGCGGTTGAAGACAATGTGATTATTCCCTTAGCTAATCTTTTTAAAAGTCAAGACCCAGCAACGGGTAAAACTTTTGAAATTAAGCCTGTAATTAGGAAGCTTCTGATGTCGCAACATTTTTACGATCAAAAAAACATCGGTTCTATCATAAAAGCTCCCTCTGAGATTATCATTGGTACTTTGAAATTTTTGGGTTTTCCAACTCCATCACCCAGTTTAGATAATTTGGTTAGCATACTGACTTACAGAAGCTACACGAACTACATCGAAAAAAAAATGAATGAATTGCAAATGAGTGTTTTGGGACAACCAACAGTTTTTGGTTATGATGCTTATTATCAGCCTGGTTTTTCCCGAAATTGGATTAATTCTGCGATAATCGGTATACGTAATGTTTTTGCGGAATCAATTGTTAGTGGAACTCCTTCTACACCAACTGCAGGCTCAAACATCCCCTACAGAGCTAAAATAGATTTAGTAGCTTTGGTTGACAAACCCACAACGGCCAGTTATGATCCCTACAATTGTGTACATGTGGTGGATTTATTGACCAAAAATCTTTTTGCAACAGAACTAAACACCAACCAGAAGGATTTTTTGATTGATATTATTATGTTGCAATCAGTGGTTCGACCTACATGGACTGGCAATTGGACATCATACAAAAACGCCACAGCTGATACGCTTGTTGCGAGCAAGAAAGTCGTCAAAGACCGTTTGGAAAATGTGATGAAATACCTTCTTAAAATGCCTGAATATCAGATTTTTTAGATGTTTACTTTTGAAGAAAAACTCATAGAAAATAAGCTAAAAAATTAAGTAAATTTTAATACCAATTTTGTCTAAAGATAGCTGAACGCCAATAGCTGACAGTTAAAAGTTATATAAATATGAAACGTAGAGATTTCCTTGCGGCCACATCAACTTTCTTGATACCTGCGATGGTAGAAGGTTTTGGCGTAAAAGCCTTTGGCATCAATTCACCTTTGGTACAGTCCTTATTAAAAACCAACGCCCTTGCCAAAGACCGTGTTTTGGTGATAATTTACCTGAGCGGAGGCAACGATGGCTTAAATACCGTCATTCCACTGGACCAAATGAGTCAGTACACCAGTTTAAGAACTAACATAGCGATTCCTGAGCCTTCTGTTTTGCGTTTGGGAGATGGCTCTACGGGCTTGCATCCAAGTATGATTGGGCTGAAACAAATGCACGATAACGGTAAATTGTCGGTCGTGCATTCAGTTTCATATCCAACACCCAATTTTTCGCATTCTCGAGCTTCCGAAATTTTGATGACAGCCGTTGATTCTAATGTAGTAGATGTTACAACAGGTTGGGCGGGGCGATATTTAGAAAACCGTTTTGATAATTATCCAATAGCCCCTATTACAGATAGAGATAATTTGAATGCTGTGATGGAAGATCCCTTGGCAATTCAAATTGGCTTTTTAACCTCCCAAACACTTTTGGGAAGTAACCAAACGATGACGATTAGTATCAGTGACCCTGCCACTTTTGAAGTATTAGTCGGTGGAGGGAGTAAAAGCCTCCCGCCTGTAGACTTACCCTGCGATAACGCTTGCGAAGCGGCGGATTTAATTTCTTTTATTCGTAATCAACAGGCCTTAGCCATTGCTTATGGAAAAGAGATTACGGCAGCTAATAATGCAGGGAAGACGACTACCCCACCTGTTTATCCAACTGGTAACTCGTTAGCAGATGAGTTGAAAATCGTAGCTCGATTGATTGGTGGTGGACTCAAAACGAAAGTATATTTTGTTTCGATGGGTGGTTTTGATACACATTCAGCACAGGTCCAAACGGACGATAAAACCAAAGGATCTCACGCCACGCTTTTGGGGAAATTATCAGCAGGAATCAAAGCATTTCAAGATGATTTACAATCACGTGGAATTGAAGATAAAGTAGCAGGATTCACCTTTTCAGAATTCGGAAGAAGAGCAACCTCAAATGGCAGTTCAGGTACAGATCATGGATCAGCCGCTCCGATGATTGTTTTTGGTAGTAGCCTAAAGAGACAATCCGTAGGTAGAAATCCTAATATTGGAGGATATTCGAACCTTCCAACGGACTTGACTGATTCAATAAATGGTAACAAAAATTTAAAAATGCAAGTTGACTTCCGCAGAATATATTGGGATATTTTGACTGACTGGTTCGGAACAAGTAAAACAGAGGCCGCTTCAATATTATATGACAAATCTTTTGATACCGTTTCGTTATTTACTGAAGAAGTTTGTACGATAAAATCGGGAGCTTGGCACGATGAAGCAACGTGGTCATGTGCTCGTGTGCCCTTCATCACTGAAAACATCCGAATATGTGAAGGACATACAGTAACGGTTGGTGTAAATACGTTGGTCAAAAAAATGCAAAATTTTGGAAAGTTGATTGTGGCACCGGGTATAAAGCTTCGCTTGGGATAGTAAAAGACTATAAAAATAATTAATACCCCTTAAATATGACTAAATAAAGCATATTTAAGGGGTATTAATTTTACCGACCTCTATTGGTCGTATCAGTCCTTGTTAATTGAATTCGTTGGGTTCCTTGAAAATTAATGGGGATATTAACAAAAACACCTCCACGCCCTGCCTTCGCATTTCCTTGGACTTTTACCCGAACATTAGGATTCAGATAAATTTGGGCCGTGTTTGCTAATATATCCATAACCGATGCCTCAATCGTGAAAGGTACTAAAGTGGTGTCCAAAGGTGGTAAACTTACCATATTGGTCATCGAGGTATGTCCTAAAAATCTATCATTAAAGAACACATCCATTTCCGCTTGCTTCACATTTAAAGCATATTTGTTGGGATTATAAAATTTTATATCCGACATCAACACATTACTTTTTGTTCCTACTTTTCCTAATCTTAGGTTTTGATAACCCAAATAAGTAGGCTGTAGGGGTTTGCTACAGCCAATGGCAAAAAATATTACGATGAGAAAATATCCCAAAATCATCATTCTGTTTTTCATTTCTTTTAATTTAATTCTCGTTACTTAAAACATAACGAAGAACAATCCTAAAAACTTATGCCAGTCAAACCCTCTACACTTAAATTAACTTTTGTAATTTTAGAAATTATCAACTCAAATTACTTATCACAAACCTATGAACAAAAATATTCAATCCCTCTACCAAATTGCTCAAAAGCCTTCTCGAAAAATTATTGGTTTAATGTCGGGTACGTCAATGGATGGACTTGATGTGGCTTTTTGCGAAATTTCGGGGGCAGGAGAAAATACAAAAGTCAAATTATTGCATTTTGATACCGTTGATTATTCCGAAGAAATTAAAATAGAAATTCGCAAAGTATTTGCCAAGCAAACTATTGATTTTCAGCATCTTGCCTTATTGAATGAGTGGATTGGCATAATTCACGCTAACATGATTTTGGAATGTCTGGAACGTTGGAATATTTCTACCGAAGAGGTAGATTTAGTAGCCTCACACGGGCAGACGGTCATGCACGCCCCCAAAATTTTGCATCAACAAGAAAAATTTCCGAATGCGACTTTGCAAATTGGCGATGGTGATCATATTGCGGTGAAAACTGGAATAATTACACTTTCGGATTTTCGACAAAAACACCTTGCTGCGGGGGGCGAAGGGGCTCCATTGGCGGTTTACGGCGATTATTTTATCTTCGGTAAAAAAGGCGAAAATCGTATTATGCTTAACATGGGCGGTATTGCCAATTTTACTTATTTACCCGCAACCATGAATCCAGAAGAGGTTTTTGTGACGGATACTGGAACGGGTAACACATTAATTGACGCTTTCACGAGACAGTACTTTCCAGAAAAAGCCTACGATAAAGATGCCGAAATTGCCCGACAAGGTGCTGTAAATCAATTCCTTCTGGATGAATTAAAAACCGATAATTTCTTCAAAACTGCCTTTCCAAAAACAACGGGTCCTGAATTATTTAACGTTGAATATGTAAAAAAAGCACAGGCAAAAAGTGATACCGAACAGATTCCAGTAAATGATTTATTGGCAACGCTCACTCGTTTTAGTGCTGAGACGATTGCCGAAGCTGTGCATTTTACGATTAATAGTACTCCATATAATACCAAAAATTTCAACGTGTATATGTCGGGCGGAGGAATGCACAATCCTTTGTTAGTGAGTTGGTTAAAAGAACTATTACCCTGTAATTTCTTCAAAACCAATGATTTAGGTATTTCTGGTGATGCAAAAGAGGCGGTACTTTTTGCCATTCTTGCGAATGAAACCGTATCGGGTGGTGATTCAGATTTTGGTTCTCGCCGTGGAATTCCTTCAGTTTCGATGGGGAAGATTTCATTTCCGAGTTAGGGGGTATTGGTTACTGGTAATTTGTTACTGGTTATGAGTCGGGCGGCGAACCGCTATCAGATATTGCAACCTTTTATTCTCTTTGTGCATCTTATAATCGAGTACAAACTATTAACCGATAACTAATTACAAATAACTAAACATCATCATGAAAATCTCAACTAAATCCATCACCCTTTTATTTTTAACCTTTTGTTCCTCAACTATTTATGCACAAAATGTAGAAGAAACTCGTAATGTTTCTAACTTCAAAGGCATTCGTATTTCGAGTGGAATTGATTTGTATATCAAACAAGGAAGCGTTGAATCCGTCAGAATTGTGGGAGATAAAGACAAGATGGAAAAAATAAAAACCGAGAAAGAAGGTGATATTTTGAAAATCTACGCAGGGAGTTCAAAAGGTTGGTTTAATTTCGATTTTGATTGGAATAATAAAAACCCCATGAAGGCGTATGTGACCGTGAAAAATCTCAATAGCATTGCTGCAACGGGTGGTTCCGATGTTTTTTCGGAAGGAAAATTAGACTTAATTAAATTAGATATTAAAGCTACGGGTGGTTCAGATGTGAAATTAGACTTGGATGCCGATGAATTAACTTGTGAATCTACGGGTGGTTCAGATGTAACTTTATCAGGAACTGCAACCGTTTTCAAAGCCTCAGCAACGGGAGGTAGTGACTTGAAAGCCAAGAACTTACGAACAAATTTTTGTAGTGTTTCCTCAACGGGTGGGTCAGATGCTCATGTTTGGGCAGAGAGGGAAATCAGTATTTCAGCCACTGGTGGGAGTGATGTTTATCATAAAGGTGGTGCAAGAGTGGTGCAATCAAATTCATCGGGTGGGTCGGACGTGCATAAACAGTAAAAAACTATCTGAATTTGGATTCGCCAGATTAATGGATTATTTGGATTATTTTTGATACATAATCCAAATAATCTATTAATCCAATGAATCCAAATTCAGATAAGATAATCCTACTGCCAACTAAAATTATTCTTCATAATAATAGCCAAAAATAATATTCATTTCATCATCCGAAGTCAATCCGAAAGCGAGTTTTTGATTGGATGTATTGTTGTAAGTTACCACCGAAGTTAAGCCTTCGCCCTTTTTTAAGGCAATGGGTGCTTTAAAATTTATGACCGCAGGATGTTCCCAATCTAAATTTTCATAAACCACTTCTCCATCTCTGGTTCCGCCTTTGATTTTAATCACGTATTTCTCTCCAAATTTGTGCGTATGTGAAGTTAGAGAAACGATTTTTACGTTCGTATTAAAAGTGAAATCTTTTGAAATTATCGTTTTTGCATTCGCTGGGATATTCAACGTTGTATTGTTAAAATCAATCGTTTTCACAACATATTTTACATTCGCTTTTGGAGTTGTGTATAAATTGACATAGTTCTCACCGAACAAAACAGTGTTGGTTTTATTGAAATAATGGGGGTTTAAATCCATTGAAAAGTTAGCTGGCAACAGCAAAGCTGTTCCTTCTGGAAATATATATTCTTGGTTGGATTGTGTGCCTCCACCCAAGAAAATATGATTTGATGCTTGAAAAGCCGTAAGGATATTTAATCCATTATCTGGATTTCTCAAATCTCTGATTAGGTCTAAAGCAGGTAAATTCGCCATGTTTCTGAAATCATATAACACCATGTGGTGACTATTGGGGCGAGATTGTAATTTGATGCGGTTAATATAAACCGCTGAAGCATTACCAACGTTTTTGCGTACAAATAATTCACGCTCAAAGTTTGGTGCAACTTCAAATTTATCTACCTTTAATTGAAATCCTTCAACGCCTTCTGTTTTAGGGGAATTCATAGCTTTGAAACCGTCAACCACCGAGAAACTTGGGGTTTTATCATCCAATAATTTGGGGTCTGCCACTTTTCCTGTTTTGGGCGCACCTGCTTCAATCCACTGACGAACAAATTCAATTTGTCCAATACTCAGAGCCGTACTACCCAAAGGCATCGGTGAGCCGTATTGTTTACCTCCATGATGAACAGAAGTCCATTCTAATTTATGATATAAAAGACTCTCCAACGATTTGAAAGCTTTTACACGTAAATGTCCATCTGCTTTTGAGAGGGCGTTTACGGGCATTACACCCACTAAATTTTCATAAGCCACTGACTTCTCTAAAACCAGACTGTGTTGTTTGAAATTATTATCAGAAGTGGAGGCATGACAGCCCGAAGTTGCACAAGTAGGCGTAAGAATTTTGTCTTGAATTAAGCTAAAACTTGCCACTTCCGTCACGGGAGCTGGCGTATCAACAGATTGTTTTGAACAAGCCGTTATGATTAAAAAAGCCCCTAAAATGATAGTCGCCCCTTTCGATAAATTACTTTTCATGGTTCTTAATATTATTGAATTTTACTTAGAAATACTTTCTCACAAATGGTTTAATTACAGACATTTAAAAGATTATTCACCCCTAAATTAGACAACAATATTAACGAAAATACTTGGTAAAATCTTGTTTTTAAGGCGAGATTATATGGCACACGGATTTTAGGGATTAGACACGGATTATGCTCTTTCAATTAAAATCCGTGTCTAACCCATTCAATCCGTGTGCTAACAGTCAGAGTAATCCCCTCATTATACCCAATTCCAAACCCCGCAACTCTGCCAAACCTCTTAAACGTCCAATGGCAGTATATCCAGGATTTGTTCTTTTTTCAGGATTCAAATCGTCTAACATTCGGTGTCCGTGGTCGGGGCGGAAGGGTAGGCGATAATCTTTTCTGCCTGATTCAATTCTACTTTTTTGTTCCAAAACTAAGGCTTTCATCACGCCATACATATCTACGTCACCGTCCAAATGGTCGGCTTCGTGGAAATTTCCTTCTGTATCACGTTTGGTGGCTCTGAGGTGGATAAAATTGATTCTATCACCCATGCGTTCCACCATTCCCACCAAATCATTGTCTGGACGCACGCCATAGCTACCCGTGCAAAAACATAAGCCATTATTCGGACTCTCGTAGGCTTCGAGTATTTTTTTTGCATCAAATTCTGTGCTAACGACACGGGGTAACCCCAAAATTGGATAAGGCGGGTCGTCGGGGTGAATGGCTAAATTGATACCTGCTTCTTGGGCAACGGGCGTAATTTCACGGAGAAAATCGTAGAGATTATTGCGTAATTCTGAGTCTCCAATGCCTTCATAACCCCGCAAAACTGCTGCAAATTTTTCCACCGTAAAACTTTCTTCACTTCCTGGCAAACCTGCGATTATATTACGAATCAATTTGTTTTTAGCGGTTTCTGAGGATTTTACGAACCATTCTTTGGCTTTAATCAACTGTGACTCCGTATAATTATCTTCTGCATTTGATCTTTTTAAGATATGAATTTCAAACGCCGCAAATTCAGTGGCATCGAAACGCAAAGCCGTTGAACCATCTGGAAGTGGAAAATCCAAATCAGTACGTGTCCAATCCAAAACGGGCATGAAATTATAGCAAACGGTATCAATGCCAACTTTACCCAAATTCAAGAGAGAAGTCTTGTAATTTTCAATAAATTGGCGATAATTTCCCGACCGTTTTTTGATGTCTTCATGTACAGGTACGCTTTCTACCACCGAGAATTTTAATCCAGCGGCTTCGATTTCGAGTTTGCGTTTTTGTATTTCATCAACCGTCCAAATCACGCCGTTTGGCAAATGATGTAGGGCAGTGACGATGCCAGTTGCACCCGCTTGACGAATATGTGATAAAGGAACGGGGTCATTTGTTCCAAACCAACGGAAAGTCTGTTCTAAAGGCATTTTTATTAGTTACTGGTTATTAGTTATTAGTTACTGGTTATCTAAAGTGATTTATGTATTTTTTTTACCTATTGTATCGTGAAAATATTTATTCTTTTCAAGAATGTATTCATTGTAAATAATTGATTATTAAGAAGTTAATCATTAATTGTTTCTGATAACCAGTAACCAGTAACCAATAACCAATAACCAACAACCAATAACTAAACACAGAAATGCACAATTTTTGCTTTGAAAAATGTTAGATTTGAATCTTAATTAATTTACTTTTTGAGTTTTGTATATTATTTATTCATTATATCATTGACTCATTGTTCAGTTAACCAAACCCCTAAAGTATTATTTCGTATGACACAAGAACCAGTTAAAAGTAATCAATCTGCCCTTTATACGCTCATGACCGTATGGTTTTTTTGGAGTTTCGTGGCAGCATCCAATGGAATTTTGATTCCACTATTTAAAGACAAATTCGTCCTTACTCAAACTCAAGCTCAATTAGTAGATTTTGCCTTTTATGCCGCTTATTTTATCGGTTCAATTCTCTACTTGGCATTCTCACGTTTAATGGGTGGTGATATTCTCAACAGAATTGGCTACAAGAATGGTATCGTAATCGGTTTATTGATTTCGGCAGTTGGAACGTTATTGTTCTATCCTGCGGCTCAAACTGCTTCATATCCTTTATTGTTAGGTGGTTTATTCATCGTTGGGTTAGGTTTTTCCCTTCAACAAACGGCCACTCAGCCATTTATGATTGCTCTCGGACCTCCTGAAACTGGGGCTCAACGTATCAATTTAGGTGGTGCTGTCAACAACCTTGGTGGCACAATCGGACCGGCTTTGGTTTCATTTGCCATCTTTGGTTCAATCTCGAAAGATGCGGCTGCCAATGCTTCCATTGAAGACGTTAAAGGTCCTTATTTGATTTTAGGGGCATTATTTGCCTTAATGGCATTGTATTTCTGGCGTTCAAAATTGCCTATTATCAAGAACGATGAAGATGTTCAAGTGAGTAACGAGGTAATTGGTTTACCGCTTGCTTTTTTGGCCTTGTGCGTAGGTGTTGCTGTGGCATTTTCAATTGAAACTGCCATCATGTTTACCTTTATTTTGATGGTAATTTTAATTGTGGGATATGTCATTTATTCAATCATCACAAAATCTGGTGCCATCAATAATGCGAAATCAGTGTTGAGTTATCCGCAAGCCATTCTTGGTATGACTGCCATCTTCGTGTATGTGGGCGTGGAGGTGACGATTGGTTCAAATCTGGGAGAATATTTGAAGGAGACGGAAGGCTTAGATGCTTCTCAAATATCTAAATACGTTTCATTGTTTTGGGGAAGTATGATGATTGGTCGTTGGACGGCTTCTATTAGTAATTTCAATCCTTCAGAATCGCTCAAAAAAATACTAATTGTTGTTATTCCCTTTGTGGCTTTTTCAGTAGTTTTAATTGCGAATTCCCTGTACAGTGGCGATGTAACTGATTTATTGCCTTATGCTGGATGTATTTTAGTGATGATTTTTGCCTACTTTGCCAGTAAAGAAAAGCCTGTACGTTTGTTACTGATTTTCACGGCTTTGGGAGCAATCATGACCATTATCGGTGTGATGGCTACGGGTAAGGTTGCCTTGTTTTGCCTAATTTCGGGCGGTTTGTTTTGTTCAGTTTTATGGCCAAGTATCTTCTCTTTGGGAACAGCAGGTTTGGGTAAATTTACCAATCAAGGAGCCGCATTTTTGATTATGATGATTCTTGGCGGTTCAATTATTCCCGTGGTTCAAGGTAAAATCTCTGATTCTTTTGGTATTCAACAATCGTATTTATTGGCAGCGGCTTGTTTCGCTTATCTATTCATTTTTGGAATTATCGTGCAAGGTGTTCTGCGAAAGCAAGGCATTGATTTTGATGAGCAAGTAGTAAAAAGTGGCGGGAAGGGACATTGATTTATTTGCTATAGATTAGACCACAGATTGTGCAGATTAAACAGACTTACACAGATATACCAAAGTGAAAATAAAAAACCGAAAATCATTTTCATTTAGGTATAAAATAAAAAATCCGTGTAAGTCTGTTTAATCAGCATAATCCGGGGTCTAATTTATTTGAAAGAAGAATCACCTCTTCTCATTCCGACACCTATCCGAGCAGTATTTCACTTCCTCCCAAACCTTTTCCCATTTTTTTCTCCACGTGAAAGGTCGTCCGCAGGTCACACAGATTTTGGTGGGGAAGTTAGATTTTTTTATTGTTTTCATAGTCTTTTGATTAAATAGCTAAAATTTTAATAAAAAAGTAACTCTTTTCTTAACTCAAAATTCTCTTTAAAGTTAAATAAATAGAATAAATGCTAATTATTAGTCGCTGAAAGTGCATAAAATACTATGATTCAGCGACTAATAAATTTTTATTACTCGCTGAATCTTCTTATTTTTGTATGATTCAGCGACTAATAAATTTAAAATCATGGTTGGAAGACAGGAAGAAATATCAATCTTGAATAAACTCTTAAATTCGGAAAAAGCTGAATTACTGTTAGTTACGGGCAGAAGAAGAGTTGGAAAGACTTATTTGATTCGAGAAAATTTCAAAGAAAATATTTGCTTTGAATTCATCGGGACTCAGTATGGAGACACTGAAAATCAATTGCAAAAATTTGCCATAGAAACTGAAAATTTTTTTCCTGAAAAAAGCCGAAATGTTTCTTTCAAAAATTGGGCTATTGCTTTTAGACACTTGAGTAATAGCGTAGAAAGCCTTAAAAAATCAAAGAAAAAAAGGGTTATTTTTTTTGACGAATTTCCTTGGATTGCTCAGCACAAGTCTAATTTTCTCCAAGAATTTGATTATTGGTGGAATTCTTGGGCTTCAAAACAAAATATTGTGGTGGTAATCACGGGTTCAGCAGCTTCTTGGATGATTCAAAAAGTGGTCAATAATAAAACTGGATTACACAATAGAATCACACAACGGGTTCATTTACAGCCATTTACACTTAAAGAAACACAACAGTTTTTTGAAAGTAAAAAAATAAATCTTGACTTATATCAAACGCTTCAAATCTATATGGTCATGGGCGGAATTCCTCATTATTTAGAAAATATTGAAAAAGGAGAATCTGCAGCTCAAAATATTAATAGAATGTGTTTTACAACGAATGGGCTACTCCGAAATGAGTTTCAAAATCTCTACGCCGCCTTATTTGACCATTCCGAAAATCATGTTTCGATTGTGAAAAAACTATCCCAAAAATGGAAAGGTTTATCTCGGCAAGAAATCATTGCTTCCACTAATTTTACTGACGGTGGCGGATTGACCAAGGTACTTGACGAACTTGAAGCCTGCGGTTTTATCATAAGAATTATACCCCTCGGCAAAAAGTCAAAAGATACTTTATACAGACTGATTGATGAATTTAGCCTATTTTATCTGCATTTTATTGAAGGAAGTAGAGCCTCATCAAAGGATGTTTGGATGCAAAAATCCACCACACAGCCTTTTATAACTTGGCAAGGGTATTCTTTTGAAAATGTTTGTATCAGACATTATGAAGCAATTAAATCAGCTCTGGGAATTTCGGGAATTTATGTTGAAGTATCGGCTTTTCTTTTCAAAGGAGATTCAGAAAATTCTGGTTTTCAGATAGATATGTTATTAGACCGTGCCGATAATACAATGAACTTATGTGAAATGAAATTCTATAATAGTGATATTAACGTTGATAAATCAATGGCAGATTATTTGAGAAAACGTAGGGTAAGATTTAAAGAAGTATCTGGTACTAAAAAGTTGATATTCAATACATTAATTACAACTTACGGAGTTCAAACCAACGAACATAGCCTTTCTCAAGTTGACCAAATAATTACGATGGACAAATTATTTGGGTTGGACAGATTTTAAATTTAATCAATAAAAATTATGCAAGAAATTATAAAACAATACCCCACCATCATCTCCCAAACCGTTGAATGGGGCGATATGGATGCGGCACAACACGTGAATAATACCGTTTATTTACGCTATTTTGAGAATGCCCGCATTGCATTTTTCAACCAAATTGGCTTCATGGATTTTATGGGTGAAGCGGGTATCGGGCCTATCTTGGCGGAGGTGACTTGCCAATATAAAGCACCCTTAACATTCCCCGATAATATCCAAATTGCGGCACGAATATTGCCCGATTCCATTACCGAATATGGCTTCATAATGCAACACTTGGTTTACAGTGAAAAACTCCAAAGAATTGCCGCCGAAGGAACATCTCGTATTGTTTGTTACGATTATAAATCGAAACAAAAAGCATTGCTTTCAAGCGAGTTACGAGATAAACTCAAGGTTTAATCCCAATATAAAAATGAACTGCCATTCATTGATTGATACGTTTGAGAAGTTCATTCTTAGACTAAAATCTTGTATTTTATTTTTCCTCACGTGCTTTTTCATACGTGTACAAACGCACGCACAAACGCCAGAACCCACAATTATTGCTCAAAAAACAATTGGTGGTTCGTCAAACGAAATCTTAAATTCAACTTACGCAACTTCTGATGGTGGATACATTTTGGGAGGACAAACGTCTTCTTCAAATGGTGATGTGCAAAGTTCCAGAAAAGGGCTTTCGGATGGATGGGTTGTCAAAACAAACATTGCTGGAACGATTGAATGGCAAATGGACTTGGCGGGTTTACGAGATGATGTGGTTACGTCCGTAAAGGAAACATCCGACCAAGGTTTTATTGTGTTGGGTTATACGGCTTCAACCGATGGAGATTTTTTTAGTAATCATGGAGGAACGGATATTTTCGTGGTAAAACTCTCAAAAACTGGTCTCTTTGAATGGATTAAGTGTTTTGGGGGAACATTGGATGAAAAAAGTGGTGAAATTGTAGTAAGTTCAGAAGGTGGATATTTGTTTACGGGTTCGGCAAAATCTTTCAATGGCGACCTTCTCACTAGATTTCCCGTTGATGCAGATGCTTGGGTTGTGAAAATTTCGAACTCGGGAATCTTGTCTTGGCAACAACTTTTCAATGGTATTTATTCCGATTTTTGTAAAGGAGTTAAACAATTATCCAACAAAAATTATGTAATCGTCAGCAATATTGGCACCGCTTCTGGAACAAACCAGCGAGAAGATATTTTGTTTTCTATCCTACTACCTAACGGAAATGTGAACGCACAAAATAGTTACGGAGGTTCTCGCCAAGACCTTGCAGCATCCATTGAAACAACGCCCGATGGTGGTTTTGTGATTTTGGGAAAAAGTAATTCCAACAACGGAACTCTCACAAAAAATCAAGGAAATTTTGATGTATGGATTTTGAAAATGACCGCAACAGGAACAATGCAATGGCAAAAAACCTTTGGTGGAAGTGAAATTGAAGGTGGTTTAGGAACGGGTACTTTTAGCACAATTAAGCCGACTGACGACGGTGGTTATGTTTTTACGAGTAATACCAATTCAAAAAATGGTGATATTCAAATACCCACAATCCCGTGGGCAGGCACAAATTCCCGTGTGTGGGTTGTGAAACTGAATTGTAAACAAGATATTCAATGGCAAAAAATATTGGGTGGTAATTCAACGGATTATGGCGTTTTCGTCAATAAAAATGCTGATGAAAGTTACACTGTTACGGCAAATGCCAATTCAAATGATGGCAATGTTTCGGGGAATAAAGGAGGAACGGATTTTTGGTTTATCCATCTTTCAAAAGACCCAAAACCAAAAGCAAAACTTACCGCCTCAAGTCCGCTCAATTTCTGCGAAGACAAGACCGTTGAGTTAGATGCCAACATTGGAAATCAATATAAATATCAATGGCAAAAAGATGGTGTGGATATTTCGGGAGAAATAAATCCGAAGATAATCATCAGTCAATCAGGGGATTATAAAATTTTGATTATTCCAAGAGACTGCCCAAAACCGCAAACTGACACGTCAGCAAAAGTTACGGTCACTCAAAAACCCAAATTAGGCTTACCAACTGATACTACTTTTTGCAAGAATCCTATGCAATTGAGTGCTAACCAAATTAATGGAGCAACCTATCTGTGGTCGTCGGGAGAAAATACGCCTAATATTGCTCCCACAAGTGCTGGGACGTATAAACTGAACGTAAAAGTTGGGGGGTGTGATGTTGATAGTTCTGTAAATGTCAAGCAAAGTTCTGCCCCAATCATCACGCTTAAAAATCAAATTGAAGATTGTTTTGATGTTAGTAAACCCTACATTTTGAGTGCAGGAACGGATTTGACCTTGCGGTATAGATGGTCGCCCAATAATGAAACTTCCAATAATATTAACGTCTCGCAAGAGGGTACGTATAAGGTGAAAGCCACCAATACCGATGGTTGTTCTTCGGAAAAGTCAGTCGTGATGATTCAGAAATGTGTCTCCAAGATATACGCTGCTAATATCTTCACACCCAATGCCGATGGTGACAACGATGTCTTCTGGATTTTCACGCAAGATGTGACTGAATATGACTTGAAAATATTTAACCGTTGGGGAGAAATCGTATTTGCAAGTAATTCAAAATCAGACGTTTGGGATGGAAATTATCGTTCTATGAAAGCTGAGGAAGGGACTTATTCTTGGAAATTGACTTATCGAAATGTGAATCAGGCGGAGGTTGTTCAGGTGAAAATGGGTACGGTTTTGTTGGTTAGGTGATTTTGGGTTTTTGATTTGATTAGAGCATATTTTAAACATACTCTAATCCTAAATTTTCCACAAATTTTCTTTCTCCTTCAATAATCAATTGTTTCCTTATTTCTAAAACTTTTTCAATATTTCCTTTTTTATATCCCTCCCTCATATCATCATTTATAAAATATTCTTGAAATTGACCTTGAAATTCTGAACCTAACCAATGAGACAAATTCTTTGTTTGTCTCGGGATATTATTTAATGAGTTAAATTTTTCAACGACAAGAATAGTATTTTCTGAGACATTAGAATTCTCAATATCGCTAAATAATTTAAATGTTCTATAACCTTCAATATTTTCAGCATTAATACTTAATCCATCTAAGATATTATTTTCTCTCAAAGAATAATTGAGCATAAAAGATGCAAGAGCCTTTGCTCTAACACTTCCCATTGTTATTTTATCGGGAAATTCTAAGGTATCAAATTTTTCATCGAAATTATCATAATATATTGCACTTTCAGATTTACCTTCGATAAAATCTTGAAATTTATTATAAGCTAATCTCTGTTTACTCAAATTGTAAATAGTGAAGTAATTAGAATAAGTTGTAATCCAAAACCATTCTTTTAATGTTTTTAATTGAGAATCTGTTGGATTTTCAATTTTATTAAAAAAATCAGTTATGAAAATTAATTGGCTATTATAGGGCAATAGTTTACTTTCCAATATTAATAATTCTTCAAATAAAAATTGTACCGCTTTTTGAATTGAAATAAATGTTTGTTTTGTAACAGGTATAAATTCATCCTTATCAACCAATAATTCTAATTTTTTATTATTATTTTTTGAAATTTGATCAAAGTAAACGCCTCCAAAAGAATTAGTAATACATTGTAAAATAACTTCCCTTTTAAGATTCTGAAAATTATAGATATTCAAATCAGTTTCTAATAAATTATCAATTTCAGTACCCAACCTAAAACTTTTATCTTTTCCAAAAGCACGAGCTGATACTACCCAATCTGATGCAATTAGAGTCCCCGTAGAGTTTAATCTCTGGATAATATCAATTGCTTCTGTTACTGAGCCTCCATAAACATTAATGTTTGGTAACTCGTAATTCTGAAAAATAAGACTTATCTCTTCATACCTATTCATAAATTCTTCACTATCATCCTCATTCTCTTGAAATAAACTTTTCTGAAATTGGAAAAACTCTTTACTGTCAATTAATTTATATATCGGGATTTGGAATATTTCTAATTGCTGATTACTGTTAATTTCAAATTCTCCAACTTTTAAATTATAAATAATATTGAATTCTTTAAGCCACTTTTTTTCATCTCTTTCTATTCCTTTTGCTCTTGCCTTATTAGGATTTAATAAACACCCAATTAATGTTGAAAGTCTTTGATAACCATCCAAAATATATAAAGAAGTTGGGATTCTTTTTGGAGTTAAATAAGCCCCAATGCTTTCTGAACCCAATTTTTCAAAGTCTTTTTCCGTTTTAAAATCAGGTCTCCAAAATAATACAGAACCAATTGGATATCCTTTCTTTATACTATCAAATAAATCCAATTTTTTTTCATTTGTCCATACAAAATCACGCTGAAAAGCAGGAACTTGTATTTTACCCTGTTGAAAGTCTTCAATGTATTCTAATAAATTTCTTTTATCAGGCTTGATTTTGATATTTTCACTCATAATAAATCATTGATTTTTTGAAGGATAATTTCTAATTCCTTAGAGTTAGCACGTGCTTCTAAATTTTTTCTGGTGATATTTTCTGATTCAAAAAGCATTGGAAATCGTGCTTTGAATTTATCTTTTTTACCGTCTATCTTAAAAAACTGCATATTTTCTTTTCTGAAAGTTTTTTTATCGGCATCGTCAATATCATGATATAAATTACGCAACTCTTCTTCCAATTGGTCAAAATTTTTGTCGGGAAGTCCTTTTTCTAAATCAAAAAAATCCTTTTGAACAGGTTTCAATTTTAAATAAGCTCGTTTAAAATCATCATTACCTACAATCTCATTGAAAATTTCATAAGGAAGGTAGTTCTCTATTTCTCTTTTTAACATAACATGATAATCTGAATTTTGCTTAATTACGGCAAGTGTAATCATTTTATCGTCCGCTACTTCTTGATTAATTGGGAATTTTTTGTCGCTGTCTATAATTATTAAAGTCCTTAAATAAGTCTTACTTTCTTTCGGAAAATCAGACTTATTCTTTTCAAATCTATCTTTTAATCCATTGATAACACTAACAATATTACTTCCTCCACCATTTATATAAGTCAGCCAACCATTATCATAGTATTTCTTTATTTTTGCTCCTGATTCCTTAAAACTACTAACCAAAGCATCAATGAAATATCTATCATAGTCCATATTTTCCAAAATAACAGTAAGAGGTTTATGTAACATTTCATAAGCCTCAATAAGTGAAAATGCAGCCGTTTCTTGATTAGAAATGAGTAATTTTTTCTTATTTCTCCCTATGTTAAAACTTGCAACTACTTGATTGTCAATTTCTTCCTTATTAGATTTCCTTAAATAACTATACCATTCTGAATCTTTGATAATTTTGTAATTTTCAGTATCCCCAATAAACAAAAAGTGCCTATCCTTAGAAGTATGCCAGATTTTATCAATTAAATCTAAATGTTTTTCATTTGGATTTTGAAAAATATTATTTGAAAATGAATAGGTCATTTCTTTTCTTGTGCTTTTCTAATTTCAATAACTTCTTTTAAACTTTCATTAAAAATTCCTTCTGGCCACCATTCCACTTCTCCATCGGAATCTACTTTAATTAATTTCATTGAACTTTCATTTCGTTCTTCATCAAAATCAACATAATAAATTGCCAAATCATCTTTACTTATTGTCCCATCAGCAACTAATTTTCTTAATCTTAATACAAAGTTTAGAGAATGAGTTTCTATTAGATAATGTTTATGCTTATCGTTCAAAAATGATTCTACAAATCTTTGAGCTAAATTACCATGAGCGGCAGGATGTAAATGGGTTTCTGGTTCTTCAATAATTATCAAAGTTGGCTCTTCGTCTCGGATATAAGATCTAACAATCAATGGGAGAACTTGATGAATCCCTTGCCCTACATTAACTATATTTATAGGAGATAATTCTTTGTTAGATATGGTAACTTGATATTGAATTTCAGTTTTGGCATCAATTTTTAAAACATCTAATTTCCAATTTTCAAAATTATCCTCATACCATTTACTTACCATGTTCAATAGTTCTTGATTTTCATTAAAGTCTTGAATTAATGTTAGATAGGCATTCCTTCCATCCTTACCAATTTTAGGGTACTCTTCAACACTCATTGAATAAGAAGATTCGGGAATTGCCCTAAATGCTGTAATATAATCAATATTCAATTTCAACGTGTTGAATTTAGTACCATTTTGTAGAAATCCTTTTGTCTTTATCTTATTTATATCTAATTCAAGACCGTTATGTACATATTGCAATATCCCACTTTTTGAGATTATTACTTCTAATTGTTCCTCGTCGCTTAAAAGCTCTATTTCTAAACTTGTTATGGCATTTCTATTATACACTAAATCTTCAAAAGATGTACCTAACTCTATGGTATCATCTCCAACCTTATTTTGCCAATTTACAGGTGCAGAAAAATCTCCGCTTAAACTCCCTGCAATTAAAGTTGGCAATTTTGCTACGGCACTTTTCCCAGAATTATTTTTACCAATTAACACAGTAATCGGTTTAAGTTTTAGTACCTGTTTCTCCTTAAAAATCTTGTAATTCTTAAATGATATTGTATTTATCATCGTATGTTTTTTATACAAATATAGTTGTTTTAATTTTTGTGTTCATAATTGTTATTGAGTTGATATAAACTATAAGATACATAGATATCTAACAAAAAAGAGGGCTAAAAATTAATTTCAGCCCTCTTTTTAATATTTTTATAATCCTTAAACCAACTCCGCAATCACCGTTTCCCCGCCCACAGGAATATCATCTAATTTCACTAAAATCTTAGCACTCAAAGGCAAATAAATGTCAATTCTTGAACCGAATTTGATGAAACCGAATTCTTTTCCTTGCTCAACTGCCGTTCCTACTTCCACGTACCAACAAATTCTACGAGCCATTGCTCCTGCCACTTGTCTGAAAAGTACCTCCGTTCCATCGGCGTGTTTGGTCACGATGGTTGTTCTTTCATTGTCCGTACTTGATTTGGGATGCCAGGCCACCAAGAATTTTCCTGGGTGATATTTGAAGTATGAAATAATCCCAGAAATCGGATTGAAATTGATATGCACATTGATGGGTGACATAAAAATCGAAACCTGACGACGAGCATCTTTGAAATATTCTGATTCTATAACTTCCTCAATTACAACCACTTTGCCATCGGCAGGAGCAATGATTTGCTTTGGATTTTGAATGGTTGTACGCTTTGGTACACGAAAAAATTGAAGCACGATTATTGCTAAAATTATGCTCAAAACCACTATAATTTTACGAACCGTATCATTTTCTGGAAAAAAATAAGCTGTTGCACCGTTCAGAATTATCAAAAATAGGGTGGTTACCAAGATAGTTCCTTTACTTTCTCTATGAATCGTCATTGTTTTTTTAGGATATTATTTTGACAAAGTTACGGAAAATCTCCGAATTTTGAATTTCTTTCAACAAACGCAACCATTTACTAACATTAACCGTATTTTTGGATATATTGATAGTGCAATTTGGGAAAATAGGCTAATTTTAACCACAGTACCATCAAAATGCCAATCACCATAGATCGAAATCATACACTCGAATCCCTGCTGGAAGGTTGCCGACTTGGCAATCCCAAAAGCCAAGAATTGCTTTACAGGCAGTTCTATGGCTACGCTATGAGTGTATGCTTGCGTTATACCCGCACCCGTGATGAGGCCGTTGAGATTGTCAATGATGGTTTTATCAAGGTTTTTAACCATGTAGAAAAAGTTGATTTAACGAAATCTTTTAAAAATTGGTTGAGACGAATAATGGTAAATACGGCGTTGGATTATTATCGCCAAAATCATAAACACTACAACCATGATGATATTCAAGAGGCTGAATATTTGATAAGTGACAACAAAGATGCCTCTTCTGATCTATCTTATGAAGAGCTGTTGGGACTGGTACAAAAACTTTCGCCTGCTTACAGAACCGTTTTTAATCTCTATGTCATTGATGGATATTCACATGAGGAGATTGGTGATAAGTTAGGAATTTCAATCGGGACATCAAAATCAAATTTGGCAAGAGCAAGGATTAATTTAAGAGAAATGTTGAGTAGAGAGTGATAACCTCACCCCCAACCCCCTCTCCTTTATGAGAGGGGGCTTTTGAGTGCAGAACTCCCCTCTCATAAAGGAGAGGGGGTTGGGGGTGAGGTTAATTTGTACTAAATTTAAAATCAATTAACGAATATAAAATAAAAAACAAAATGTCAGAAAAGTGGTGGGATATGTCCGATGATGAACTGGATGACCTTTTCAGAGAAGCCTCTGATAAGGTTGATGTCCCGTTTGAATCGTCGTCGTTCGACAAACTCAGACAAAAAATAGACATACAACGCAAACCTAAACCTGCCCAAGGATATAAAAAAAGGTGGTTGGTGCTTATAACTGGACTATTTTTAATGGTCGGGGTTGGCTTGGTATATCGTTTTGGGAATGGTTTAAGAGAGAATAATTCAAAGGAAATTGTTAAGAATGAAAATACTCCCAAGCGTTTGGATATACTTCCATCTGATGAAATTCAAAATAAGGATTCTAAATTATCAAAGTCAAAAAAACTTGTAAATGAAAATGAAATTTTGAGTTTACCGAAGAAAAACTTAACTGAGAAATCCGACTCGGCATTAGCTGCAAGTAAGGAAGCAAAAAGGTTGCTGTCTTCACAGATAACCAAGGAAAATTTGGAGTGGTTGTCTGTGGAAACACCGAAAACAAAAGGAATAACAGAAGAGAAATCAGATTCGCCATTATTGGAATACAAGGAAGGGAAAATCTTATTGTCTGTACCTTCACCGACAACCAAGGAACAGGACAAAATGGTTGAAAATCTTTATTTTGATTCAAAAAGTAATAAAAAGCAGTTGTACAGATTCAATAATTCAAAAAATGACAAGGATAGAGAAGGGAATAATTATGCTTTAAACAGTCTAATTATCAAGCAAAATGTTTCGTCAATTATTGAGAATGTAATTACCATTCCCGAGAAACTTGAATCCGAAAAAATTTCTAATCGAACCAATTTTTATGACGTTGATTTTTTGAAAAATAAAGATTTGAAATCAACCGTAACTAATGTCAACATAAAATCACCCGATTTTGTGGATAGTCTGCCGAGAACGATAAAACCCATTCGATTTTCAAAAGTCGGAATGCGTTTGGTGATTTCTCCTGATTTTAATTCCATCGAAAATATGGGAAAAATGGCTCTGGGAGGGTCATTTGGGCTATTATTTGAATATAAAATCAGTAAGAAATTAGTGATACAAACGGGCATGGTTTATTCAAAGAAAAGTTACGTTGGTAGTTTTGATGACTATCGTAATTGGAAAGAATGGAAAGGTTATCATCCTTCAAAGCCTATACAAGTTGATGGTGGATGTACCGTTTTTGATATTCCCATTAATTTGCGGTTAAATCTATTCCAAAAGCCAAAACAAACTTGGTTTGTGAGTTCGGGAGTTTCTTCTTATTGGATGATGAATGAAAATTATACTTACAATTATGCGTGGTCACCTTCAAGGGCGGTCGATTGGAGTGACAATTCAAAATTTTATTTCAGCGTTATGAATTTTTCAGTGGGAATGGAAAGACAAATTTCTCAACGTTTTAGCCTACAAGTTGAGCCATATTTGAAAACGCCCTTGAAAAATGTGGGACGTGGAGGGGTCAATTTATACAGTAGTGGTTTGTTATTTTCGACAAAATACGAGTTTTAGTTTCGATGCTGGACTTTCGATGCGACCGTCACTCGGTTCGGTACTTCTCCGAGAATCGAACATCGAGAGAATCAACATATTCTCAAAACCATAGATTCTAAAGTCAATCCTGGACCAAAAGCACAACTTAAAATGTTTTTATTTTTGTCTGATTCTGAAGTATTTTTCATTATTTCATTCAACACAAAAAGAACAGTACAAGATGACATATTTCCATAATCTCTCAATATTTCGTACGAATATTTATTGTCTTCTTTCGTAATCTCCAAAGCAGTTTCAATGGCTTCTAAAATTGCTTTTCCTCCTGGGTGCATGGCGTATAAATCAATATCTTGATTTGTCATTCCTGCGTTATCTAATAATCTGTCAATCAATGACTTGATTCCCGTTTTTACTAATTTAGGTATGTAGGAAGTTAGGGTCATTTCAAAGCCAAAATCTGCCACTTTCCAAGCCATATCTTGTTTGCCTTCAAAGTATAAATCACAGAAAAAAGAACGCATTTCAAGGCTATTTCTTCCACCATCCGATTCAATTAAAACAGCGGCAGCACCATCAGCAAAAAGGGCGTTGGATAACAAAAAATCTTCATCCATTTTTTTCTGGAAGTGAATGGTGCATAATTCCACCGAAAGCATTAAAACCTTCGCTTTTGGGTCGGCTTTGCAAATGGTATCAGCCATTTTCAAGCCATTAAAAGCACCATAACAACCCATAAAATTGATGGCGGTTCTTTGTATGGTAGTGTTTAATCCCAAAGAAGCAATAATTTCTATATCCAATCCTGGGGCATACATACCCGTGCAACTCACTGTAATTATATGCGTAATTCCTTTGTTCGGAATGTCCTGTTTTAAGTTTTCGATTGCTTCTAAACAGAGCGGTAAAGCATATTTTTGATACGCCATCATTCGTTGAGAAATACTGGGAAATGGTTCTAAATCAGCACTTTGTGGATAAAATTGGTGTTCAGAAAAATGTTTGCCGTAGTCGGTTAGCACTGAATGTCGTTGAGCAATTTTGGTGGTACGGTATAGAGCTTTTAATCTCCGTTGGTCATAATCGTTCATCTGCAAAGCTGAAGCCATAAACTCTGCGATTTGCATTTGAGGAAAACAATTTTCAGGAACGGCTGTGCCAATGGCAGTAATATAACTCATATTTGAATTGATGATTAAAGAATAGAAATGTGTTTATCAAAAAAGTGTACCAGTATATGATATACGAAGTAAGTAGGATAATAGTTGCGAAAAAGTCGGCTTAATTACTTTTCAAGTATTCAATCGTTTTTTCAACTAATCTTCCGTGCGTTGATTCAAGCGTGATTAATTCAGCATTTTTCAGTCTTTTTGTAAGCGGATAAACGTTATGAATTGGCAGTAATTTATCATATTTGCCCATAAATATTAATACTTTAACCTCTTGATTGTTAAGAAGTTGCGCTAATTTTTCAATATCAAAATTTAAAGTTCTAAATCCTACCCAAGACTGATATAATTGCTCTTGTTTTTGGGGTGTATCCACCATTATTTTAGCAAATTTCAACACGCTTTCATGGACAATGCCCACTCGTGAAAGTATCTTCGCAAAACCATAAAATTTATGATTGTTTTTGAGTACTTTTTTGAAAATATTTCGGGTAAAATTAAAACGAGTTGCTCCGTAATAAAATGGGTCTTCGGTGATGCCATCGGGAGCTAAAAGTAATACGTTTTCAATCCTTTCTGAGAATGCCTCTAACGTTGCCAGAGCGAACCTCCCGCCCATGCTGAAGGAGGTTATTGAGAAGTTATTGATTTGATTTTCTTGTAAGAATCTGATTAAATATTCTCTCCAAATTTCTTTAGTAATAATAGTCTCATTTACTTCACTTATCCCATGAAAAGGCAAGTCAAAAAGATAAGTAGTGTATTGATTTTCAAAGGTTTGAGCGAATTTTTGAAAACACAAAAAATCCTGCCCCATTCCATGAAATGCGAGCAGGATTTTATCGGATTTTCCTATTTTTTGGTAATGTAAATTCATAAACGAATTATAGTTAATGAACGGGAATTAAATAAGTTATCCAAATCTATACGAAGTAATTTTTGAACGATTTGAGGTCTAAAACCGCAATTTAGCATCGCTAAATGAGGATTTTAGTAACGAAAAATCGTTCAAAAAGGCCGAGTAGAAATTAATTTCAGTTCCTTAAGCGATAATTTTTAACATAAGATATAAAAAACATATAGTCATGGAAGCAATAAATATTAAAGCATACACAGCAGACATCTCTCAAATAAAGGCAATTAAAGCATTTATGAAGGCTTTGAAAATAAAGTTTGAATTATCGAAAGATACTGAAAAACCGTATGATCCAGAGTTTGTAAAGAAAATAAAGCAAGGGGATGAAGATTTGAAAAATGGTAAAGGAAGAACCGTAACCCTTGAAGAATTAGATAATTTATGGAAATAAATTATCTTCCGCAAGCTGATGAGGATTTAGCTTATTGGATAAAAACAGGCAACAAACCCATGCTCAAAAAGATTGCTCAATTAACAAGAGCAATTTTAGAAAACCCTTACATTGGCATTGGTAAACCCGAGGCATTAAAATATGGTCTCGCAGAATTACGCAGGAACATCGGTATGTTTATCAGATTATTGATAATACATTAAATGTGTTTTCGTTGAAAGGGCATTACGAATAATTTTAAATATTTTCAAACTATTTGAATACGAATAGAGGGTTGTTTAAGGGATAGAAATATTAATGACTAAAAATCAATTTCTGAAAAATTAGAGTAAATTTGGTGAAATCAAATGCTAAAAGCTATGACAGAGACAATTCAGATTCCTAAAATTCTTATTTATGAAGAATTTGACGGACACCCAATTTATCGAAAAGGGTATAGAGATGTCATGTTAGGATTGAAAACTATTGAAGAAATTATTTTAGATACGAATTCTTTACAATTTTCTGTAAATTTTGAATTTCATAAATATTTATCTCAACAACTATTAGATAATTATGTGATTGGTTCTGGTTGGTTAAGTTTAAATCATTTGAATGTAACTAATTTTCAAACTGACTTATCTATTTATAAAAATGGACGATTGAAAAATGGTATTCAGTACTTTGAAACTCCCCCAAATGTATTTATTGAGATAGATCTAAAAATTGATAAATCAGATTATTTTGTTAGTGAAATAGAATATTTTCATAAAAAAACCGAACAATTATTGCAATGGGGAGTCGAGAAAGTTATTTGGGTATTTTCTTCATCAAAGAGGGTTCTAATGGCTGATAACCTCCAAAAATGGGAATTCAATAGTTGGGATATTAATTTCAATGTTATTGATGATGTTGAAATAAACGTTTGGGAGTTACTATTAAAAAATGGATTTATTGTAGAATAAAATTCATCAATTTGTAATCTACAACATTACTGAGCGGTACGATAATTGTTAATGGCACAAAAGAGGAGTGAATAAGTAATTTTGTAAAATATCGACGAAAATATTTACAGCCATTACAACA
>JAYVIV010000012.1:0-3195 GCA_043769985.1 Arcicella sp.
TCTACAAAAAATCGCTTGAATATGAAGATTATGAAGGCAGTAATAGTGTGGAAATAAAAGCAAATGCTGGATTGAATGAATTGCAATGATTGTATTAAATAACAATAATTAGCGTGACACATTTCTGAGTATTTCAGTGGATGCTGAAGTTGGTGGGTTTTACAAATAATTTCAATTAGGATTTGTAATCAATAGCGGACGTATTTGTAACATAAAATCAGAGATATGAAATGTCGATAATTTAATTGGAACTACTTATCTTTAAGTTCGGTAACGATGAGCAGGCAGACATAATGATGAGATTGCAACTTGATAAAATTAGGCGACAGCATTCATCAACCCTTAAATTTATATGTCCCTATATTCTCATAAGTACCTGTACATATTTAATTTAAACCTTACCATGATTAGGCAAGTGTCTAATCACTAATTAGTTATATTGTTGAATCCTGTAAGGATTCGTTCAAACTAATTGCGTATTGGTACTTATTATTTCTTCAATCCCAAAAACTTATATCAAATGAAATTTTTTAAGAAAATCTTACTCAGTTTACTTGTTGTTGTGGCCGTTGGCATTTATTTTTGGCTACAAAGCACCAAACCAAATCTTAATACCGAACTCAAAATCAAAGGACTAAAAGCACCCGTTGAAGTGCTGTATGACGACTATGGTGTGCCACACATTTACGCCCAAAACGAAGAAGATTTGTTTCAAGCATTTGGCTATGTTCATGCCCAAGACCGACTTTTTCAGATGGAGTTGGTTCGTCGCTTGGCAGATGGACGTTTGTCGGAACTTTTTGGAGATAAAGCACTTGCTTCTGATAAGTTTTTCCGTACATTAAGTTTTCGTAAACATGCCCAATGGACAATTGATTCGGTTGTGATGAAAAACCCTAACGCTCCTTTCGTAAAAGCTGCACAGGCTTATATAAAAGGAGTCAATGAATACATCCAAAGTGGTAAAACGCCAGTTGAATTTTCAATTATTGGTATCAAAAAAACGCCTTTTGAAATGGCGGATATGCAAATAATTATGGGCTATATGGGCTTTACTTTTGCAGAAGCATTTCGCTCAGAAGCCATTTCTACTATGATTAATAGTAAATATGGCCCAGAATATTTGAATGACGTAATGGCAGGTTGGCCTATTAATGAGCCTAAAATTCCCACGAGTGCACAAGAATCCGTTGCTTCTTCTTTGGCTTTGGCACGGATGGCAAATCAGTTGGCTTCTATCGAAACAAATGCTCCTTTTCCGCCTTATCATGGCTCAAATGGTTGGGTAATTGCTGGCTCAAAAACCAAATCGGGTAAGCCCATTTTGTCGAATGATACGCACATTGCTTTCTCTCAGCCATCGGTTTGGTATGAAGCCCATTTAGAATGCCCAAATTTTAAGTTTTATGGTAATTTCTTGGCAGGAACACCCGTAGGAGCTTTGGGGCATTCGCAATACGGCGGCTGGGGTTTGACCATGTTTGAAAATGATGATGTTGATTTTTTTCGTGAAAAAGCCAATCCTGCCAATGCCAACCAAGTTTGGTACAAAGACCATTGGGAGGATTTGAAAATAAGAGAAGAATCAATCAAAGTAAAAGATGCGGCTGATGTAAAAATAAATATAAAAACATCTCGCCATGGCATTTTGATGAACAATAGTTTTGATAAAATGGCCGACCAAAAAGACCCGATTGCTTTGTGGTGGGTTTTCAACCAATTTCCGAGTTATCATTTAGAGGCTTTTTATAACATGGCTCATGCAAAAAATGCCACTGAAGTTGGCAAAGCCGTAAGCAAACTTACCTCGCCAGGGCTGAATATCATGTGGGCCGATACCGAAGGAAATATTGCTTGGTGGGCGGCTGGAAAATTACCTAAACGTCCAGCACACGTCAATCCGATGCTGATTTTGGATGGTTCTACTGGTAACGACGACCCACAAGGTTGGTACGATTTTTCGTTAAATCCCCAAATTTCAAATCCAAAACGTGGCGTACTTTATACCGCCAATAATCAACCTGCCGATATGGGAAATGGCTTAGTGGCGGGTTATTATGTACCAGGAAATCGGGCAAGCAGAATCGAAGAATTGATTTTTACTGATAAAAAAGATTGGACTCAAGAAAGCGTTCGAGCGGTTATCAATGATGTCACTTCGTCTTCATTCAAAGGCCTTTTGAAAGATATTTTGCCTGTAATTCAAGCAGATAAATTGACTTCTTCGGCAAAAATTGGGTTAGAAAAATTAGCCAAATGGGACGGTTCACATGACTTGGAAGACATCGAGCCTACGATTTATTACCGCTTTTTGTATCATTTCTTCGTCAATACTATCAAAGATGAATTAGGTAATGAAGTTTTCATCGCTTTTGAGCATAATGGAAATTTCAAACGAAACATGGCTTCATTGATGCGAAATGATGCCTCGCCGTGGTGGGATAATATTTCGACAAAAAACAAAGAAACTCGTGCCGAAATTTTGACAAAATCAATGAATGAGGCATTCGAAAGTTTGGAAACTCAACTCGGAAAAGATATTACAGCATGGAAATGGGAGAAAGTACATACCCTTACACATAATCATCCTTTAGGTATTTTGCCAGTTATTGGAAAATATTTTAGTGTTGGTCCACTCGCTGCCCCAGGTGGGCGAGAAACCGTCAATAATCTTGATTTTTCGGTTGATTCGAGTGGTACTTATAAAGTAACTTACGGCCCAGCTTTGCGTAGAATTATTGATTTTGCAGATACTGAACATAGCCGAAGCGTACTTCCAACTGGGCAATCAGGAAACTTTATGAGTAAGCATTATGACGACCAAGCCAAAATGTTTGTGCAAGGCGGTTCTCGTCCAGAATTAATGAATCGTGCGGAAATAGAAAAAGTCAAAACTGGAAAGTTGATTTTGAAACCGTAGTATAATCGCTTATGAACGTTTAAATATTCCGATTCTGCCAACGATAAACTCAATGATTGTATTTTGAAATCCTCACAAAGAGGGTTCGGGTGGGGTTCCGCAAATACATTGTTTTGGATGGAACACAATGGAAAAGAGGTGAGATTATTAGTTAACGGAAGCATATACTATTTGGCGTAATTTTTGAATGATTTGAGGTCTAAAACCGCAATTTAGCATCGCTAAATGAGGATTTTAGTAACGAAGAATCATTCAAAAAGGACGAGTAGAGATGG
>JAYVIV010000013.1:0-36387 GCA_043769985.1 Arcicella sp.
TCTACAAAAAATCGCTTGAATATGAAGATTATGAAGGCAGTAATAGTGTGGAAATAAAAGCAAATGCTGGATTGAATGAATTGCAATGATTGTATTAAAACAATAAACATTATGACTTTAAAAGTTTATCTGACCGTATAATAAGTTTATTAAACTTATTTGAAAAAATTATATTAATGTTGTGTCATGCTAATGTATCAAATCATCAAAATTATTTCTTGAAACAAGATGTTCAAAATTATACTTTCAATCATCTTTTCATTAGTCTTTATCTTTAATAGCCTCTGCAATTCAGAGGTCGTTTCAGACACTATTCGCAATTTTGCCAATAATTCTTCTGTGTCAATTTTTGGTGGAGTAACGGGATTAGGCTTAGAACTTAGTTATTTAGTTGTACCCTCAAGTCGTTTATACCTTCGTGGTGGAATTTCCCACATTGGCTATTCAAAACTCAATAATTTTGAATACAATTCTCGTTCTTTTATTAAAATTGATCCCAATATAAAATTAGGAATTGTTTACGTTGGTTTAGATTATTTACCTTTCAAGAAGAGTTCTTTATATTTAACCACTGGTATTGGTTACACTCACAACGTCAGAACCGCTATCATTGCAAATACCACCACTGGATTAGACATTAGTGGTACTTTTATTTCGGGCGAAGATTTTGGGAACATCAATTTTGAAATAAAATGGAATAAGGTTGTCCCCTTTGTTGGTATTGGTATCGGAAGAGTCGTTCCTAAAAGAAGATTTGGCGTGAGTGCCGAATTGGGTTCATATTACATCGGAAGCCCTAAATTATTCATGGAATATACGGGCATTTTAGAAATTACAAACATTGACGAAGCCTTACCGAAAATTGAAAAAAATATGGCAGGATACGCATTCTTGCCTTATTTATTGTTAAAATTGAATTATAGAATTTTTAATGGTAAGAGCGGTGATTAGGTGAATTGATTTGCCTGCTAATTTAGAATGTCCAAATACTTAGCAAAACCGCTAATTAAGTAGTTGTTCGTATTTCGATGCGTCCGACGCTTCGGTTCGATATTCGGAAAACAACTAACTGATGTCCGATTATTCACACCAAATAAAAACGTTGTTTAATTTGTAGTTCCTACCTAACAATACTAATTGTTTTTCTATTTATGCACGTAAAAATAATGTTGAAATGTTACCAAATATGTGACAATTAATGAATTTTTAGTCATACTTATAGTAAACAATTATTTCCACAAACAAAACATTCAATTACAATGAAAAATTTATCCATTATCACTGTATTTTTTCTTTTTTCTTTTTCATTTGTTAAGGCTCAGAACCAAGAAAATCTTTTAACGTCCGATAAAAAAGATGATTCAACGCCCCGTAAAACTTTTATTTCTCTTCAGCTTGGGTTAGGCTCAATTCAAGGTGATGCACAAACGTCAAAAAATAGTTTTGTCTATGGAGCTTCAATAGAGAAGTTTTTAAGTGACCGTTTAAGCATTGGCATTAACCTAAACTTAGGCACACTTGATGCACCAGCTTACTCAGGCTATACTTATGTTTCTAAGACAAGTATTTTACAAGGTAGTCTTTTTGCAAAATACAATGTTTTGAAAGTAGGTTCAAAGTTATCCTTAGCTCCCTTCTTAGGCTTAGGAATTATAAATTATAATCCACAAGTCACCTTAAATGGTACTGTTATTCGATTTGCGGATGGAAGTGCTTCATCGCCATCTTCGGTGAATGATTTAGTAATACCTTTGGGTGCTGAATTGGGCTACTTTATAAATCCTAAAGTTAAAATTAGTTTACAGCTTCAACAAACATACGTATTCAGTGATAGACTGGACGGTACAATTGGTTCTCAATTTACTAATTCGGGCAAGATTATAGATCCTGGTAATAAGACTAATAATGATTTGTGGTTCACCCCCTCTCTAAAAATCGGGTTTGCTTTAAAGTAAAATTAAGTAGTTAGTTTTGTTTTCTTGGGTGATTTATTACCTTAGGAATGGGAATTAAATAAGTTATCCAAATCTATACGAAGTAATTTTTGAACGATTTGAGGTCTAAAACCGCAATTTAGCATTGCTAAATGAGGATTTTTTAACGAAGAATCATTCAAAAAGGACAGGTAGAGATGAATAAGTTATTTAATTTCAGTTCCTAAGGTAAATTATAGTCGGTAAATTCAAAAATTAAGCATACCATGTCCATTGTGGTAAATATTTTGAGAGTTAGTATGAGCAATGACTTGAATTCAATCTAACAATTCACTGAAAATCAAATACTTATGAAAACGAAAGCAGTGTTTAAATGTACTGGACTACTTATCCTATCAGCATTTTATTTTTTCTTCTTAATTAATTGCAAAAACCCATTTGAAGATATAGTAATCTCAATAAAAGACCCTATTGCAACATCTGCAATAAAAATTTATTATGTAAACGCCAACAATGCTGATACAGCACGAATACCTAAGAATTTAAAAATTACTTTCGTCGGCAAAGATGCCGACAAAGTGGTAAATTCTGTCGGTAGCAACAAGATTAGTGTCAGTAAAGAAGGACTATTGGGCATAGCCGTTTCGCCCGAATATAAAACTCGACCCGTTAAATTCACCGTAGTTGCGGAGTCTGAGGGATTTTTGCCAAGTATTGAAGAAATTGAATTAACTGGCACAAACAATGTGGACAGAACCTCCCGAATGTTTAAGTTGAGTAATTTGCCTTCGGGAATAAGCATCGGTTTGGGAACGATTGAATCAGGAAATAATGGCTCTGTTGGTAGCACCATTACAACCAATGGAAAAGTTGAAAAGGTACAATTGAGTATTCCTGTTGGACTCATCGCTAAAGATAAAGAAGGTCAAAATGTCAGCGGAAAAATGTCCTATATTTTGACCCACTATGATGTATCAGCGAGAAATTATGTGCCATCAAGTTATACTTTCTACAATGCCATTGGATTAGATGGCAAAGTGTTGAAACCATTTGATTTCAATCCATTTGGGTTCTTTTCGATGAGGATTCTTAATGAGAAATTTGAAAAAGTTGCCAATTTCTCCAAACCAGTTGAATTAGTCGTTGAAATAAGTGAGAATTATTTGAGAGTGAATGGTAATAAACTTAAAGCGGACGAAAAAATTCCTTTTTGGGGATACGTCAACGGAACTTGGAAGATGCTTGCAGAAGTAGTTCTGTTGCGAAACGGAAAAGGACGATTAGAAGTAAAAGTGCCAGTTTCAGATGCCACTTTTTATGCCTTCGGGGAAATGATTGAGATATGTGAAAAAGGACCAAGTTTCACCGTTTCGAGTAAACTATCGGGACTTGATATTTATTATTACGCCAAATTATTAGATGCCACCACGGGTGTGCAAACGGGAGGATTTTATATGAACCTAAACAATGGTGCTGTTGCTAATATATCAGGACAACGACCTTACAAAAATAAGGTAACTATGCACCTGTTCAATTATAACAATCATTACGGTGGAGATTTGAATAATAATCCTATTTTTAAATCTCAACCCTTTGATATTTGTGAGGACAAGAAAATTACGGTTGATGCTTCCAGCTTACCCGAACCAAAATCAGTCACCTTAGAAATTACCATTAAATGCCCAGCAGGAAAAGTTTTAGATGAATCACAGTTCCCTGCGGCCATGCAATTGCAATATCAATTGAGCGGAACTAACAATAACTGGACAGATTGGATGACATTAACCAGAAGTGTAAGAAAAGTAAAAACTTACAAATTGAACTTGGGGAAAAAATATAATTTCCGAGCAACCACTAATCCAGCGCAAGGGTGGCCATTTTTGCAACGAGACACAATCATCAAACAAGATTATTTTCTTTTAAAATTAGATGGTCAAGGATACTGCAAATAAAATCATTTCCTAAATTCTCGTCTTATTGATGAATTTTTCATTAATTTCGTATTCAAATTAACTCGTATATAAATATATTTTCATCTTTTAATAACATTTTTTGTTACATTTCCAATTTTGATATAAACTTACAGCATGAAGTTTTCTGCGAAACCACTTTTTATTTATATAATTTTAATTGCCTTAATTCATTTTAAATCTGGGGCACAAGTGGTTTATGAACCTACCTATAAAACCGTTTACGGATATTTATCAAGGCTGGCACAGAAAGGAGTCATTGATTTAGATGATATAGTTTTACCTTTATCAAGAGCCTATATTTCCAATAAGTTAGACACACTAAACTTTCAATCTGGTGTTCTCACCCCACTTGAAAGAAAAGAATTAGATTTCTATCGAAAAGAATATACCCTCGAAAGAAATATTGAACAAAAAATAGATTTAGAAACGCCCTACAAAAGTGTTTTCAAAACGCAAAGCGGTGATAGATTTCGTTGGGGTGCGTATCAGGATAAACTTTTTTCAATAAATGCACAGCTGATCGGAGGCTACGAAGTTGAAAGTAGAAATGATGGTTCACTCAATCAACATACTTGGCGAGGGGTTATAGTAAATGGCTATTTAGGAAAATATGTTGGGTACAGTTTTGATTTCAGAGACAATACAGAGCAAGGAAGTACAATTGACAGAACCAAAAGTTTTTCACCCGTAACAGGAATAACTTTTACTGGTGGCGGAAACAATAGTATTGAATATAACGACACCAAAGGAACGGTTACTGTAGGTGGGAAAGTTGCCAATTTTACCATCGGAAAAGATTATATGCCAGTTGGATATGGAGAAAGTGGCAAATTAGTTTTATCACAAAAAGCCCCCTCATTTCCACTCATTAGATTAGACATTAAACCCACAAAATGGTTCAGTTTTAATTATGCCCACATTTGGCTAAATTCAAATATTGTTGACTCCAGTAGCATCTACCCTACATCACCACAAACAGGGGTCCAATTTGCCTACCGTTCAAAATACATGGCGATTCATTCGCTTAGTTTTTTTATCAAAAAAAAAATAAGCTTCACCATGGGGGAATCTGCTATTTATAATGATAATATAGATATCGGCTACTTAATACCAGTTATTTTTTATAGATCATTTGATCATTACAAAGGAGGAATAAAAAACAACTCTATTTCTAATTCTCAACTGTTTTTTCAGTTGAGTACCAGAAATCTAATTCCCAAAACCCATTTGTATGCAAGTTTTTTTATTGATGAAGCTCGCTTATCTGATATTGCAGACGGTTCACGTGCAAAAAATCAAACCGCATATCTTGCTGGAATTTCCATTGCTGACTTTCCTTTTAATAATATTTCATTAACCGCAGAATATACAAGAGTACGCCCTTTTGCTTATGAGAATTTTGTGCCAGCTCAAACATACACCAGCGAAGACTATAACTTAGGACATTGGATTGGCTCAAATGCAGATCAAATTTATTTGAGTGCCTTGTGGAGATTAGCCAGAGGACTACATTGGAAAACAACATTTAGTGCGGTCAGAAAAGGGAGCAAAGGAACTGCCCTACAACAGCGTGAAGCCGAAGGTTTTCCACTATTGTTTGGTGATGTTCAAACCAAAAATGATTTTAGTTCGATAGTAACTTATGAATTTATTCATGATTTGTTCTTTAAGGCAGGCTATCAAACTTCCGAATATGTGGGCGTGAAAAATAAAAACAATTACTCCTTTCAGAGTTTTACATTTGGCTTTAATTACGGTTTCTAAAATTTTAAATAAATCAATTCACTTAGTTTTATGAATGTTAAAAAAATAATAAATCTTGCTATCATAAGTGCTTGTATGAGTTCATTCCTAACTTCATGCACCACAACCAAACAAACGGTTTATTTTCAAGGTGACACTGCCAGCTACATATCCTTAAAAGCCATATCACCTAAATCGGTGCGGGTGCAACCTGAAGATATTTTGGGCATAACGGTGAGTAGTCTAAGTGAAGAAGCCAACAAAATGTTTGAATTGCCCATTTCGTCGGGTTTACATTATACCATCTATCCTGGAACTATAGGTGTTGGACAGGGACTTCAACCTTTGGGTTATCAAGTGGATTCCTTAGGACTAATTGAAATTCCGTTGGTTGGAAAAGTCAAAGTTTCAAATTTAACTAATTCGGAACTTGCTGATACTTTACGCAGAAGACTCAATGCTTATTTAAAAGAACCCACCGTAAACGTGCGGATTTTGAACCATAAATTTACGATACTCGGAGAGATTGCTCGCCCCGCTACTTATAATATTTTGGACAATAGAACTTCCCTTCCAGAAGCAATTGGCATGGCGGGCGACTTAACGATTTTTGGTCGAAGAGAAAACGTAATGATTATTCGACAAGAAAATAATAAAAGAGAACAAGTACGGGTCAATTTACTGTCGAGAGATGTACTGAATTCGCCGTATTACTACCTAAGAAACGGTGATATTATTTACATCGAACCCTCAAGAGTGAGAGCAACTTATAATGACCGAACGTTTCAACTTTTGCCCATCGTTACGAGCATCGTAGGAGCAGTGGTGGCTGTGGGTGCGTTAATCATTAATTTGGCTCGATAAGTTTTAGTTATTAGTTGGATTAGTTTGTTAAGTTGTACTCACCCCACCCAACCCTCCCCTCGAAGGGAGGGCTTCTTGAACTTAAAAGCCCTCCCTTCGAAGGGAGGGTTGGGTGGGGTAAGTGGGTAAAACTTGAGTAACCATTAGTTGTAAGTTATTAGTTACTAATAACCAATCCCTCACAACCTACACAAAAATAAATTTTAAATTTAACATTATTTATGGCTCAAGATAATAGCTTTTTGTTTGATACTGAAGAAGAAAACATTGATTTAAGAAGTATTGCGTATCGGTATATCCGAAATTGGTACTTATTCGTGATATTCTTGATGTTGGCATTCGTTGGTGCATTTTTTTACTTGCTTTATACCCGCCCCGTTTACGAAGTATCCTCCGTAGTACTCATCAAAGACGATAAAAAGGGTTTGGGGGGTAACGATTTTTTGAAGGATTTGGAGATGATGGGCGGCAATAAAATTGTTGAAAACGAAATGGAAGTTTTCAAATCACGCTCTTTGATGAAAAAGGTCGTGGAATCCTTACGGCTGAATGTGATTTATACCCAAAACGCCCAACCCATTGACATAGATTTGTACGGTAAATCGCCCATCTGGATGCAAGTGGAACAAATGACCGACCCCGTTTACAACAAAAAATTTACCATCCGATTATTAGACCGTTCAAAATTTGAATTGTTAATGGAAGATAAATCCATTGGAAACTTTGCTTATGGACAAGCCATTACCCATCCGCAATTGGGTAAATTTAGAGTCTTTTTAAACAACAACGCCTCTAAAATTGGGGAAGATATTGATGTTCAATTTGCCAATGTGGATCGAGTTATTCAAGGAAATTTGAGTAGCTTAGACGTTTCTTTATTAAATCAGAAAAGTACCGTCCTCAAATTATCGTACCAAGAAACTTCACCGCAAAGAGGGAAGGACATCTTGAAAAAACTGCACGAAGAGTATATTTTAGCCTCCTTGGGCGACAAAAATACCGAGGCAAGTAATACACTACGGTTTATTGATGATCGTCTCAGACTTATCTCCACCGAATTAACCGACGTGGAAAAAGATGTGGAAGTCTATAAAAGTGCTGCTGGTTTCACGGACATCAGTTCAGAATCCAATTTGTTTTTGGAGAAAGTAAAAGAAACCGATAGCAAATTGAATGAAGTCGATATTCAAGTGAAAGTGTTGGAGGGCGTGGAGAAATTTCTCAGCACCCCCGGTTCAAATGTTTCCTCGGTGACTTCCATGATTAATGATCCAAGTCTTTCACTGTTAATCAATAAATTATCAGAATTGGAGTTGCAGCGAGAAAAATATACTCGAACCGTGCAAGCGGGCAACCCCTTGTTGGAAACCGTCAATACACAGGTGGCAAATACTAAAGCCGCCATTCGTGAAAATATTAACAACCAGAAGAAAGGCTTAATCATTTCGAGAACCAATTTGGCTTCGCTCAACCGAAGCATCGAATCATCCATTCGGAGCATTCCCAAAAAAGAACGTGAATTTGTGAGCATCAAACGCCAGCAAGGCATCAAGGAAAGTCTTTATTTATTACTGTTACAAAAGAAAGAGGAAACTGCCATCTCCTACGCTTCCACGGTTTCGGATAGTCGTTTAATTGATGAGGCATTCGTGAGTCCCGCACCCATTAAACCATTACCCAATATTGTGTATTTAATTGCTCTATTGATTGGTTTGGGCGTACCCATTGTCATCATCAACGTTAAAGCCTTGTTGAATAATAAAATTACCTCACGGGCGGAATTAGAACAAAAAACCAACGGCATTCCCATTTTGGGCGAAGTTGGCGAAAAACCAAAAAGCATTGCGGGACCATTGTTGGACACAAAAAGTAACAATTTTATTGCCGAACAATTCCGAATTCTGAGAACCAATCTACAGTACTTGATAAAAGGAGAAACTTCCTGTAAAAAAATATTGGTTACTTCCTCTATTTCAGGAGAAGGCAAGAGTTTTGTTTCCATGAATTTGGCTTCTTCCATTGCCAGTGCAGGACAAAAAGTAGTCTTGATTAATTTGGATATTCGTAAACCAAAACTGCACGAATACTTGAAATTACCCAACAACAAAGGCGTAGTGAATTATTTGATTGGACAAGGAAAAGCAGCTGACTTTGTGCAGGAAACCCCCGTGGAAAATTTATCATTTGTGGCCAGTGGACCCATTCCACCCAACCCCGCTGAATTATTGAGTAGTACTAAATTGGCGGAATTTATTGCGGAATTAGAAAAAGATTATCAGTACATCCTCATTGACTGTTCGCCCAATGGCTTAGTAACGGATGCCCAATTAGCGGCTCCATTGGTAGATGCCACCGTTTTCATTGTGCGTCACGAATATACGCCACAAGGAGCCACGTTGCCCTTAGCAAATTTATACAAAGAGAAAAAATTTCCCGCTTTAACGGTGATTTATAATGGCGTGAAGGGAAATTCAAGTTATGGATATGGATATGGGTATGGGTATGGGTATGGGTATTATGGAGAATCAGCTAATCCGAGTATATGGAGCAAATTGAAAGGGGTATTTAAGTAATTACAATAACCACACTAACACAATGAGTGCAATTAATAGGGTAGTAAAAAATACGTGGATATTGTACGTCAGAATGGCACTGACCGTATTTATTTCCTTGTACGCTACTCGAGTGACTTTATTGGCTTTGGGCGTAACCGACTTTGGTTTATTTAATTTAGTAGGAGGTGTTATTGCAATGCTTACATTTTTGAATAACGCTATGTCCACAGCAACGCAACGATTCATGTCTTTCGCTGAAGGAGCAGGTGATTTCAAAAGACAAAAAGAAATCTTTAATGTAAGCACGGTTTTGCACATTATCATTGCCGTTTTAGTTTTTTTAGTCTTAGAAATTGCAGGGTATTTTTTATTTGATAAAGTCTTAGAAATACCTGCAGAACGTTTGGAAACTGCCAGAATAGTTTTTCAATTCATGGTAGTGAGTACGGTTTTTACCATTGTTTCTGTTCCTTACGATGCGGTGATTAATGCTCACGAAAATATGTTACTTTTTGCCATTTTGGGGGTAGTTGAATCTGTTTTTAAATTGGGTATTGCTCTTTTTTTGAGCGTTACTCCTTATGATAAATTGACGACCTACGGATTATTGATGGCTTTTTTATCAATTATTTTACTATTCGCAAGGCGAATTTATTGTCACCGTAAATACCAAGAATGTGAGATTAATTTTATAGAGCATTTCAGTAAAAGCACTTTTAAAGAAATGTCTTCTTTTGCGGGTTGGTCATTTTTGGGCGCATCAAGCAGTATGATTGCATTTTATGGACAAGGGACGGTGTTAAATGTTTTTTTTGGACCAGTTGTAAATGCTTCTCAAGCCATTTCAGCACAGGTAAGCGGGCAATTAGGAGCTTTTGCCCTAAATATGATTAAAGCAGTTAATCCATTAATTGCAAAAAGTGCAGGATCGGGGGATAAAAAGTTGATGATTAATGCCACAATATTAGGGGCTAAAGTTTCATTTTTTTTATTGATGATTTTTTATATTCCTATGTTGTTGGAAATGCCTTACATATTCAGTATTTGGCTAACCGATGTACCACAGTTTGCGGTCATATTTTGTCGGCTATTGCTAATACGTAATTTTATCGAACAATGGTACATTCCACTTTCCACATCAATTGTTGCTCACGGAAATATAAAAAAATATCAGGTGTATTCTTCTGTACTTCATATTATACCTCTATTACTATCTTATGGTTTATTTAAAATAGGTTTTGATTCTTTTTATATGTATTTATCTTTTATTATTTATTCAATATTATTATTTATTTTGACGCTATATTTTTCATTTAAAAACTTCCAATTCCCAGTAAAATCTTTTATGAAAGATACTGTTTTTAGAAGTTTAATAGTACTTTTCATTGCTGGGTTTTGTGCAAGTATTCCTGTTTTATTATTGGATGTGGGGATAGAAAGATTGTTAATTGTTAGTTTTATTAGTACCATAATTTCTATTTCGTTAATCTGGATAATTGGTTTAACGTTACATGAACGGACTAAATTTAAAAATTTACTTTTTAAAAAGGATATTACTGTTTTTAAAACTTAGCGATAAATGTTACAATCATTTTATTGAGAGAAGTTTCTATTATTGAAAGGTAAGTACCAATACCAAATTAGTTTGAACAAAACCTTATAGAATTTAATAGTGTAATTAACTAATAATCAGATACTTATAGCATCCTATAAACTTTAAACTAACTGAGTATTGGTACTTATGTTAATCGGTAGTCAGATTTGTAGATACGAAGATTGTTCAAACAGAAGTTCAGATGTGTAATCAATTTTGGATTTATGCAAATTATGTCGCTGATGCGATTGAGAATAATATTAAAATGACAATATTAGCCCCTGATATTTTTATAAGAGACAACCCTAATTCATTAAGTTCAAACAACATTGTTTATCCATTTTACAGTGAAAGCTTAATTCGTATTTTTGGTTATGAAGCATACATTAATACTTTAAATAGAATATTTGCTAATAGATGATGTACTAAGTTGCTGTTAGAATACAAACTCAAATGTATTCCAAAATAAGTTATACAAATGCAATGCTATCTTGCCCAAACAGTAAATTTCGATTGAAATATAAAATAAACTTACAGTGTTATTTTCACCCACTGATATTGAAAAACAAATTGAGTGAAATATCTTTAATTAAGTGGGGAGCAAATTCTATTATTGTAGGCGTTCACATACGTATAAGTGATTATAAGACCCTTAATGACGGCTTGTACAAATAAAGAATACCATGGTATTCTTTCAAAAATTATTGAAGTGAAAATAAAATACTATATTTTCACTTCAATCAGTGTAAGAATTGATTTAAACGAATTTTAAAGTTACGAATATTTTTTAATTAAAAATATTACTGCTGTATCAGATTTATTGGAACTATTCTTAGTGAGTCATGTTGTTGGCTTTCTCTCAATATTTTCTGGATGGGCTTCATTCAATTGAGATAAACCGCTGTACTTTATTGAGAAATTATTAATTTTTTTATCAAGGAGTACTTTAAAAATATGGGTGTGACTAACTATATAGTTAATAAAAATAATTTAAAAATTACAACTTTTCAAGTTTACATTCTGATTAATCATTTTTGAATATTGAACTATTTAACGTATGGAGGATAAACTAAATATACTTAACATTTCAAATCCTGATGTAAATAATGCTGCAGGAATTGTACCATATACTTTTCATATAGAATTTTTGAAAAAACATAACTCTTTTCTATTCATAAATTACACTAATGAAAAAAGTCAAAATCTAATTAGCTATTACTCAAAGTACTCGGTCATCAGGCAAATTAAAGATTTTTTTATCAAAATAAATAGGAGAATAAAAAAACCTAAAACAAGAACTGATTATTATTTCTTTAAGTTAGATAAAACTAAGAAAAACCTCAACTTCAATAAATTTTTAATAGACTATCCTAAACCAGATTTAATCATAGTTTATTTCTTAAATACATTTGTTTCAATTAGTGATCTAAAAAAATTACAATTGAAAACAAATGCTCCAATTTTCTTATTTCTAATGGATATGGAAAATCTTACAGGCGGTTGTCATTATTCTTGGGAGTGTAATGGTTACGAAAGCGATTGTAGTGATTGTCCTGCATTTTATAATAAAAAAGACCAATATCTTGCCTCAAATAACCTAAGTCACTATGTTGATACAGTAAAAGACATGAACATTACTATTTTGGCACCCTCTGAACAATTATATTACCAATCCACACATAGTACAATATTTAAATATAAACATATCGAAAAGTTGTTAATTGGCATTGACCATAATATTTTTAATAAAAAGAATAAGAGAGAACTGAGAATTAAGCATGATATTCCTTTAGATAAATTTGTAATTCTATTTGGAGCTGTTAGAACTGATGAAAAAAGGAAAGGAAGTAAATATCTTTTTGAAGCGTTAGAGTTTTTAAAATCAATGATTGATACTAAAAACATTACTGTTTTGCAAATTGGGGGTCAAAACACAAAGGATAAAATATTATCCGAGTATGATTTTAAAACAAAAGATTTTATTTCATCAAGCCAAGTTTTAGCAGAAATCTATAATGTAGCGGATGTATTTGTAGTACCAAGTATCCAAGACTCTGGCCCTATGATGATTAATCAATCCATTTCTTGCGGAACACCAGTAGTGGCCTTCAAAATTGGAGTTACTACCGATTTAATAAACGATGGTCAAACAGGATATATCGCAGATGTTTATGATTCTTTTAGTTTAGCAAAAGGAATTACTAAGTTGTTTAATTTAGTCCGAGAAGAACGAGATATTATTTCTCAAAACTGCATACAAATAGCTCAGGAAAAGTTAAATATCCATACTCAATCAGAAAAAATTATAACCCTGTTTCTAAAAGATAGGTTATAGATAAATTAATATTTATTAAATAATTATTACATGGAAATTTATTTGGTAGAATGTTCTGAAGAGCATTGGGAGTTTGTTCGATCGTTAAGAAATGACATAAGAGTTATAGACGGATTCATTGAAAATATTCATATTTCACAAGAGATGCAATATCAATATATGAAGAAGAATTCAGACAATTACAGGATAGCAATTAAGCTGGGTAAGCAAGTTGGGTATGTCGGTGTTATTGAAAATGATATAAGAATATGCACTCATCCTGACTTTCAAGGACAAGGCGTAGCAAAATTTATGTTGAACGAAGTAATGAAGATATGGCCTAACGCATTTGGCAAAATAAAGATTAACAATATTGATAGTCTTAAATTATTTGAATCTTGTGGATTTAGTACAAAGTATAATATTCTAACAAAAGACTAAAAACTAAATATGATACCTTTTAATAAACCTTTTCTTAGTGGTTCTGAAACCAAT
Source organism: Arcicella sp. (assembly GCA_043769985.1). GTDB lineage: Bacteria > Bacteroidota > Bacteroidia > Cytophagales > Spirosomataceae > Arcicella. The sequence continues at coordinate 13,473 of JAYVIV010000013.1, forward strand.
TACATTATAGATGCTGTAAATACGGGTCATATTTCTGGTAATGGCACTTATACTAATAAATGTCATACATTTTTTGAAAACAGATACGGATTCAAGAAAACACTTTTAACAACATCTTGCACAGATGCGTTGGAAATGTGTGCAATGCTTCTAAACATAGAGCCTGAAGATGAAATAATTATTCCTTCTTACACTTTCGTATCTACTGCTTTGGCATTTATAAGACAAGGTGCAAAAATAATCTTTGCCGACAGTTCAGTTCAAAGCCCTAATATTGATGTTGATAAAATAGAGAGTTTGATAACCAGTAGAACAAAAGCCATTGTTGTAGTACATTACGCAGGATTTGCGTGTGATATGATTAAAATAATGGAAATTGCTCACAGATACAATTTATTTGTTGTAGAGGATGCTGCCCAAGCAATTGACTCATATTTAAATGAAATTCCCTTAGGAAGATTTGGTCATTTAGCGGCTTTTTCTTTTCATGAAACCAAGAATATTCAGTGCGGAGAAGGCGGACTTTTAATAATTAATGACGAACGGTTTATAAAACGTTCAGAAATTCTTTGGGAGAAAGGAACAAATCGTGCTGAATTTTTTAGAGGGCAGATTAATAAATATGGATGGGTTGATACGGGATCTTCATTTTTACCTTCAGAATTAAATGCTGCTTTTTTGTATGCGCAGTTAGAGAATATTGATTTTATTCAGAAATGTAGAATTGACATTTGGGAAAGGTATTTTGATGGACTTTTTAGACTTCACGAAATGCACAAAATTAGTTTTAAATTTTCATTAAAAAAATTTAAAACTAATGGCCACATGTTTTACTTTTTGTGTACTTCATTAGATGAACGTACAGAACTAATTAATTTTTTAAAAGAAAAAAACATTTTATCTGTTTTTCATTATCAAAGTTTACATAAAAGTAGTTTTTATGAAGCTAAACACGATACAAGAGACCTCACTAACTCAGATATTTACTCTAATAGGCTGGTACGCTTACCACTTTATGTTGGTTTAACCGAGATTGAACAATTTAGTATAATAGATGCAATTCATAACTTTTATTTAAGTTAATATGCAGAAAAAAGTAGTTGTCATTTATAAATCTTTCAGATGGCTTATAATAAAATTATTAAAGCCTTTAGATTATGTAATGAGTTTCGTTATATTTTATACAAACGGAGTTCAATTTTCATCATTTTATAATAGTGGATGGCCACTTATAAACATTGGTATTGGGGGCAGTTGTTCTATTGGAAAAGGGTTTCATTCAAATAATAGAGAAGGTGCTAATCCCATTGGAAGATTTAATAAATGTAGTATCATAGTTGGTAATAAAGGTAAATTGATAATCGGGTCAAATGTAGGAATGAGTTCCACTGCTATTGTTTGTCATCATTCTATTTTCATTGGTGATAATGTTAAAATTGGAGGGAATGTTGTCATTTATGATACCGATTTTCATAGTGTAGATGCAAATGATCGTTTATCCCGAAGTTCAGATATTAATTCAACGAGAAAATTACCTGTGAAGATATCAAATAATGCTTTTATTGGAGCTCATTCTACAATCCTCAAAGGCGTAACTATTGGTGAAAATGCAGTAATTGGTGCATGTTCAGTTGTAACAAAAAGTATTCCAGCGAACGAAATCTGGGCTGGAAATCCAGCAAAGTTTTTGAAAAAAATTGAAATTAATAATTAAATGTAAAATAAAATCATGGAACTACACACGGATAGTTAGATTTTACTGTTGGACATAGCTTGTAATTAACATCTTTGTGAAATCTTCAATTATTATATTAATGAAAAAAAATGTAGCGTATATTTTAGTCTTTGTTTTATTGTTTTTTAGCGGTAATCCTTTACAAGATGAGTTTGGAAAGTATACTGTTTTAGTGGGTACTGGAATAGCATTAATTTTAATTAAATTTAGAATTAGAGATAAAAAAGAGTTTTACTTTTATTTTGGAAGAATTGCTTTATCAATATTGGTTCTTTTTATTTGTCAATATTTAATACTTGGTTATGTGTCATGGAATGGAGCATTTAATTTTATTCTAAAAATATTTTTTGGAGCCTTAGTAGTAAATCAATTGCAAGAACATTTTGCAGCTGTGCTGTTCAAAGTGGTTAAGACACTCACCATAATTTCACTTTTTGCATTTATAATAATTAATATTCTTCACATTCCTGTTTGGGGGTATAAAATAGGTAGTGTACAAACCAGCTATTTTTTTTACTCCGTCTCTAATGGACATTTGATGCAAAATGCTGGTATGTTTTGGGAACCTGGAGCTTTTGCAGGTATTCTAACATTGACATTAGTTTTAAATTTTCAAGTCTTGGATCATATATGGAAACATGATAAGGCAAGTATAATAATATTACTTGTAGGTATATTAAGTACGCAAAGTACAACTGGTTATATAACCTCATTTATAATTTTTGTTTTTAAATTTTGGAAGTTTAAAAATAAATATGTTGCGGCAGGGGTGATCTTATTTTCTGTTTTTGTTGGAAAATATTTATATGAAAATACAGAGTTTTTAAGGGATAAAGTTGAGCATCAATTTGAGGTAGCTAAAAATCAAGATAAAAAAGAGTTCTCTGATACACGATTCGGATCTATTGTTTTTGATTGGCATTACATTCAAAAACATCCTGTAATTGGAAATGGATTTCATGAATCAACGAGATTTTCTGATCATATCCATTTGCAACAATTAACTAAAATGGGAGAAAATTTAGGACAAGGCAATGGATTTTCAAATTTTTTGGCATCAATGGGAATCCCATTTATGATTAGTTATTTCGCACTTATTTTTATCAATTTTAAAAAAATAAAGTTAGATTATTCAATAATCGTAGTTTTAATTATATTGCTTAATTTACAAGGGGAACAATGGCTAAACTTGCCGATTTTCCTTGCAATTCCATTCATCAGACATAATGATCGTTACAAATTTAAGAGAAATATGATTAAAAATCCAATTGTTAATTAATGTAGAATAAGATAATATTTAAGATTTTCGTAAAAAAATTATTTGTCACAGAATCTATCTCAATATTGTAGTATTAACATAAACTGGAATTAATAAAAAACTATATGTCTAATATTAGTATTTTAATTACTTGTCATAATCGGAAAGAAAAAACGATAAAATGCCTTGAAGACTTAAATAAGCAACTAAATAAATATGAATTTAAAATTACTGTTTTTTTAGTTGATGATGGTTCAACAGATGGCACAAAAGATGCAGTAAATAGACAATTTCCGAAAGCTAAAATCATTAAAGGCGATGGTAATTTATTTTGGAATCGAGGGATGAATTTAGCTTGGAAAGAGGCCACCAAAATAAATCCTGATTATTACGTATGGTTAAATGATGATACTTTTTTGGTTGAAGACGCATTAAATATTTTATTGCAATCATGTATTGAGAAAAAAAATCAGTCTATAATTGTTGGTTCAACCATTTCTAAAATAAATCAACTGATTACCTATAGTGGCAGAACAGAAAAGGGCGATTTAATACTTCCAAATGGAAGCCTACAAGAATGTCATCATTTTAATGGAAATGTAGTAATGATTCCTAAAAATATTTTTGAAAAAATTGGTTTTTTAGATTCAGCATTTCATCATTCAATAGGAGATTTTGATTATGGTTTAAGAGCAAGAAAAAATAGTATATTATCGTTTATAGCTCCTAAACCATTGGGTTATTGCGAATATCACGATATTCTTCCAACTTATTTTGATCCTGAAGTCAGCTATCTTTTAAGATTAAAAGCCTTATATAAATCTTCATCAGGTGTTAATCCAAGACAGCATTTTATTTTTGATAAAAGACATAAAGGTTTAGTAATTGCAAGCTTTCATTTTATTACCATTAATATTCGTGCTTTAATTCCAAAATTATGGCGAAACAATCATTAAATATTTATATAAAATCATATGTGTGGAATTTTAGGAATCACTCAAAATACTAACCATAATTTATTTTCCGATAGCTTAAACCAACTTTTTCACCGAGGACCTGACGGATTTGGAATTTGGCAACACCCTGACAACAAAATCATGTTTGGTCATAGACGACTTGCCATTTTAGACTTAACAGAAGCAGGTAAGCAACCTTTCCACTATGAACATTTAACAATTACCTTTAATGGTGAAATTTATAATTTTTTAGAAATTCGTCAAGAATTATTGTTGAAAGGTTATATTCTTAAATCAGAATCAGATACCGAAGTTATTCTTGCCGCTTACCTTGAATGGGGGACAGATTGTTTTAGGAAGTTTAATGGAATGTGGGCATTAGCTATTTGGGATAATAAGCAAAAAGAACTCATTCTTAGTAGGGATCGATTTGGGAAAAAGCCTTTGTTTTATAGCCAACTGAAGGAAGGAATTGTATTTGCTTCAGAAATGAAAGCAATTAGTCCATTTTTGAATGAAGTTAGTGTTTCAAAAGATTTTCATTGGTGCAAAAATAATATTTTTCTGTACGAAGCCACCGATAAATGTTTAATAGAAGGCATCAAACGTTTCCCTGCGGGACATTATGGAAAAGTAAAGTTGGGTGAAAATTTAATAAATTTTACAAAATACTGGAATACGATTGATGAAATTCAACCTAATTGTTTAAGTTATCCTGAGCAAGTTGAACATTTTAGAGAATTACTTTTTGATGCATGCAAAATCCGAATGAGATCCGATGTGCCAATTGGAACTTTATTGAGTGGTGGATTAGATTCAAGTGCAATTTATTCTGTGATGGCTCAAATTGGGATTCAGCAAAATGATGGTCAACGAATTGCCAAAGATTGGCAACACGCTTTTACAGCATCTTTTCCTGGTTCATTTTTAGATGAAACCGAATATGCAAGGTCTGTAACTGATTATTATAAACAACCACTGGTAGAAATTGATATTAATCAAGCAAACGATATTGATAAATTAGAAGAGTATAGTTACTTATTTGAAGATTTATACATTACTAATCCAATACCAATGGTTGAAGTGTATAAAAATGTGAAAAAGAATGGAATTACGGTTTCCTTGGATGGACATGGGGCAGACGAATATCTTGGTGGATATTCATCCTCAACTTTTGAGGCTTTTTTTGATGCCTATAAAAATAGGTCTGATATGAACATGATATATGCTACCTATAAAGGACTATCAGGGATTAGTAATTCGAACAGCACCTCTCATATAGAATTTTTGAAATTTATAACTCGAAAAATAGGAATAAAGGGAATAAACCTACTTCAAAATTCGCCATTATTAAGTAGAGATCAATTTGTACCAATTGACATGGCGCCAAGACTTGAGAAGATGGATTATTTCACCTCTCATTTATTTAATACTTTTCATTCGACAATTATGCCGACATTATTGAGAAATTATGACAGGTACTCAATGATGGCAAGTGTAGAAAGTAGAATGCCCTTAATGGATCATAGATTGGTAACTTTTGCTTTTTCACTGCCGTGGTCTTCCAAATTAAGAAATGGATTTACGAAATCTATTTTGAGAGATGCTGTTAATCCATATATGCCACATGAAGTAAATCAAAGAAAAACTAAAATTGGTTTTACTTCACCCATTGCGGAATGGATTAAAGGCTCTTGGAAAGAATATATGCTTGATTCGGTGTATTCAAAAGATTTTAATGAATGTGAACTGATACAACCTGAAATTTTGAGAAAAAAAGTTGAAAAAATAATTACGAATAAATCTACCCCTTTTGCTGAAAGTCAAGATACATGGAGATATTTTTCAACGTATTTATGGTATAAGACTTTTTATAAGCGTGTCAATTAAGTTTGAGAATTAAATAAAAAAGTTTGTTTGAATTCAATATCTATGAAATCATTAGCACCCATTATATTATTTGTTTATAATCGCCCAAATCATACAAAGCGGACAATTGAAGCTCTTTCTGCTAATTATTTGGCAGAAAAAAGTGAACTTTTTATTTATTCAGATGCTCCTAAAAATGAGAGTGAGCAAGAAAATGTAGAGGCTGTTAGGAATTATATAAAGATGATAAATGGTTTCAAAAAAGTTAAAATAATAGAACGAACTCAAAATTTTGGATTAGTAAAATCAATTAAAGAAGGAGTAAGCGAGATTGTAAACAGCTTCGGTAAAGTAATAGTGATTGAAGATGATTTAATTACCCATCCACAGTTTCTTGAATTTGTTAATAAAGCTCTTGACTTATATGAAGAGAAAAAAGAGGTTTTTTCTATAACTGGATATTCTCATTTTGATTTTAAAGAAAATGAGGTATTCAATCAATTATACTTTGCAAAAATCATTAGTACGTGGACTTGGGCTACATGGAGTGATCGATGGGCATTTTACGATGATAACATTACAGACACTAAAATATTAAATTCAGATAAAAAAGTTAGGCGAAAATTTAATTATGATAACTCTTATAATTATTATAAACTGCTAAATGATCAAAGAAGAGGGATGGGTAAATCTTGGGGAATTATTTGGTATTGGAATGTATTTAAAGTAGGAGGAGTAACACTTTACCCAACTGCTACCTTGGTTGAACAAATAGGGTTTGATGGTAGTGGGGAGAATAGTAGAAATTACAATTTTTCATGGGAGAGAATTAAAAATACACAATACGAATTTATATTCCCTAATTTATTTGAAGAAGATGCTCTTTTAAGACAAAAATTGGTTAAAGTTCTAAAGAAAAGGAAGTTAATGATACTATATTCCTTAATAAAATCTAAGATAATAAGGTTTTTAAATACTAAGAAAAAATGATTCTAAAATGAAAAGAATATTAAAAAATTTTTACCTTACTTTTATTACCTATGTGTATAGGAAAAAGTTATTCATTTGTAATAACTCTAAATTAGGATTCAACAAATTTAGCTTTAAAGAGGGTTGTGTGTTGGAAATTGGAGAAAATTCAATAATTGAAGCCGATTTTTATTTTGATAGAGAAAATAGTTTTATAAAAATTGGAAATAGAACTTTTATTGGAGGGTCAAAAATAGTATGTTCAGAAAAAATATTAATTGGAGATGATGTTTTAATTTCATGGGGGTGTACTATAGTAGATCATAATTCTCATTCAATACAATTTTCAGAAAGAAGAAACGATGTGCTTGATTTTTATAATGGAAATAAAAACTGGGAAAATGTATCAATTGAAAAAGTTATAATTGAAAACAAAGCATGGATTGGCTTTGATGTGAGAATTTTAAGGGGGGTGGTAATAGGTGAAGGTGCGATTGTTGCCGCTGGAAGCGTTGTTACAAAAGATGTTATTCCCTACACAATTGTTGGAGGAAATCCAGCTAAGATAATTAGACATTTAGAAAACAAATCATAAATATGAATAACGAATTAATTTCTTGGGAAGAATCAGTTACAATGTTGAAATCACAGCCCGATAAACAAGAATTAGTTAAAGCCTGCTTTTTTGATGACCCCCTTGATGAAGCTTTAAGTAGATATTATTCTTCATCGGAATGGGTGGAAATACAAGAATTATTAAAAAAAGTATATAGGGGAAAGGCTTTAGACATTGGTGCAGGAAGAGGTATAGCCTCGTTTGCCTTAGCCAAAGATGGATGGAATGTATTTGCACTTGAACCAGATTCAAGTGAAATGATAGGTTCTGGGGCAATAAAAAAAATAGCCAGAGATTTTGCATTACAAATTGAAGTGATAGAAACGAAAGGAGAAAATTTACCTTTTGAAGATAATAGTTTTGACTTAGTTCATGCAAGACAAGTACTCCATCATGCATCCGATTTAGGGCAGATGTGTAAAGAAATTTATAGAGTGTTAAAACCAGGAGGGACATTCATTGCCACTCGGGAACACGTGATAAGTAAAAAATCAGACTTGAATAAGTTTCTTGAAAAGCATCCTCTTCATCATCTTTATGGTGGAGAAAATGCTTTTTTACTTAAAGAATATCTTTCAGCAATAACAAACAGCGGGTTAAAAATTAGTAAAATATTAAAACCATACTCGTCTAATATAAATCTTTATCCACTGACAAAGGAAACATTATTAGAGAAAATTGAAGATAAGATTAAAATATCTTTACCACATTTTCTTCTAAATTTTATAGTTAAAGTTTATGAAAGAAATACCAATAATCCAGGAAGAATTTACTCTTTTATTGCAACAAAATGAAAGGGAAAGTTTTAATCACAGGAGGACTTGGTTTTATTGGTCGAAATATTGCCCATCAGTTTAAAGAAAATGGATATTTTGTAATTGGAATAGGACATGGAAAAGCGACGGTAAATGAATTGCAAGAGATTGGATTTGATGAATGGCATGAAGCTGACCTTAGTTTAGAAAGTCTGGAAAAATATATTAGCCCACCTGATTTAATAATTCATTGTGCAGGAGGAAGTACGGTTGGAATCTCATTGGAAAATCCATATCTTGATTTTCATAAAACAGTTAATTCAACCTTGGAATTATTAGAATATATTAGGGTTTGCTCTCCTCAAACTTCATTAATTTATTTATCAAGTGCTGCCATTTATGGAAGCAAGGAAGATAAATTGATTGATGTTAATGAATACTCAAATCCCGTGTCTCCTTATGGTTTTCATAAATTGGCTTCAGAAAATTTGTGCAAGTCCTATAATTATAACTTTAACATTAAGGTTGCCATTGTTCGATTATTCTCTATTTATGGAGAAGGATTACAAAAACAATTATTGTGGGAAGCAAGTAGAAAAATTGTAAGTGCTAAAAATGATTTAGTTTTTTTTGGAACTGGAGATGAAACAAGGGATTGGTTACACGTAAAAGACGTGGCAAAATTGGTTATGTGTTTAGCGAGTCAGAGTTTTCATTTTTTAATTTTGAATGGTGGCTTTGGAGAAAGAATTACCGTAAAAGAAATTTTAAATAGACTCTTAAATGAGTTTGGGAGAACGGATATTAAAATTGGTTTCAATGACCAAACTAAAATAGGCGACCCCAAATATTATCACGCAGATATTAGCGATACAAATAAGTTAGGGTGGATTCCATCAATTGATTTATCGGAAGGTTTAAAAAATTATGTTGAATGGTTTAAAAGTATTGAAGAATGAATATAGGATTCACTATTATCGGGGGGAAAACTTCTTGGATGGGAGGCATAAATTATTTAAAAAATTTACTGTATGCTATTTCTAAATTACAAGATGATGAAATAAAACCAATTTTGTTTGTTGGTGAAAAAACGGACATTGCATTACTTAAAGACTTTGAAGGATTAGCTGAAATTAAACGTCATTCAGTTTTCGATAGATTTTCATTTAATTGGTTTATAGATACGTTATTAAGAGATTTATTTCAAATAAATCCAATTATAAACAAAATTATAAGAGCAAATGATATTCAAGGTTTTAGTCATTCATATATTTATGGCAAAGATTTAGCGTGTAAAACAATTAATTGGATACCTGATTTTCAACATATCCATTTACCAAAAATGTTCTCTCCTTTGAATCTATTTGTGAGGAATTATCGTTTAAAGCTGTTATCTAAATACAGTGATTCAATAGTTTTTAGTAGTAATGATGCTTTTGACGATTTTAAAAAATTTAGCCCTGAATATGTTGCAAAAGGGAAAGTAATTCACTTTGTTTCTCAGTCGGAAAATGTTAATTATAAAACAAAGCAATATTTAGAAGATAAATATGACTTTAAAGGACAATATTTTTTTCTGCCAAATCAGTTTTGGCTACATAAAAACCATAAAATTGCGTTTGAAGCGATTAATATTGCCTCGAAAAAAAATAAAAATATTTTACTAATCTGTACGGGAGAAATGGAGGACAACAGAAATAGTAATCATATTGTTGAGTTGAATGAAATAATTTCAAGTAACTCCCTTGAAAAAAACATTTTATTACTTGGTAAAATACCTTTTAATGAAATGTTATCACTTATGAAACATTCGATTGCGGTAATAAATCCTTCTTTTTTTGAAGGATGGAGTTCTACAGTAGAAGAATCTAAAACCATGCAACAGGATATTATTCTATCAAATATTCCTGTTCATATTGAGCAAGCAAAGGAAATAGGCACTTTCTTTAATCCAAATGATGCAAATGAACTTGCAACTATTTTATTAGGTAGATTTAAAAATCAACAAAATGATAAAATTCAATATGAAATAAAAGATATAAATATTCGAACAATGGAATTTGCGAATCAGTACAAAGCAGCGTTGGGAGCATTATAAGATTAAAGAATGATACATCAGCAACTTATTAAATTAAATTTATCCTTAGGAAGTTTTCAAGATTTTGTGAATAATATTGTGGCTTTGGGTCAGCGGAAGGCTTCGTCTTATGTATGCGTAGCGAATGTACACTCGTGCATTGAAACATATCAAGATGCCACCTTTGCCCAAGTGGTGAATCAAGCAGACATTGTTACACCCGATGGAATGCCCTTAGTAAAAGCGTTGTCGTGGTTATATGGCATTAAGCAAGATAAAGTATCAGGACCAGATTTAATGCCCGTATTGTTGCAAGCATCAGAAAAACAGGGCTTAAAAGTATATTTCTATGGTTCTACGGATGAAGTATTGGATAAACTGAAAGATTTTTGTCAAGTAAATTATCCTAAATTATCCATTGCAGGAATGTACTCGCCGCCGTTTCGGGTGCTAACTGAAGCGGAAACGCAAACGGAAATTCAGCAAATTAATGAGTCAGGGGCAAATATCGTGTTGGTCGCTTTGGGCTGCCCAAAACAAGAACGTTGGATGGCAAACATGAAAGGAAAAATCAATGCCGTGATGGTGGGCGTAGGTGGTGCGTTTCCGATGTTGGTGGGCGTTCAGAAAAGAGCGCCCCTTTGGATGCAAAGAAATTCATTAGAATGGTTCTACCGTTTGGCACAAGAACCCCGAAGACTTTTTAAACGGTATTTTATTACTAACAACCTATTTATTTTCTTGGTTTTTAAAGAGAAAACAAAATTATTATTACATTAAATATAGAAATAATACAACGTTTTACCGTTTAATAAGTTTTTTTGCTTTGTTTAATTATACTTCCGTAATTCGTGTATTATTAGACCCAAAAAAGTGGCTTCCTAAAAACTAAGTAGTAAGAAATCGTTCGTATTTTGATGTTCGATGTTATTGATTACTTGTAATAAATTAAACTTTCAATTTATTAATTTAAGAGGTGAATTCTTAAATTTATCGAAAAAGACTCCGCTAATTGCTTTTAAAAAATCCTTGCTAATACGATTGAACGATTGCAGTTATCGTATGAAAAAATCTGATAATTTTTGAGATATTTAATGCTTGAAACTATGTTTGTTTAGTTTTGCAGAATTTCTATATAATCACCATTAAAAAATTTAAAATATTATTAAACCATGAAAAAAGCTCTAATTACAGGAATCACAGGTCAGGATGGTGCCTACTTAGCCGAGTTACTATTATCAAAAGGCTATGAAGTACACGGAATCAAAAGGAGAAGTTCGCTTATAAACACCCAAAGAATTGATCATCTATACGCAGACCTACATGAAGATGACGTACGTTTTATACTACACTACGGTGATTTGTCGGACTCGACGAATATTATTAGAATAATTCAGGAAGTGCAACCCGATGAAATCTATAATTTAGGGGCAATGTCGCACGTGAAAGTATCTTTTGATGAACCCGAATATACTGCACAAGTGGATGGAATAGGTACGTTACGAATTCTGGAAGCAGTTAGGCTTTTAGGGCTAACGCAAAAAACAAAAATTTATCAAGCTTCAACTTCTGAATTGTACGGCTTAGTGCAAGCTGTGCCACAATCAGAAACCACTCCTTTTTATCCACGCTCGCCTTATGCGGTGGCGAAAATGTACGGTTATTGGATTACGGTAAACTATCGTGAAGCCTACAATATGTTTGCGGTGAACGGTATTTTGTTTAATCACGAATCACCTTTGCGGGGAGAGACATTTGTTACCCGAAAAATTACGAGAGCCGTTGCTCAAATTGCTTTGGGGAGTGATGAGAAATTATATTTAGGAAATTTGGATGCTCAAAGAGATTGGGGACACGCCAAGGATTACGTGGAAGCCATGTGGTTGATGCTGCAACAGGACGTTCCAGAAGATTTTGTGATTGCCACGGGAACTACCACTCGAGTGCGAGAATTTGTGAGAATGGCTTTTGCGGAATTAGGTATTGAAATTTCTTTTTTGAGAGAAGGGATTGATGAAATTGGCATTGTAGAGGCTTGCCATTACCCAAATTTTCAGCTTGAATTGGGTAAAGTGGTGGTGAAAGTGGATGCGAAGTATTTTCGCCCAACCGAAGTAGAACTCTTAATTGGCGACCCAACGAAAGCTAATACGAAATTGGGCTGGATGCCAAAGTACGACTTGAAGAGTTTAGTGAAAGATATGGTACAGAGCGATTTGGATTTTTTTACAAAAAATTACAAAAAAGTATAGCTTAACAATAGTAAGTAATTTTTTTGTTGATTTTTGAAAAATAATCGAAGAAAATATATAATTAATGCGTAATTTTTAATGCAAATTATTATATTCGTTAGAGCAATTTGATTTTAGGCTCTTTAAATGATGAGACAAACACCAAAACTTTGGCTACTCAATAAGGTAATTTTCAAACAAAGAATGGATCAAAATTTTTCCAATAAACCCAACATCATAAATCTATAACTCTTAATTTTTCAAAGTAGCATTACCACAACTAACACAACTATCATTATTGACAATCTAAAATTTATAAATTTTGAAAACCCAATATTTAGGGAGGGACAATTTTGCTTTTAGCCTTTCATCCGACTTGGCATCCATTGTGATAGCCTATTGTTTTTCATCCAAAATTATTCACAAAGACCTCTTTATTTACGATAAAGTAATCGTCTTGTTTTTGATGTTTGCTTGGTATTTTTCAAGCAAATGGATAAATCTTTACGATGATTTCAGAACCCTCAAATTTATTGATGAGTTTTTACGGCTCGTGCCTGTTATAATCATACAGGCTTTGGTCATTATCATCTGCTTGTTCGTTATGGACAGTCACAGTCATGCCCGCACCTTTGTGTTGGATTACTCGGTCTGTTTATTAGGGTTGCTCGTCATTAAAAAATATATTTCTAAAAAGTTTTTTCAATATTTGAGGGTGAAGGGCAATAACGTTCGCAAATTGTTAATCATTGGTAGCAATGATATAGGAATGTCATTTTTTGATTTTATCAAGTCGAATAATCAATTTGGCTACAAGGTAGTTGGGTTCATAGACTCCACAAAAAATGACCGATTAAACGGACTCTACAAAGGAAAGATTGATGATATTGAGAGGATAATTTGTGAAAATCAGGCGGATGAAATTATTATTGCCTTACCAGATTTTGATAAAAAACAAATTGATTATATTATTTCGATTGGAGAAAGAAAAGCCATTAGAACCAGGATAATTCCTGAGTATTTCAGGTTTAATTCCAATAAGTTTACCATGGAAATGTTCGGAAATTTCCCGATGGTCACGGTAAGAGACGAACCTTTGAAGCAGAGCCATTCTCGTCTGGTAAAAAGAGTGGTTGACATCATGGTCAGTTTGTTCTTGTGCATTTTCATTTTTTCATGGCTTTTCCCGATTATTGCCTTATTGATAAAACTTGATTCTAAGGGAAGCGTATTTTATATCCAAGAAAGATGGGGACGCAATAATGAACATTTTAAGTTTTTTAAGTTTAGAACCATGAGCGTTGATAGCGAATTGGTGGTGGCAGGCAAATTCCAACAAACGACCGCCAACGACCCTCGCATTACTAAAGTAGGTGCATTTCTGAGAAAAACGAGTATAGATGAATTACCCCAATTTTTTAATGTTTTGTTGGGGAGTATGTCTATTGTAGGTCCTCGTCCTCATGCCGTCCCGCACAATGTGGAGAGTCAAGAAAAGATTAATAATTATTCGGTTCGTCATTGGGTAAAACCAGGCATTACGGGTTGGGCACAAGTAAATGGGCTGCGAGGAGAAACCAAAGAGTTTGATTTGATGCGTAGAAGAGTGGAATTTGATATTTGGTATATCGAAAATTGGACCATTTGGCTTGATATAAAAATATTTTCCAAGACCATTTACGATATTATTAAAGGGGATACTATGGCGTATTAAATTAAAAAATATTAAATGCCCTTAAATTTCAGATTAAGTTAAATGAAATGAATTTACGAAATAAATTATATACACTATGGTGCTTCTTGGTAGTAATGAACACGTTCTTGTTGCTTTATCCGTTTATTTTTTTAAGTCTCCAAAAAGAATCTTGGAAGATTTTTGCTCATAGATTAAATTATGTCTGGTCAAAAGTATTTTGTTTTCTTGCTGGTATCAAAATAGAAATCAAGCATGAGTTTATCCCAAATCCAAAGGAAACCTATATTTTTTGTGTTAATCATTTCTCTCCGATTGACAATTTTACCATCTATCTCTTAACGAAGAATTTTTTTAGTGTAATTGGTGATGCCGCTATTGGAAGATTACCCCTTTACGGATATATGTTTTGTAAGTTGAACATAGCAGTTGATAGAAAAAGCCAGAAAAGTAGAAATGCGGCAATATTGAGGGCAATTAAAGTCTTACGAAGTGGAAGAAGTGTTTTAATCGCACCAGAAGGGGGAATTACCTCAAGAAATCCTCCTAATCTTTATTATCCCTTTGAAGACGGGGCTTTTATACTTGCCATACATCAGCAAATCCCGATAGTAACACTTACGTTAGCGACAGCCTACCAAATTGTACCAGACGTTGAAAATCCTTTGATTTACAGGGTTCCATTTAAAGCAACAGTCCACAAACCAATCGAAACAAAAGGAATGACTATGGCAGATGTGGAAAGATTAAAAGAAATGACGTTTAAAGTCATGAATGAAGGATTGGGAAATGCTCCATTATTTTTAGAAAAAATACAGTCGATTACGAGGTTTTCATAACATTTGTGCGAAAATTTACGGTTTTCAACCACAGCGGTGGCCGCTATTTTATTAGTTAATTAGGTCTCCAAAACCAAAGCGGGCCAAATCGGAATTAGGCTCGCTTTGGGTATATACGTTGAGTTCCTACGCTGCACTGGCAAACTTCAATTGACTAATTTTAGTCATATCAAATTTCGTATGCTACTAATATAGCTTGACAGCCTCTATTGAGCCTTTTCAGGTTGTTTTTTCACCACATTAGAAAACCTTATTTTTTTATAAGGATACCATCTTAATTTTTCAACTCGCCCAGAATTGTGACATTGGGTTGGTGTTTTGAAGTCAAGCGAGGCATGAGGACGGTAATTATTGTAGGTCTCAATCACCTGCGGAATTGCCTTTAAAGCTGCCTCTACCGATACAAAACCATTACCCAAATTGAACTCCTCTTTTAGGGTTCGGTTGAGTCTTTCAGCCATCGAATTTTCATTGGGTTCAGCCGAAGAACACATACTCATTTTGATGCCCGCTTTCTGAATTAAATCCACGTAAGCCCAAGAACAATACTGGACTCCACGGTCGGAATGGTGAATCAACTCCGTCTTCTTTTTTCGAGTTTGCAGAGCCATTTTCAAAGCACCCACGGGACCTTTTGCTTCCAAAGTTGGTTGCAAAGCCCAGCCCACAATCTTGCGAGAAAAAGCATCCATAATCAACGATAAATACACAAAGCCTTTACCCACTTGAATGTAAGTCATATCGCTCACCCACAACTGCTCACTCCCCGTCGGAATAAAGTCTTTTACCTTATTCGGGTACTTTTTGAAAGAATGATCCGACTGAGTAGTAACCATCTTATAATGCTTTCTTTTGACCAATAAACCCTCTTTTTTCATCAACTGGTGCAGTTTATCACGACCAATTTTTAACTGACGGGAAAAAAAGAATGGCTTTATTAGCTCATACAACTTCCCAGAGCCTATTCCAGGAATACGCTTGCGAATCCGTTTAATTTCGACAATAACCAAGTCGAATTCAAACAAATTCTTCTCCATTTGCTTGATAGCCGCATACCAAGCTTGACGGGAAAAACCAAACCACGAACACATTAAACTCATACCCAATAACGGGTAGCGACTGCTTAAGGATTCAACGGCTTGGGTACGAACTTTTTTTTGATAGAAATATCAAATTGTTTCTCGGCGATATCCACCAAAGTTTCCCATGCGATGGATTTCATCCTGAGCATTTCATTCTCTTTTTCGAGCCATTTTATCTTGGCTTCTAAATCCTTAGTTTTGTTGATTTCTGGCTTCATGGGCTTTCGTCTTTTAGGTTTTAAATATGGAATAATTCGATGCTTAAAGTACCACCGATTTAGCTGTCGGACTCGCTTGAAATCCATATGCAAATCCGTCTTTAATTCCTTAGAAGAAACGAATCCAGCACGGTAACTTTCGACTACTTTTCGGAGGTAAAGTACTAAGTTACGATTTTTTTATTTCTTTTTAACTCCTTGATATTCATATACTTAACATTTAAGTGTCAAGCAAAATCAGTAGCATATGAAAAGTTGCATAATTGAAGTTATGTTAAGTATATAATCGGCATTTACCTTTTAACTTTTTTAAAACGTCGCTTCATAAATATTATCTGCAAGTGTAGAGTACATCAAAAAGCATTAGCAAATCTCATTTTGTTTTTGATAATCTCATTTTTGCGATGAATTATGAAAATTATTAATCTTTTGTTGGGTAATCCAATAATTATTTACCCATGCTTTTTTGAATAAAAATGCTGGAAATTGGGTCGCAATTAGGGCGAAATAAATACTTATACTTTACTTGATAAAAGCTACTCATCCACTATATTTGATTAACGTTCTAAAAAATATAACTATGAAGCATTTATTAGTATTGATCTTTTGCAATTTTTTATCAATAAACGTATTTTCTCAATCTATTAGTTTGGATTTAGGTCAACCACCTTCATTCTGTTCGGGTTCAACAAAAACTATAAGATATCTGGCTTATGGTTTTAATCAAAATACTCCATTTTCTATTTTAATTTCCAATTCTTATGGGCAGTTTTCAACCACTCCTGATACATTAGCGAAGGGTACGGTTTTGACTGCTAATCAATGGACGTACCAAAATATTAATATAGTTATTCCAACTTCCATTAACATTTATTCGTCTAATTATAATATTAAAGCTGTCTGGCTGGGAGCTGAAAGTAGCCTTACAAGTGCTACAATCAACACAAATAGTAACATAAGTGCCACGTTATCAGGAAATTACTTTCGAGTTGCTTGTGATAACTCTCCCGTTACAATTCCATATACTATCACGGGACAAGGTCCAATTATTATCAATTATCAAGATAGCTTACGAAATACAATTAATCAGATTTACTCCAATTATAGCCCAAATGTGTTTAATTACTATTCATCTTACGGTAATTCTCGAAATACGCTCACTTTTTTAAGTTCAACAAATGCCTGCGGGACAGGAACTGGCTCTGGTAAGGCAAATATTAGTATAAATTATCCTGTACTGAGCATCGGGCAAGCATCCGATACTCTTATATGTGCAGGAGAAAAAATCAGGATCCCATATACCAATTCAAACCTAAACTGTCCAGTTAATTTTCAACTATCGGATGCGAATGGAAGTAATTTTAAAACCGCACCCCGCCATTCAATTTTTATTTTGATTCTAAACGATATTATTCTGAAAATTTGACATTAACGATACCTTTTAAAGTTGATAGAACTCAGCAAGTTGAATATGGAAATATAATTGATGCAATTGGGTGCTATAACTCGAATTCAGTCGCTTTTAATGTATATACGGAGGCTTACCCTAAAATAACAGCCCTTCCTGCTGAAACTCCCGTGAGTTTTGTAAGCAATTATAGATTCAGAAATTATTGTCGTGGGCAGCAAATGAGGGTGGATTATAAAATTACGGGGTATCTGCCTACCAATACAATTTTGAAAGCTCAAATCAGAAAAACAAATTTGACAGATTGGGTTGATGTAGGAACAACCGCTGGTTATGAACCACAACAATTATTGGTTGATATTCCAGCAAATATTGAAAGAGGGCTTTATGAAGTACGAATTTTACCTCAAAATTCATCATTAAAAGTTTTATATGGTAAAGATATTGAAAATGGGTTTATCTATGATTCAAATATTTTCACAGTTATCGAGCCACTAAAAGTTAAATTTATAAGTACCACGGATTCAATTAGTATAAGAAAAAGAGATGTCGTCAATTTACTTATTCAAGCAAGTGGTGGTGCAGAAGCCTATTCGTCAACCTATTTAGGAAAAGCTCCATTTTCGATTAAAATAAAGAATTCACAGAATAATAGTATCAATACAATTAGCAATGAAAATTATGTAAATGCTTTTGGTACATTTCAAATATATATGGATACTCTTACGAAAAGTACAACTTTTGAAATTCAATCTGCAACCAGCCCCATAGAGTGTCCGAATACGCAGTATGTGAGCAAATTTAAAGTTAAGGTTGATTCTTCTGTTAGAAATATTAAAATCAGTTCAGACGGTACATCTTATTGGTATCAACCTAATAGATATATATGTGGGGGGAGTTCATTGACGGTGCCGATTTGGAAAACGGGAATATTTAACCCTGATAATCAAATTAAGATTTTTTTAAGTCAGTATAACAGCAATAATGAGTTTTTTGAAGTGCCTGCGGTTAATAATGGCAATAATACTATGACATTCACACTCCCCAATTCAACAAAATTAGAGAATTATAGTATTCGTGCAGAAACAACTTCTCCGAAAACAATAGGAACTATTGGTGGAAGTATGATTTACTTAGCAAAACAAACTCCAAGAATAAATTTATCTGGTGAATTTACGATAATCGCTGGCTCACTCATAGAATTTAAGGCAAGTTTTGGTATGTTAGAAGCCTCTCGAAACATCATCTTTACAGATGGCACAAATGATTATAGCTTTTATGTAGATGCCTCATATTCTCCTTTTGAAAAGATATTTAAAATAACTATTCCCTCTAATACACCTAATGGTATAAGATATATTACGACAAAAGATTTCAGTAATAGTTGCGGACAAGCAATTTTGACGGGTTCAATACAAATTAATGTCTTATCCACAGCCCCGATTCTTATTTCAAACCCAAGCAATTTATGTTACGCTCAATCCGCAAATGGGTATAGCCCAACCCATGATTTTAATTCTAACCTTACTTTTGGTCAAAATAATAAATTTAAGGTGCGAATTTTTCTCAAAAACATTCCTTCCTCTCTACCAGTAGAATACGATGCTGTGTTAGAGAATGGCAAAATATCTTTTAGCTATTCAAATGTAACCTACAATAATGCAAGTTTAGCTGATATACAAATTGTCTCTTCTGAACCTTATGCTGTAAGTAACTTTCTTCCTTTTAGTAATGGGACAAGTCCGTCAGTAAGTTTAAATGCTTCAAGTCAAGTTTTTAAAGGGAGCATTGTAAATATTAATTATAATTTTTCAGGAACTCCGCCTTTTAAATTCAAGGTATTGGAGGGAGAGGATATGAAAATTTACACCAGTAATTCGACTTCAATGTCTATTAGTAAAGTAATGGATAATTCAAAACTTTTTCGGGTAATTGAGATAGAGGATGCCACTCCTTGTAAAGGTGTCTATAATCAGAACATTTATGGGTATTCTTCTTCACGGCAGTTCATTGAAGTAATTCAGGTTGCTAAACCTATTGAGATCAGCAAAGTGAATAAAACGGTCTTTTGCCAAAACGATTTACTAGAAATAAACATATCTAAAAATAAAATTTATTCCAATTATTTTGTTCAAATTAGCGAAATTGGGCAAAACAATTTCATAGATATTCCAGCAAATTACAATGCAGATAAAATCTCGATGATAATATCTACAACTTTAAAAACTAATATAAAATACGATTTTAGGGTAAAGGCGGTAGGTGTAGATACCGATGTCAGCTACATATATCCATACACTATTTTAATTTCAGCAACACCGAGTGCAACTATTACTGGCAATACTACAATTATTAAAAATAAAAATCAAAATGCCCCATTGACTTTCCAGATGAGTGGTGTTCCACCTTATAAAATAATGTATTCGGATGGGACTGACTCATATAATTTTCTGACTTACGATTCACTTTATACGGTAGAAGTTCAGCCATCAGTTAGCAAAACATATTTTTTAAGTTCCGTAAAAAATGCCTGTTCTTACGGCACTACCAGCGGTACATCAAACATCAACGTGCTTTCCATTAAAACCAATCATTTAGTAGGGCTTGAAGGCATTTGTTATGGACAAACGCTAATTATTCCATTTAGTTACGAAGGTAATTTTAATACAAATAATCAATTTAAAATTCAGCTCCGTAAAGTTGACCTTTCTTCAAATTCGCAAACAGGAAACTATTTTACATTGAATGCAACGGTAAGTGGCAACGCATTATATGCAACTTTGCCAGCATCAATGCCATTTTCTTCATTAGACAATAAGCCTTACAATTTAAGGGTAATTTCATCAAGCCCTGTGGTGATTGGTGACTATGCACCTAATCTTACCAATACTAATATTCAGAATGTGTATGTTTGGGGAAGTGAACCTATCATATCTTTAACCACTGCGAATACTTCAATTTCACCTGGTGAGAGTTTAGATATCAATGTAAATGCAAGCGGTTACTCTAACTTTTGGTATTTCAAAATAACAGATGGTCAAAATAATTTTTATTATTATCCCACTTCATTTCCCTATAAATTAACCTTAAATCCAACACAAAATACGGTCTTTACATTAAACCAGTTTTACAGTGCCTGCGGGGGAATAATAGGAAGTCCATCCTCCATTAGTGTGGTCATAGACCCATGCCCTCAATCAAAATTTATTACTTCCACAATTTTAAATGGCATTAAACATTTTGAAGCAAGAGAGACTATTGAGGCAATTAATCTTATAAAAACGGGAGCAAATGTCGAATACAATGCTGGAAATTATTTGATATTCTCCCCTGGCTTTCAGTCAGAGTCAAATTCCGTTTTCAAAGCCCAAGTTAAAGTTTGTAATAATTAAGCGAAGCAATGATTTTATTAAAATTTGTTAGGACAAACTTTAACGTTGGGGGTTCACTTAAATGTGAGGCTAACTTCCCGCCAAATACACTTAATTAGTTGATACATAATTACTTACGAGTAGAATAATTTTAAAAATGGCATGTTTTAAAGGTCTTTTTTAAAAATACCTTCCTAAGTATTTTAACCTTTTTAAATCATTTTTAAGTAAAAAAGCTGTTTATTAGCGTAGATTTGAGATAACTATCGACTTTTTGTAGAAAAAAACATTTTAAAACAAAAAGAATGTTCTCCCTTGGGTGGGGTGGTCTATTTTTGGTTTACACTTTTTGCGAATTTTTGTTGTTAAATGTTTACGCTTTTTCTTTATTTTTCTCAAACCACTCCATCTCAAAATCAGCGGAAAATTCATAGTTTAAACTTGAATGCAATCGCTGTCTATTGTAGTATCCTTCGATAAATTCAAACAAAATACTTCTTAAAACTTGGAGGTTTTCGTATCCGCCTTTGGGCATTTCTAACTCTGTTTTTAACCGACTCCATAGTGATTCTGCGAAGGCATTATCGTATGGGTCATCGGCTCTACTCATGCTCTGTTTAAGTCCAAAAGTATGTACTAATTCTTTCATTTTGTCAGACAAATACTGCCCACCCCTATCAGAATGTACGATTAATCCAGGTTGTATTCTTCTCTTCAAAAGAGCTTTCTCCAAGGGTTCTCTAACCAAGGATTCTTGCATATTATCGTCCACTGACCAGCTAACAATTACCCTCGTAAATAAGTCCATCCAAGTACACAGATAGCCTGGGCGGCACCCGCCACTCACTATTTTTTAAGGGCATATAGGTAATGTCTGATACCCACACCTGATGGGGTTTGGTGGGCTTGGGTTGGTTCAATAATAAGTTTGGACAAACCCGTTTTCCATGTTTACTATCAGTCGTTCTTGGTACGAATTTTGGGGGCTGAATGGCTCTCAATCCATCCTCACGCATCAATTCAGCTACTTTCTGACGAGATAACTTTATTCCCCATTTAGTTAATGAAGCCTTTATTCTACGACTTCCGTATGGTTTGAGATGTTTCAAAAACTCTAAGCGAACTTCGTGTTTAGGTCGATGATACTTCTTGTCTGAATTGTGGCTCTCGCCTCGTTTATATCGGTAAAAGGCGGTTCTACTAACCTCAAATAATGCACATAGAAATTCAACCGAATAGTCCTTTGAGAATGATATTATCAACCGCAGCGGCGGACCGTTCGTAAATGTCTCTTAATTGGACGTGCTGAAGAGAACCAATGCTTTTTTTAGGATGTCCCGTTCAGACTGCAATCGGGTGTTCTCTTTTTTGAGCTGTTCGTTCTCTGATACCAGCTTCAAACTGTAAGTAGTTTGCTCCTCTGAGGTCTTGGTTTTGTCCGCTTCGGCGTTCCGATTCATCTGGGATTTATTTTTCCAAGTATAAAGAACATTTCGACCAATCCCAAAAGTCTTTGATATTTCATCAACATTCTTACCAGAATTGAGCTGGGCGGCACTCCGCATTCTTAGTATCTCCTCTTTGAAATCAGGCTCGTAATGTGCGTGAGTTTTCTTAGTTTTCTTTACTTCCATTTTTCGCATTTTTGATGCAAAAAAGTGTGCCGTTTTTTTGAACCACCTCAGTAACACCTACTCAGTAGTAATTGTCAAAAATGATAAAGATGACCCCTTAGAACAGTTGATGTATTTCATCTCTACCCTTCAAGATAAAACACAAATATTGGATGGATATAGAATCAGGTGGCATAGGGGGACGCCCAGTCAAATTTGCTTTAA
>JAYVIV010000014.1:0-14324 GCA_043769985.1 Arcicella sp.
ATGAAAGTTACTACCTTCGGAGAGGTTATGATGCGGTTGAGTACACCTAATTTCTCTCGATTTCCACAGACTACTCAATTTGATATAAATTTTGGCGGAGGCGAAGCAAATGTTTCGTCTTCGTTGGCTATTTTGGGAATTCCAGCCAGCCATGTTACCCGTTTCCCAGATAATGATTTAGGTCGTTCAGCAACTGCCATTTATAAAAAATACGGAGTTGAAACCAACCATATTGCCTATGGAGGCGACAGAATTGGTATTTATTTTGTTGAGAAAGGTGCGGCAATGCGTCCAAGCAAAGTAGTTTATGACCGAGCTAATTCCTCTTTTGCAAGCCTCTCTCCTACTGATTTTCATTGGGAAGAAATCCTGAAAGATACCACGTGGTTTCATTTCACGGGTATAACTCCTGCCATTTCGGAAAGTGCTTTTCAGGCCTGTTTGGAAGCAGCACAGACAGCCAGCAAGATGGGAATTACGGTTTCTGCCGATGTAGGGTATCGCTCAAATCTTTGGAAATGGGGCAAACGGCCGAACGAAATTATGCCTCAATTAGTTGAGAATTGTGATGCAATTGTTTGCAGTAAAGGAGATGCCTCCGATATGTTCGGGATTATTCCAAATGACGAAAAAGGCAGTTTCAAATCTGTTTGTAAACAAATAGTAGAGCGTTTTCCGAAAGTTAAGAAAATACTAAATACGAAACGTGGGCAATTATCAGCTTCGCACAATACACTTTTGGGAAGATGCTGGGACGGTTCGCAAATAATTGAAACACAGGCAATTAATATTCCAGACATCGTGGACAGAATCGGTGGTGGCGATGCTTTTATGGCGGGATATATTTACGGAGTATTAATTTATAAAGAAACCCAAAAAGCCCTCGAATTTGCCGTTGCTGCCTCAGCCCTAAAACACACCATTGAAGGCGATTTCAACCTTGTGAGTGTGCAGGAAGTGGAAGCAGTGGTGAATGGGGATGTGAGTGGGAGATTGAAAAGGTGAAATAGTATTGTAGCTCGAAGTGGCACTTCGAGAAAACGTGTCCAATTGTTCGTCCATTCTCGAAGTGCCACTTCGAGCTACAGTAAAAAACAAGAAATGAAATTTACAAAAGAAGAATTATACGCAAAACTTAGTGAAGTTCCCATCATGCCTTTATTTAATCACCCCGATTTGGCGGTGAGTAAGGCAGTTGTGAAAGCCTGTTACGATGGTGGGGTTAAGGTTTTTGAATATACAAATCGTGGCGAAGGTGCGGCTTTAATTTTTGCTGAATTAGTAAAATATATCCGCCAAGAATTACCCGAAATGGCAATTGGTATCGGTACGGTTTTTACTGCCGAAGAAGCTGAATATTTTGTCAGTTTAGATACTGATTTTATCGTACAACCATGTCTGAATCCTGCCGTTGGAGAAGTTTGTAATAAGCACAAAATCGCATGGATGCCTGGCGTTATGACCATTACTGAATTGTATAACGCCCAACAAGCGGGCGCCGATATCGTCAAGATTTTCCCTGCTAATGTGCTTGGAACGGCATTTATTAAAGCATTAAAAGCTCCCATGCCTCATGCAAAAGTGATGGTAACGGGTGGCGTTGAACCCAACGAAGAAAATCTGAAAGGCTGGTTTTCAGCGGGCGTAACTGCCGTGGGTATGGGTTCACAATTATTCCCCAAAGATGTATTAGCATCTGGAAATTTTGAACAAATTACGAAAGTTGTGAAAAATTGTGTGGAGATGGTTGGTCGATATTAGGTGTTCGTAATAAAAATTACCTAAATTTGGATTCGTCAGATTAATGGATTTTTGGGATTATTATCCGATATTTAATCCCAAAAATCCTCTTAATCCTACATATCCAAATTCAGACAAAATTAAACCAAACATCAATCTCTCCTAAAAAACTGAATAATTACTACAATCGTTGTTGTGAAAATTGTACTACAAATTACCTTTGCCATCACGGGTAAGAACAATCCCCAATCAGATGCCTCTAATAAAAAAAGCACAAAATGGTGAACAAAAATTAGGGATACTGCGTAAGTAATAAACCATGTCAAACCCATCGAATTCAAACTCAGTGTTTGACGTTCATCATAACCTCGTTGTGGGGTTAATATATCAATAACCGTGGGGCGTAAAAAGGCGATTAAAGTCATTGCAGCAGCATTTGCCCCAACTGTATTATAAAAAATATCAACCGTGATTCCTGCCAAAAAGCCCAAAAAAATCAAGGTTATTTTATTAATCTCAAATGGCAAAAGTATGATGCTGGCAACGTAAACAAAACAAAAAGCATAGTCGAAAAGTACCAATTGTCTTACAAAGAAAATTTGTAATAAAAGGTAAAACACGAAAATCAAAACTTGTGAACCTATACTTCTTGGAGTCATTTATTAAATAGTGTTATCAAATAGCTTAAAATCTATTTATCTAAGAAGAAAGAAAAAGTATCTCCTCTTAATCCTAAACGTATCGTTTCCAAAGAGATAACTTCATGAGGAGCAATATTCCCAACATTCACATTAGCACCCACCAACTTCACAAACCAAACTTGCTGATCTTTTTTAGGAGCTTCCCAAATAATTTTATCTTCTGGAATTTCGGTTAAGATTTCTTCCACCAAACCCTGACGAACCTCACCCGATGCACGGAACAATCCAACGTTTCCACCCTCACGAGCTTCTCCAATCACTTTCCAAGCACCCGCTTCTAATTCGGATTTCATTAATTTAATCCACTTATAAGGAGGAATAATTTTAGTCTCATCCTTTGAACCAACTTCTGAAAGTACAGTCACCTGTGTTGCCAACGTTCTGATATACTCGCACTTATCATCCTGATTCATTTCTAAAGAACCATCAGAAACTTCGGCGTATTCCATTCCGTATTGGTCAAGCACCCGACGATATTCATCAAATTGATTACGTACAATAAAGGCTTCAAACAAAGTACCACCAAAATACGTTGGAATGCCAGCAGCTCTATATAATGCTAATTTTTCTTTTAAATTTGGGGTTACAAACGAGGTTGCCCAACCCAACTTTACAATGTCAGTATAGGCACCACCCATTTCAATAAAATCCTCTACTTCTCTAAGGCTCAACCCTTTGTCCATCACCATTGTCAATCCTTTTTGGCGTGGTTTTACGGTTCTTTCGGGTATTTGGTTAAGGGGATAATTCATATTTTATAAAATTATTATTAGTTAATATTTACTATTTATTAGTTATCAGTAATTGGTTATTGATAAATAATAATAAATAGTAATTGAATGATTTATTTTAATTAAATATCTGATAATCAAATGTTTAAAATAAAAATATGAGCTTTTCCAATTACTAATTTACTTCTATTTAACCAATAACTAATAACCAATAACTAATAACTAACTACAAAAATACTGATAACCTTTTTATTCCACAACTTACACAAATTACATATTGTGTTAATTTAATATTCTATTTTAGATAACATACTGAAAATTAGATATTTAGACATTTCAAAAAAATAACTTTTCTTAGAATTAAAAGATTTCTTTTAAAAATTTTGTTTTACTAAACAGTGTTCAGTAAGTTTACAGTGTTATACTCGAAAATTATTAATCATGAAAAAAATTATTACTCTCCTTTTTGTTGTTGTTGTAAGTTTTGCAAACGCAGGATACTCGCAGGCAGTCACCAAAGATGCTGTTTTGGGCGAATGGCTTGCAGAAAGCAAGGATGGAAAGGTCTTAATTTATAAACAAGGTGAAAAGTATTTTGGAAAAATTTCGTGGGGAAAAGATGGTGAAAAAAAAGATGTGAAAAATTCAGATGAAAAATTACGAACGCAGTCAATTTTAGGTTTGGTAATTTTAAAAAACTTTGTTTTTACGGGAAAAGCCTGGGAAGATGGAACGATTTATGACCCTTTGTCAGGCAAGACTTACTCTTCCACAATTAAGATAAAAAAGCCTAATGAACTGGAAATCAGAGGTTATGTAGGTATATCTTTATTAGGAAGAACCACTGTTTGGACGAGAGCCAAGTAATGATAGAATGATTGAGTGATAGAATGAGTGAATGTTTTACAAACTTCAACAACTCTATAATTCAACAATTCAACAACAATAAATAATGGGTATTTTAGAAAGGAAAGAAAGAGATAAACAAGAAATGCGGTTGATGATTTTGGAAGCCGCCAAAGAAGTATTCGTTACAGAAGGCTTCGAGAAGGCTTCTATACGTGCCATTGCCGAACGAATTGAGTATAGTCCTGCCACAATTTATCTTTATTTTAAAGATAAAAATGAACTTCTTTTTGCGGTTCATGAATTGGGATTTGATAAATTATTGGAGGAGATGGAAGTTGCCATAGAAGGAATTTCTGACCCTTTTGAAGAATTGCGTCATCGTGGGTATGCCTACATGAAATTTGCTTTTGAAAACCCTGAAATGTATGATTTAATGTTCATCCTGAATGCTCCGATAGATACATTGAAAGAAGAAGAAAATTGGAATAGTGGTCATAAATGTTTTGCTCTTTTGTGCGAAACATTACAAAGAGGCATTGAATCTAAACAATTGAAATTCAAGAATGTGGAGATTGCGGCAATGTCCATTTGGTCATTTATGCACGGGATGGTTTCCTTAAAAATTAGAAATAGATTTAAAAAATTTAATGAACAATCTGATATTCAATTATTAATGACGGAATCCTTGGAACAAATGATTGAATTAGTAAAAACATAAATATGAACGCAGCACTGGATTTTTTTAAAAGTAACATTGGTAAGTCTTTTGGTGAAGTAAGCCCTTCGCCGTTTGGAAGTTGGTTGAACGGAACTTTACTTGCTGTTGAAGAGGGTTCGTTGACGGCTGAATATACTGTTCGCAAAGAAATGTGCAATCCTGGTGGAATCATGCACGGGGGCGTTGCAACGGGCATCATGGATGATTTAATTGGCATGACGGTTTTTGCTTCGGGTTCGCAAATTTTTTATTCATCAGTGAATCTGAGTGTGGATTTTTTATTCTCGGCAAAACCTAACGAAAAACTGACAGCAAAGTCAAAAATTATTAGAATGGGCAAAAAGATTGCTCATGCAGAAGGTGAAATTCGCAATGAGGCAGGGCAAATTATAGCAAAATGCACCACTAATTTGGTCGCTACGAGTAACGTTATTAGGTAATAGGGAGGTATGAGTTATGAGGTCGTTGGTATGAGGTAAGGAATGTGCGAAATCACGAAGTCCGTACCTCATACTTCAAACCTACTATCTCATACCTAAAAAAATATTTTTACGCTAAACACTGTTAAGTAAATACTATCTGTTTATGAAACCTCTTTTATTAATCATGTTATTGAGTTTTGGTGCCTTGGGGCAATCTGAGATTTTGAATAACTACGTGCAGGAAGGTCTGAAAAATAGTCAGACGTTGAAGCAACAAAATTTCCAATTACAAAAAGCCGTTTTTGCCCTTAGCGAAGCCAAAACGCTTTTTAAACCTAACGTCAATTTCAATACAACCCTTTCAGCGGCTCAAGGTGGTCGGAAGATTGAAATCCCTCTTGGCGATTTGGTTAATCCCGTTTATACAACCCTCAATAAACTGACTTCTTCTAACTCTTTTCCGCAAATTCAAAATACCTCAGAACAGTTAGTTCCCCGAGATTTCTATGATGTTCGAGTGAAGACGACTATGCCTCTGATTAATGCTGAATTGAAATACAATCAAGCCATCAAGCAAGACCAAATATCAATGCAACAATCTGAAATTCAGGTATATAAGCGTGAATTGGTTAGAGATATTAAATTGGCTTACATCAATTATTTGAAAGCTACAGAGGCGATAAAAGTCTATGAAAATGCTTTGAAAATCTTGCGTGAATCTGAAAGGGTTAATGAGAGTTTGATTAAAAATGGCTCGGCAAATCCAACGGTTTTGGTGCGTACTCGAAACGAAATTTCAAAGATTGTTGCCGAGTTTGATAATGCCAGAGGGAATCAAAAAAATGCGGCTGCATACTTCAATTTTTTACTAAATAAAGATTTTACGGAAAAGATTACGTTGGATAGTTTGGGGAAGGACGGATTAAAGTATGAACTCGCAGAAGGACATCGTGAAGAATTGGATAAAATCCAGACTGGCATGAGCATCAATCGACAACTCTTGGGTATAAATCAATCTTATAAAAAGTTTAAAATTGGTGCATCCTTAGACCTCGGTTCGCAAGGGAGATTTGCCCAAATTGCAAGTGTTGATAAGAATTTTTTTGCTCCAAATGCCTTCGTACTTTTGGGCGTTTCGTTCGATTTGCCAGTGTATTCTTTTGGACGTAATCAACTAAAAATCAAGCAATACGAGATGGAAATTGCTTCCTTAGATGCTCAATTACAACAGGTCAGAAACCAGTTGGACTTACAAACTGAATTAGCGAAAAACTCTTTAAATTCTGCCAAAGAAATTTACGAATCGAAGGCTTCGCAAGTTTCAACAGCCGAGCGATATTACCGTGACATGTTCAGAAGATACAAAGAAGGAAATTTGAACTTTATTGAGTTGCTGGATGCTCAGACGCAGATAACAACCGCTCAATTGCAACAATCAATTTCACTGTATGATGTCTGGATAAAATGGGTGGAATTGGAGAGAGCGAAAGCAAGTTTTCAGTTGTAGTAGCTTTGAGCCGTGAGCTATGAGTCACGAGTTTTAACCCCAGAATTATTATCAATTCCTAAAATCTGAACTAAAAAAATAACATAAACTAAGCTCACTTCTCAAAGCTCAGAGCTAATAAAAACATGAAAAAAATATCCATTCTATCTTTTCTAATCCTCTCATTATTAGCGAGTTGTGGAAAGAAAAAAGAACCTAAAAAAGCCTTGATTGAAGATGACATCGTGGCGGTGAAATTGGCGGATGTCTCTCAAGCAAATTCTACGGAAGCCCTCAAAGCCTCAGGTTTGGTTGGGTCTCTGGAAGAGGCTCGTTTGTCATTCAAAACAGGTGGAATTATTGAAAAGATTTATATAAAAGAAGGTCAAAATGTTCGAAAAGGGCAATTATTGGCAACTTTAAATCTTACAGAAATTAACGCCCAAGTCCAACAAGCGAGCGAAGGCGTACAAAAATCTGAACGAGACTTAAAGCGGGTTACCAATCTTTACCGTGATTCTGTCGCTACTTTGGAGCAAGTTCAGAACCTTACAACTGCTCTCAGTGTTGCGAAACAATCCCTCGAAATTGCTTCATATAATCAAGGATATTCAAAAATTTATGCTTCGGCTAATGGAGTGATTGTCAAGAAATTAATGAACGAAGGCGAACTCGCAGGACCTGGCACGCCCGTATTTTTCATGAACGCTTCGGGGGCAAATGACTGGGTGATGAAAGTTGGAATTGCCGATAAAGATTGGACTCGCTTACACATTGGCGACCGTGCAACCGTGAGTTTAGATGCTTTTCCAGAAATCAAATTCACCGCCTCGGTTTCAAATCTTTCACAAGGGGCAGATGTAAATTCAGGATTATATCAGGCTGAATTAAAACTGAATACACAGGGCAAGAAAATGGCTACTGGACTTTTCGGAAATGCCCAAATTATGCCCTCAGTTATTCAGAAACATACGTCAATTCCGATTGATGCTGTTGTGGAGGGTAATGGCGATGAGGCTTTTGTATATGTAGTAGCGGACGGGAAGGCACGCAAAATACCCATTTCTTTGGTGGGAATCAGTAATACAAAGGCTTTCGTAGGAAGTGGTTTGGCTGGCATTACACAAGTGATTACGGATGGGTCGGCTTATTTAGTTGAGGGGAGTCGGGTTAGGGTTGTGAAGTGAGAGACAAATGCCCCACCCCCAACCCCTCCCCTTGAAGGGAGGGGAGCTTTACACCATTGAGTTTTAACAGTAATTTTATTTTCAAAATATTCTTTTTCAATCTGAAAAATAGGTAAATAAGAATCGTGATTTAGCAAAAAAACTAAGAAACCCTCTCCAACTGCCCCCTTTCCCTTCAAGGGGAAAGGGTTGGGGATAGGGGTGAAAAGTAAGATTTAGAAAAGAAAACTAAGAAATTCTCTCCAACTGCCCCCTTTCCCTTCAAGGGGAAAGAGTTGGGGATAGGGGTGAAAAGTAAGATTTAACTCAACTATTAGAAACCCAAAGAAACCACAAAGTCATGAAAGATCAACCCACAAACTACCAAGAAAACCTATTCAAAGGAGCAAGTACAACCACTTTTAAAAACGCCAAAATCAATAGAAAAACCGCAACTGAAACAGAGGCATTACTCTGGCAAGAATTAAGAGGAAAGAAAATAGATGGGTTTAAATTTAGAAGACAACATCCTATTGATACTTTCATTGCTGATTTTTATTGTCATGAGAAAAAAATAGTAGTAGAAATTGACGGAGAATATCACTTTCAAAATGACCAACCTCAATACGATGCTTGGCGAACAGAAATATTAGAA
The DNA here is from genome assembly GCA_043769985.1 of Arcicella sp. Taxonomy (GTDB): domain Bacteria; phylum Bacteroidota; class Bacteroidia; order Cytophagales; family Spirosomataceae; genus Arcicella. The sequence goes on from JAYVIV010000014.1 coordinate 8,469, forward strand.
AACTTAGGAATCACCGTAATAAGATTCTCCAATTACGAAGTTGAAAATGAAATAGAAAACGTTAAAATCCTTATAAAAGAAATACTGCAAAATTAATAAAACTTAACACTCATCATTAACAGAAATCGTCTCCTTTACTCCCTCCTGCCATTCAGGGGAGGGGTCAGGGCGACCGACGTTCGGGTGGGGTATCACCATGAAAATCTCTGAATTCTCAGTTAAAAACTACCAATTCACCCTTGTCGTGTTTTTGGGCATATTATCCATCGGTATTTTCTCTTTGTTGAATATGCCACGTGGCGAAGACCCTGAGTTTTCGTCACCTCAATATGGTGTTACAGTCGTTTATCCAGGGGCTTCTCCCAAAGATGTGGAAGAACTCGTGGCGGATGTCGTGGAAAAACGGCTCAACGAATTGGACAATATGAACCGTGTCCGCAGTACGATTGTGGACGGTGCCGCTATTTTTCAAGTTGAATACGATTTTTCTTCCGACCCCGAAGAAAAATACCAAGAAATTGTCCGTGAAATGAACGCTGTCCGCAAAGATTTACCCGCCGAAGTCTTGGATGTTCGCATTGAAAGATACCAACCCGATGGCGTAAATATCTACCAATTTGCGTTGGTTTCTGAAAATTTACCTTACAGTAAATTAGAAAAATATGCCGATGATTTGGAGAATCGTTTGGGCAAAGTTCGTGCTTTAAAAAACATTAAATCATGGGGTTTCCCGAAACGAAAAATTTCCGTGGAATTGAATCTAAGCAAATTAGCCCAAGACAAAATTCCTTTAAATCGAGTCTTAGGAGCAATTCAGTCGGAGAATGTGAACATTCCAGGCGGTTCAATTAATTTATCTTCCAAAAAATTTAACGTCAAAACATCAGGGAATTATAAAGATATTAATGAAATAAAAAATACGATAATTTTCTCGAATGGAACAAAAATTGTTTTGCTTAGAGACATTGCCGAAGTCAAATATGATTACGAAGACGAAAGCCACAAAACCCGTTTGAACGGACATCGAAGTGTGTTCGTAACGGCTTGCCAGAAGTTTGGGCAGAACATCATCAAAGTTCGTTCGCAAGCCGATCCAGTGGTTGAAGAATTCCGAAAAACACTTCCTCCATCAGTTGATTTAGTGAAAGTTTTCGACCAAGCAGAATCTGTTCAAAAGCGTTTGGCTCGTTTCGCTAAGGATTTTGGTATTGCTATCTTGTTGGTTCTCATTACGTTACTGCCATTGGGGTCTCGGGCGAGTTTGGTGGTGATGATTTCAATTCCGCTATCTCTTGCCATTGGACTTGCACTTTTATATGCTTTAGGCTTCACCATAAATCAACTTTCAATCGTCGGAATGATTGTGGCTTTGGGAATTTTAGTGGATGATTCAATTGTGGTGGTTGAAAACATTGAGCGATTTATGCGTCAAGGAATACCCAAAAAACAGGCCGCCATTGATGCTACTAAGCAAATCAGCATGGCGGTTGTGGGTTGTACTGTTTTATTGATTTTTGCCTTCTTACCCGTTGCCAATTTGCCCGAAGCCGCTGGTAGATTCATCCGAAGTTTGCCAATGGCGGTTTCCGTTACAGTCTTTGCTTCGATGTTGGTTGCCCTCACGATTGTGCCATTTTTATCGAGTGTTCTTCTAAAAAATCATGAAAATCCAGAGGGAAATTTTATTCTTCGAGGAATGAAAAAGTTGATTTCAGCTACTTACGGAAAATTGATGACTTGGTGCTTAAAACATCCAAAAACTACGCTCACTATCTCCGTTGCTGTTTTTGTAGGTGTGATGTTTATCGCAAAGTTGTTCTTAGGATTCTCATTATTTCCAACCTCTGAAAAACCCATGTTCCTCGTGAATGTGAGTACGCCTGTGGGAACAAATTTGCAAGCTACTGACAACGTGGTGCGTTTTGTGGAGACAGAATTGAAGAAAGTGCCTGAAATTAAGAACATTGCCGCCAACGTTGGCAGAAGTAATCCTCGGATTTATTACAACATCATTGGCGGACCAGAAACTGAAAATTCGGGGCAACTTTTTGTGTTATTGGAGGATATGGAAACCCGTGATAAAAAGGTAATTATCAATCAATTGCGGGAGAAATTTATGAATTATCCCAACGCTAAAATTGAGGTAAAAGACTTTGAACAAGGTCCACCTTTGGAAGCACCATTGGCATACAGAATCTTCGGAAATAACTTGGATAGTTTAAGAATTGTGGCAGGTCAAGTGGAAAAAGTTGTGGCGAGTCAAAATGGTACAATTTACGTAGAAAACCCACTGAAAGTACAACCAACTGACTTTCGGACAATTATCAACCGTGAAAAAGCGGGACTTTTGGGCGTGAATATTTCGGATATTGACCGTGTCGTTCGTTTGGGAGTGGCAGGGTTGAACGTTGGTACATTTCGAGAAGACGGACAGACGGATGATTATAATATTAATGTTTCTATTCCACGAAGCAATACGAAACAAGATTTGAGTGTATTTTCTAATTTGTACGTCAATAATGTTGCAGGGACGGCAATTCCGTTGAAACAATTGGTAGAAATCAAGTTTGAAACGTCGCCAACTCAGATTCGACATTTTAATAAGGAACGATATGTAACAGTTACTGCTTCCTTAAAATCAGGATTTAACACGTCCGTTGTCAATCAAGAATTGGTTAAAAAGTTAGCCAATTTCAAGTTTCCAAAAGGATTTACGTATAAAGTGGCGGGAGAAGCCGAGAACGCTGAGAAATCGTTTGGTGGAATAGGGGTAATTATTCTCATAACTGTCTTCGGAATGATTGCTATCTTAATTCTGGAATTTGGTAATTTCAAATCTACCTTAATTGTGCTTTCAGTGATTCCTTTGGGTATTGTTGGAGCAATTTTAGGATTGATAATCGCAGGGGAAACCTTAGGATTTACATCCATCATCGGTTTCATTGCTTTGATAGGAATTGAGATAAAAAACTCACTTCTTTTAGTAGATTTCACCAATCAATTAAGAGAAGAAGGCATGGGATTGGATGAGGCAATTCACGAAGCGGGGGAAGTACGTTTTGTTCCAATTTTGTTAACATCATTCACAGCAATTGGCGGATTAATCCCGTTGGTTTTAGAGTATTCAGATTTGTATTCGCCCTTAGCCATTGTGTTGATTGGCGGTATCACAAGTTCAACATTATTGGCTCGTTTGGTTACGCCCGTGATGTATAAATTATTACCACCCAAGATTATAGTAAAATTACAATCTTAGAATAATTAAATTCTCTTAAAATTTTAACAATAATTTAATGTAAAGATATTCTTAGGTAATTATTAAAAAATAACTCATTTAAGGCACTAAATTGACGATTATTTCGTTGAAAAAACAAGTCATTATTAAATCTTTAAATTACCCATGCTTATGAAATTCAACACCAGCACATTGACACAATTTTTATCACGGAATTTTTATATAAATCCAAAATTGATTGCTCCCCAAAAACGCTTTTATGCCGACTTGGGAATGAACTCGTTGGAGTTTTTAGAAGTAGTAGTTTATTTAGAGAATACGTACGGAATCACATTACCAGATAACGAAATCGACAAGGTTCAGACTATCAGACAATTATCTGAATTGATGGAAGCAAATTTGGTAATGGCAGAAGCATAATTAAGAAGCTGTTTAGGTTAATTTATTTGAGTTAAAAAATGCAATTTTTTGGCTACAAATCGTTCTTAAAATTTAAACATAACGCTGTTATGATTAAATTTTAAGAATAATTTTCGCTCAAAAACTTATCATTTTCACATACAAAAATTAACCAAAACAGCTTCCAAGATTTTATAGTGGTTAAAGGGTTAAGGCTTGGACGTTTCGTTCAAGCCTTTTTTGTGTCATCGTTCCCAAACTATTCAAAATCAGAACCTGTTAACATCAATTTCCATCATCAATTTAAAGATTGCTACAACCTTTCATCACAAAATAAACGCCTTTCTGAACCTCAAACCTTCTATTTCAGTTTTAATTTAATAGGTCTTTCTTTAAAAATAACTCGTAATCATTGAATGAATAAAATAATCATTATCCCAATCGTCACCATCGTTTTTTTATTAATAGATTGGTACGTGTGGCAAGCTGTGAAAGTTTCAACCCAGAACCTTTCACAAAATGCTCAAAATGTCACAAAATATATATTCTGGGGCATCACTGCCTTCACACTTACAGGTATGTGGGTGTATAATTTTATAAATCCTGATTTATTGGGAAGAAACCTACGTACAATCATTATGGTAGGGGTTTTTATTAATTATATCTCTAAAATTTTCGTGGTTTTGTTCCTTTTAATTGATGATTTAGGGAGATTAATAAGATGGATTTCGGCAAAATTTACAGGACATACTGTTACTTCCAGTTCCCCCATCGGAGGTCAGGGGGCTATCACTCGCTCTGATTTTTTGATGAAAACTGCCGTGATTGCAGGAGCAGTTCCAGCACTTGCATTAACGTGGGGAATCATCTCGGGGGCTCATGATTACAGAATCCGAAGGGTTAAATTAGCCTTAAAAAACCTCCCAAAACAGTTTGAAGGAATGACAATTGCTCAGATTTCAGATATTCACACTGGCTCATTTTTCAATCGTGTGGCAGTGAAAGGCGGTGTTGAAATGTTGATGAAAGAAAAACCCGATATGGTCTTTTTCACGGGAGATTTAGTGAATAATTTGGCAACCGAAGTAAACGAATATGTTGATATTTTCAACAAAGTGAAAGCTCCTTTGGGCGTTTTCAGTACGCTTGGGAACCACGATTATTCTGATTATGTCAATTGGGAAGGCAATATGAAAGGCAAGCAACAAAATCTCAAAGACCTCGTACACGCTCATAAGGTTTTGGGTTACGATTTATTGATGGATGAAAACCGTTTTATTGAGCAAGGTGGAGAAAAATTAGCGATTATCGGCGTTCAAAATATTAGCGGACAAAACCGTTTCCGTTCTTATGGAAACCTACAAAAAGCCCATCAAGGAACGGAAGAGGCACCCGTAAAACTCCTGCTTTCGCATGACCCAACGCATTGGGATAAAGAAGTAAACACCAAATACAAAGACATTGACGTAATGTTTTCGGGACATACGCACGGAACCCAGTTTGGGATAAACGTTGGCGGTAAAACGTGGACTCCTGCACAATACGCCTACAAACAGTGGGGAGGATTATATGAAGAAGGTGATCAAAAACTCTACATAAATCGTGGTTATGGCTACATTGGCTACCCTGGTAGAGTGGGAATGCCACCTGAAATTACGGTGTTTGAATTGACGAGAGGGTAGGTTTTTTTAAAATATAATTTTAGGCTTGTGCGATTTTGTTCAAGCCTTTTTTTATGTCATTTTTAAAAATAAATCAGTAAATTTTTGAATGTCACCAATAATTCACAAAATTGTGAATTATTGGTGACCACTAACCGTTTCATAAATGGATATAATATTTCAAAATCAGCTTTTAGCTGATTTATACGAAGACAAAAAAGTAACCGATAAACGTTTTAGATTAAATCCAACTTTGGTAAAACAATATGTTAAAACGGTTAATAAATTATCAGCTGTGAACCGTATTGAAGATATGTATATTTTGACGAGTCTTAATTGCGAAAAATTATCGGGAGATAGAGAAGGACAAAGTTCTGTGAGAATAAATGATCAATTTCGACTAATTTTTGAAGAAATTTTGTCTGAAAATGAACCATTTCAAGTGATTTTGTTTGCGCTTGAAGAAATCAGCAACCATTATTCATAAAAACTATTAAATAACAAACACATGAAAGCAATTAATATTTCTGAATTAAAGCCACTTAATGCTACTCACCCAGG
>JAYVIV010000015.1:0-18140 GCA_043769985.1 Arcicella sp.
GACACTGACAACAACGTGAGGAAAATCCTGATGTTGTTGTCAGTGTCTTCACTGACAAATGGAGTCCGATTATCAGTGAAGACACTGACAACAACGTGAAGAATCTTTGAAGAACTATGGAATAGGGCTGAGAAAGAAAAGAAAAAGATAGGTCACAAACAGTATAAATGTACACCAAAAGACATAATAAACTCTTAGCCTGACGGCTATGATGTTTTCCACCCACAACACGTGCGTAAGCAATTCGCCAAGAATGCAAACCTTAATGTATATTGTTGATAATCAATATATTATACATTTAAAAATATCTTTCCTTTCATAGCTGGTGCTTGCTTACGCACGTGTTGTGGGTGGAAAACACCGCACAACGGCTGGCTACTTCTTCTCCCAAAGGAAGACTAACATGGGCTACGATATTTACTTGGCTGGTGTTTCTACCGAGAGCCTACAAAACTTCATCATCTTCCATTATACAAGCCATCAAAAATTAAATTTTGCTATTTTATTGCAAATTTAGATTTATGATATACCTTTGTGTTCAAATTTTAAAATTAAACAAAATGATTATAGAATTCAAAGTTGAGAATTTCTTGTCTTTTAAAGACTTGACAACTCTTTCAATGATAAAAGCAAAATCATTTAAGGAACATCAAGAAACACATATAATACCTGTTGACAAAAATTTGAGTTTACTAAAATCTGCCATCGTTTATGGAAACAATGCGAGCGGGAAAAGTAATCTTTTGGAAGCAATGGAATTTATGAAACAAATTATTATAAATTCCTTTCGGGATGCTTTATTAGAGAATAACGATAGGAAATTCCCCTTGGAAAAATTTGCTCTTAACTCAAAAACAGACAAAGAATCTACTTTTTTTGAAACTTCTTTCATACACAATAATACAAAATACAGATATGGTTTTGAAATCGACTATGATAAAGTTGTAGCTGAATGGCTTTACCATACTACAAGTAAGGAAGTTTATTTATTCAAAAGAGATTTTCAAAAAATTGAAGTTAATAAATCCGCTTTCAAGGAGGGATTGGGAAAAGAGGAAGACGTTAAAGAAAATGTACTTTTTCTATCTATTCTTGCTACCCTTGGCAAAGAAACTTCGTCAAGTATTGTGGAATGGTTTAAAAAATTTAATATCATCAATGGTATTCATGACAGAGGACACAAAAGATATACAATTGACAAATTAAAATCAGATACAAATTTCTTTAACTGGGTATTACATTTTATAAAATATCTTGAAATTTCAAATCTTTCTACAACCGAAGAAGATGTAAACGAAATTGATTTAGAAACGCTGAAAGAGAAAGAAAAAGACGAGGAGATTATTAATCTTTTAACCAGTATCCACAAAATACAGTCTAAACAGCCCAAAAGAGACCAACTAATAACTTATCATAGACAATATGATGAGAATAATGTTTTTATTGACACAGTTCCATTTAATTTCGATAAACAAGAATCAGAAGGAACAAAAAAATTACTGTATTTACTTGGACCTTGGTATGATACACTCAAAAACGGTAAAGTTTTAATTATAGATGAGTTAGATTCAAGATTGCATAGCCATTTGACCTTACGACTTATTGACTTTTTTCATAAATGTAATTTAAACAAAGCACAACTAATTTGTGCAGTACATGATGTAACACTTTTAAATAAAGAAACTTTTAGAAGAGACCAAATTTGGTTTGTAGAAAAAAATCAGTTTGGAGCATCTGAATTAATTTCATTGGCTGATTTCAAAACTGATAAGGTTAGGAATAAATCTGCATTTGACAAAAACTATCTTGAAGGAAAGTATGGGGCAATTCCTTATTTTGATATAGATCTTAAATTAAATCAACTTTTATATGGGGAAGCAAGATAAATTCAAAGAAAGAAATATTGCTTCTTATAAAAGAGAGCTAAAAGGGATTGAAACAAAACAAGGAAGAAAAGAACCGCTTATTGTTTTGAGTTTCAGAGATTTTGATAGAAATCAAGGTCAAAATTTTGAGGAGTGGGAAGAAGACAAACTTTTAGCATTAGCAATAAATAAATTGAGGGATATTTGCCAACTTACAAGGGTTCAGGCAACTACTCAACAGATTATAACACCATATCCAAAAGTTGATTTTCCACCAAACTCCGCATTTGAGCATCCTAAACACGTTTTGCCAGATGTTGTTTGGTGTTCAAGGTAAAGAATGTATCATTGGGCATTTTGAGGACAATATCTTTCATGTAGTTTTTCTTGACAAGAATCATGAATTTTGGATTACAAAAAAGAAGAATACTTGATAAAAAAAAGAACGAATGTAAAACATTGTATATAAAAAAGGACACGAACATATTCAATTGAACATCCGTGCATTAATTAATATTTCCACCAGCCGACGGAATAAATTCAAATAGTAATAGAGTTGAAACTTCGATTATCAATAAACCCAAAAAACACATAATGAATTTAGAGTCCTGTCCCGTGGATGGTGTCCCACGGGGGCGGAGTAGTTCTACCAACCACAAATATATAACAATTTGCAAAATTGGCACAATCTTGCGACCTTTTGAGGGTCAAAACAAATAAAATGGAAAATATCAAATTAATTATTGAAAGTGCCAAAGACGGAATGGTTTGGGGTCGTGTAACGTATGATGATAATTTATTGGCAGAAAGTGCTGTAAATGCGGAAGAACTTCAACTAAAAATGAAAACATTATTAGCTGATTTTCATGATTTAAAGCCTGATGCCATCAATTTTGAGCTTAGTTATGATTTAAGTGCCTTTTTTGAAAATTTTGGGTATCTAAAAATATCAGAAATTGCTAAATATGCGGGGCTTAATTCCAGTTTGTTAAGGTATTATGTAGCAGGAAGCAAAACGGCAAGTAAAACACAGGTATTAAAACTGCAAGATGCCATTCATAAAGTAGGAAATGAATTGGCACAAGTTATACTTTTGCATAGACAAAAATCCCTCTCAATGTAATTTGAGAGGGATTTTTGTTGTTGTGAAATAATATTTAAGCCCACACATAAGTTTTCTGAATAAGTTTCAGATTATTGAGGTAAGGGAGTTCAAGATAGGCATTAGGGGGCAATGCTCCACGCCTAATACGGTTTGAAACCGCCGACTCTTTTAGATGGTGAAGCGTACAATAATTCTTAATCGTTATCCAGTCCGAGAGCGGATATTCATTACCATTATGTACAATAGTTGTATTAGCCTGTTCTTTCAGTAATGTTAATTCAGTTCTTAATTCCTGTTCCTTCGAGGCTAATAATGAAGCCATATCACCGCTTTTGAGGGTATTAAAATAGTTTTCAAATTGAGTATTAATAGCTGTTTTTTCGTTTTCAGAACTGGCATTTGCCATTAGTTCCAAATAATCATTAAATTTAATATTTTCCATTTTCATCTTGTTTAAACAGGGCAATTTCTCCCCTATCATTGTTTATTTAGCTTTTTTATTTGGTCATTAATTTGGTTTAGTAAGTCCAAGAGGCTATTAATTTGTTCCTCTTCATCAGGTTGTTTTTTAGCGAGTTCAATCATCGTGATGACCATTCGTTTCATTTTTTCTAATTGTTCTATCATTATTTTCTAATGGTTAATTGGTTCTACAAAGATGATGATGTAATATTACATTACAAAGTATTGCATGAGTTTTTACTAAATAATAATCCTGCAAAAGCAATTTGTTTTGAAGCCAGATATAATTGTAGTATTTTCATGTCATGGAAGTATCTAATACCGTTATGCCTCCAATTCAAAATCAACCTCCGTGACAAAATCCCAAACCATTTCTAAAACCCACAATAACCAATCACCTCTCCCAAACGAAGACCGTATTTGGGTAAATCACCCTCATTTATGGGCATTGGCGGATGGTGCGGGCGGTACGGGTATTTTGTGTGGCGAGTGGGCGGAATTTCTACTAAAACATCTACCAGATGCTCCCATTCACACTTTTGAAGAATTTATTACTTGGTTAGAACCGCAAACAGAAGCATTTGTACAGCAATACGAGCCATTGATGCAACAGGATGTTTTCCAACTCAAACGCTTTTATCAAGAAGGCAGTGCCAGTACGTTAGTGGCGGTTTGGCAAACAGAAAAAGAATTTCATTGGCTTACTTTTGGAGATAGTCACGTGTTTTTTTATGCCAATAATCGTTTAGAAAGTTACCCCTTTCAAAAATCAGAAGAACTTTCGGGAGGTACGCATTTACTTAATTGGTCGGTATTTCCCAATGAATTAGGCTTTCGGTCGGGTACAATTCCCAAAGATAAAGTTGTCTGTTTGTTGGCAACTGATGCCATCAGCAAGCATATTTTAGAACATTATCAAAACAATCCGAAGGGATTTAAAGTCCTTTTGAAAACCATTTCCAAAGCCCTCAAAAGCGAAGAAACCTTTTGGCAATACATTAAAAGCAATCCAGACATCGAAGACGATGATTACAGCCTCATTATCCTACAACCATGAAAGCACATTTTAAAGGACTAAAACCACTCGTACTTGAACAAATACAAACGGCATCATCAAGTATTCAGATAGCGGTAGCATGGTTTACCGACCAAGACATCTTGGATTTACTCGTTTTCAAACGCAAAGCTGGCGTGCGAGTAATACTTGTACTTTCCAACGATTCCAAGAATTTTGATGAATCTTATTCCTTAGATTTTAATGGTTTCAAACAGATAGGCGGCAAACTCATTGTGGCGGATAAGGCATTTATGCACCACAAGTTTTGCATCATTGATAATGCTACTTTACTGACAGGTTCAGCAAATTATACCTATAACGGATTCCACAAAAACAGCGAATCCATCATGCTGACCGATAATCAAGAGGCAATTGATGATTTTCTAATCCAGTTTGAACTACTCACGGGTACACTTAACGAAGACGAAGGCATGATTTTGTCGCCTTTGGTGCAATCGCTCCAAAATCAAATCAAATTATACCATGCTCAAATTAGTTGGTTAGAAATAGCATTAGCGGAAGTTGAGAAACATATTCAATTGTACGAAGCCTCCTACCGAGTTCGATTTCAAACGATTATTAAAGAGATTTTATGGTTACAAAAACTTATTCTTGAACGCAAAGCCAAATTAACGGAAAAGCCAGAAAGTAAACGCCAAGAGCAAAAAGCCCAACAACGCTGGGAGTCATTTCATGCAGCCATTGCAGAAGACAATCAGACGATTGAGCAAGGGAACGATACAACTTTACAAGAAACGCTGAAACAATTATACCGAGAAGCCGTAAAACTTTGCCACCCCGATAGTCCATTGGTAAAGCAAGAATTCAAAGAAAAAGCTCACCAAGTTTTCATAAAACTAAAAGCCGCCTACGACCAAAATAACGTGGAAGCCCTCCAAGAGATTTTGAACGAACTCAAATTAGGTATTGCCTTTGGTACTATGGACTTCACAGGCATAGGAATGGACGAATTAGAAGTATTTATTGAACAATTAGAAAGTAAAGTTCAACAATTGGCAGGTCAATTATCAACTTTACAAAACGACCAACGATATGTGCTTCAAACAGGAGATTTAATTACCCTTGAAGACCATTTTACTAAGGAGGAAATGGGTTTGATTGAAACGAAGCAGGTTTTGGATGGTGAGGCTTTGAAATAATATCAAATACGTACTAAACAAAAAAGGGCTTCTGAAATCAATCAGAAACCCTTTTTTTTATCTCACGAAACCACTTTCTACAAAGTACGTTTCAATTCTTTCATTTCGTAACATTCAACTACATCACCAATTTCAATATCGTTGAAATTCTTGATTGATAGACCACATTCGTAGCCAAATTTCACACTTGCCACATCGTCTTTGAAACGTTTCAAGGCTGAAATTTCTCCTTCGTGAACTACTACGAAATCACGAATAATACGTATTTTGTCTGAACGTTTCACCGTTCCATCCAATACATACGAACCTGCAACCGTTCCAACTTTCGTAATCTTGAACACATCACGAACTTCAATGTTTGCCGTAACAACTTCCTCAAATTTAGGAGCCAATAAGCCTTCCATCGCATCACGAACGTCATCAATTGCTTGGTAGATAATTGAATAAGTACGGATTTCGATTTGCTCGTTGTCTGCCAAACGACGTGCGTTTACACTTGGACGAACCTGGAATGCCACAATCACCGCATCCGAAGCCGAAGCCAACAACACGTCTGATTCTGAAACTTGTCCAACGCCTTTGTGGATAATTCTTACTTGTACTTCTTCGGTTGATAGTTTCAATAATGAATCCGATAGGGCTTCTACTGAACCATCCACGTCTCCTTTCACGATTACGTTCAATTCTTTGAAAGTACCAATTGCCTTACGACGACCAATTTCTTCCAATGTAATGTGCTTACGAGAACGTAACGATTGCTCACGAATAATTTGTTCACGTTTATTGGCAATTTCACGTGCATCACGCTCATTTTCCATTACGCTCAATTTATCACCCGCCGCTGGGGCTCCACCCAAACCTAAAACCTGTACAGGAATTGATGGTCCCGCTTCTTTTAATTTATTTCCACGATAATCAAACATGGCTTTCACACGTCCGTAGTGAGCACCTGCAAGCATCATGTCACCAACTTTCAAGGTTCCAGCTTGTACCAAAATGTTGGCAACGTATCCACGACCTTTATCTAAAGATGCTTCAACCACCGTTCCAATGGCACGTTTATTAGCGTTTGCTTTTAATTCTAATAATTCAGCTTCAAGCAATACTTTTTCTAATAATTCATTAACGCCCGCTCCTGATTTAGAAGAAATCTCTTGCGTTTGGTATTTACCACCCCACTCTTCAACAAGAATATTTTTGATGGATAATTGCTCACGAATTTTCTCCGTATTGGCTCCTGGCTTATCAACTTTCGAGAAGGCAAACACAATCGGCACACCCGCAACCATGGCGTGGTTGATGGCTTCTTCCGTTTGTGGCATCACGGCATCATCTGCTGCAATTACGATAATAGCAACGTCTGTCACCTTCGCACCCCTTGCACGCATGGCTGTAAATGCCTCGTGACCAGGAGTATCTAAGAATGTTACTCTTCTACCATCGTCTTGCTTCACCGAATAGGCTCCAATATGCTGGGTAATTCCACCCGCTTCACCTGCCGCAACTTTCGCACGACGGATATAATCAAGTAAAGACGTTTTACCATGATCTACGTGACCCATAATCGTTACAATTGGGGCTCTTGGTAATAAATCCTCTGGGGCATCAATTTCGTCAGCAATGACTGATTCAATTTCTTCTTCGGCAGATACAAATTGTACCTCAAATCCAAATTCTTCCGTAATTAAAGCAATTACATCGGCTTCAAGGCGTTGATTGATTGATATGAACATTCCCAAACTCATACAAGCCGAGATAACTTCGTTGATTGAAACTTCCATCAAAGAAGCCAATTCAGAAGCTGAAATATATTCAGTTACCTTTAATACTTTTGCTTCTTCATCCTCCGCCAATTGACGCTGCTCGTTTCTATCCGCACGAAATTTACGTTTTTCACGACGTTCCTTCGCTCCAAAATTAGACTTGTTCGACTGCCCTTGCAGACGAGCCATTGTTGCCTTAATTTGGTCTTGAATCTGTTTTTCGGTTACTTCTCCTTTTGGAACTGGTTTAGCCCCAGGATTAGCACTTGTATTTGGATTGCCTTTATTCCCTTTGTAATTAGGACTATGTCCAGTTCTGTGGTTATTTGCATTACCACCCTGTCCTGACGTATTTGGCCTATTTCCAGTATTAGTTCCTGTTCCAGTATTCGCTGGTTTAGGAGCATTTGGATCAGCAGGAGTTCCATCTTTTTTCGGACGAGGAACGCCTCTTTCATTACGAATTTCTGTTTCCGTAACTTTCGCTCCACCTGGCTTATCAATACGTTTACGCTTCTTCTTATTGTTATTATTATTGCGATTATTACCTCCACGTGGTATTTCAACGGGTAATTCAATCTTACCCAAAACCTTTAATCCACGTAGTTGCTCTCCTTTTGCTTCAATTAATTCAACTGCTGAAGTATCATCTGGAATAGCATCATTACGACCCAATTTCTGGACTCTATTATCAACGGGTAGTGCTGGCTTAATAGTTCCAACACCAATAGGAGTTCCAATCGCTTGTCTGCTTGGAAGCACTTGATCGATTCCTCCTTGGGGTCTTATTGGTTGATTATCTCTATGTTGTCTGTTTTGGTTATTACCTCCTTGACCGCCACCGCCTTGTGGTCTGTTCGGATTATTGCTTCCTTGACCACCACCTTGCGTTCTATTTTGGTTTTGGTTATTATTGCCTTGTCCGCCCCCTTGTTGTCTATTTTGGTTTTGACTATTATTCCCCTGACCACCTTGTTGTCTGTTTTGGTCATTATTCCTTTGACCTCCACCTTGCTGTCCATTTTGAACATTTGGTTGAGTCTTAGGAGCATTTACAGCCTTCGTTGCTTGAACAATTATCGGTTTTGCTTCTTCGACCTTCACAGGCTCAACGGCTTTTGGTGCATCAATCACCACTGGTTTTGCTTCCTCTACCTTCACAGGCTCAACGGTTTTTGGTGTTTCAACCACTACTGGTTTTGCCTCTTCTACCTTCACAGGCTCAACGGCTTTTGGTGTTTCAACCACTACTACTACTGGTTTTGCCTCTTCTACCTTCACAGGCTCAATGGCTTTTGGCACTTCTACCACAATAGGTTTTGCTGGAATAACTTCCACTTTCGCTTCAACTTTCTCAGGCTCTACTGCCTTCTCCACTTTCGGTGCTTCCGTAACAACTGCAACAGGCTCAGTTTTGGGCGTGTTTCTTGAATATAGAGGCATATAGTCTTCATCCTGTCTTTTCACAGGGACAAAAACATCTTCCTCCGGAGCTTTGTGTTGAACTGAGGCGGATTCTTGTAAAAGACTTCCCGCTCCAAATTCCTTAGCTACGATTTTCAGTTGTTCAAAATTTAATTTGGCATTTGGGTTATTCTCAACCTTGTGACCTTGGACAGATAGCTTTTGTACGATGGTTGAGGTACCTACGCCAATTTGCTTTGCCACAAGGCTCAAACGCATCATTTTATCTTCTGTCATACTTGTTAATTGATACTTTTCTATGATGTTATTTTTGTAATTGTGTGTTAGAGTGACTGAGTCGAAATAATTGGGTGGGAAAACTAAATGGGTCGATACACTCAGTCACTCTATCACACAATTACTTTTTAAACTTATTCAAACTCTGAACGTAGGATTGTTAAAATGTCGTTCACCGTTTCTTCTTCAAGTTCAGTACGGCGAATTAACTCTTCGCTGTCCAATGCCAGAACTTGCTTGGCAGTATCTAAACCGATTTTATGTAATTCAAGAATTACCCAATCTTCGATTTCATCAGAGAATTCTGTTAAGTCCACGTCTTCATCATCCACCTCTGATTCTTTAATATCACGGTAAACGTCTAATTCATACCCTACTAACTTCCCTGCTAACTTAATGTTTTGCCCACCTTTACCAATTGCCAACGACACTTGATCTGGTTGTAAATACACCGCAATGCGTTTTTTCTCTTTGTCAATCTTCATTGAACTCACTTTGGCAGGACTTAATGCACGACCAACCAAAAGTTCAAGATTTTCTGTGTAGTTTATAACGTCAATGTTCTCGTTTTGTAACTCACGAACAATTCCGTGAATACGAGAACCCTTCATACCAACACAAGCTCCAACTGGATCAATACGGTCATCATACGATTCTACTGCTACTTTTGCACGCTCACCAGGCTCACGTACAATTTTACGAATCATAATTTGACCATCATAAATCTCTGGAATTTCTTGTTCAAATAAACGTTCCAAAAACACAGGAGAAGTTCTCGAAAGAATAATCTTCGGTGTTCCGTTATTCATGTCAACTTTATGGATAACCGCTTTCACTGGCTCACCTTTCTTGAAACGGTCTTTCTGAATCATCTCAGATTTTGGAAGGGTCAATTCATTGCCTTCTTGGTCTGTAATAATAAATTCTTTTCCAATAATCTGATACACATCTCCCGATACCATTTCACCCACCAAATCCTTATATTTTTCAAAAAGTCCTTCTTTTTCTAAATCTTTGACTTTTTGAATAAGCGTTTGACGAGCCGTTTGAACAATTCTACGTCCAAAATCCTCTAATTTAACTAATTCTGCAACTTCTTCCCCAATTTCGAAATCGGGTTCAATTTTCTTAGCTTCTTCTAATGGTATTTTATCGTAATCCCAAATGTCTTCTGAATTATCATCAACGATTTCACGGGTACGCCACATTTCTAAATCGCCACTGTCGGGATTGATAATTACATCAAAATTTTCATCTGTTCCGTATCTCTTACGAATCATGGTGCGGAAAACTTCATCCAGCACTTTTATCATCGTTGGACGATCAATGTTTTTTTCTTTTGCAAAGTCGGCAAACGACGAAATTAATTCTGCACTATTCATCTTTTCATAAGTTTCAGGATGATTGTATGTAAGTATTAAGTATTATGTACTAAGTATTAAGAAAATCTAAATTCGATAATTTTGTGCAATTTTCTTAATACTTAATACCTAATACTTGGTACTCTATACAAAACACCTATTTAAACGATATTTGTACTTTGGCTTGTTTAATATTCTCGAAAGCAATGGTTAGGCTTTCAATAAGTACAACTTTTTTGCCTCTTGATTTCTTTGGTTCTTCTTTGAAAACAATTCCTTCGTCAGTAACGTTCTCTAATGCTCCGATTTTCTCACCACCTTCCACTAATTGAATCTTCAAATTTCTACCAATATTTTTTATGTATTGACGTTTAGAATTTAATGGAAAATCTACGCCTGGTGATGATACTTCTAAGTTATACGCATCTTTTATCAATTCGTTGGTTTCAATAAAATGGGCTAATCTTCTACTGATTGAGGCACATTCTTCAATTTGAATTCCTCCATCTGTATCTAAAAGTATGGTAATGGTCTGGCGAATTTTGCCTTCACTAACTTTAACATCAACGATAAAAATTCTGTCGTCTTCTAAGTAAGGTTGAAGCAATTCTGTTATTTGTTCTTTGGTCATTTATTGGGGGCTTGGGGTTTGGATTTAGGGGTTGTGGAAACAATTCAATAAAATTTGGAAGGTTTAAATCCTAACCCCTAACCCCCAAATCCTAACCCCTAATCAAAAAAACAAAAAAGAGGGATTATCGACCCCTCTTCCTTTAAATTCTCCACAAAATTAACGAGTTTGTTATCAAAAAACAAGTACTTTTGAAGGAGGATTAAATATAAAAACTTGATTTCTACGAATTTGACAATATTAACGGGTTAAAATGCTGAAATTTATAAAATACTCAAATCAACCTTCGCAAATTAATCGTTGCAAAAAACATATCGTTGCCTCTTTTCATAATCAAATTAATATTTTTGCCCGCTCCTTTCTGAAATAGTTTATATATTTCACTGATAGAAATTTCTTTGGAAGATTTATTATTGATAAAAATCACTTTGTCTCCCTGTAATAACCCTGCATCTTCGGCGGGTGAATTTTCAATCACCCTTTCGATAGTATATTCATGAAAATCATCTCCTTTTGCCATCAATTCAATGCCCGACATATTGTGTTCAAAAGGCTCTTTCATGCGGCGATTGATGGGTTTCAGCACGATATATTGATCACGATAATTGAAGGTAATTTTAAATCTACGTAAGAACTCACAGCCAATATTTCCTTGACGTTCAGTTAACTCCATACCTTTTATACGATAAGAAGCACTGTCTGGAAAGGAGGCAACTAAATTTTTCATTTCAAATTTCCCCAATCTTAATTTAGAAATTCTTCCCAGACTGCCATTAATAACTCCACTCAAACCACGTCCTAATTGGGCTTTCACGACTTTTTCGGGCATTGGGATTCCGTTACTTCGATTGGCATCCAAAGAAATGGCATGACCTGCACCAGTATCCAAAATAACTTTTAAAGGTAAATTTTGTTTGTCATTAACTAATTCAACGGTACTCAAATAAGGTTTATTTTCCTCAATTGTTATCGGGAAGCGTTCGCCTTTACTTGGTTTGTATTTATAATGTTCAGGATTTTCAAGTATTATTTCATTCGTACCAAAATCAATCGTAACCGCAAAACGATTGAAAATTTCGTACCCAATAATTCCATGAACGGGACTACCAACAAACTCACTTAATTTAAGAATGTCTTCTTTTAAAACCACTAAATTCTGACGATAACCAATCATATCACCCATGGTAATTGTATTATCTAACACAATTCCCGCCTCAATATCTGTTCCTTCACCTGCCCCAGAAATTTTGACACTCCGAGCAAATTTCATGCGTTGATTTTTAGCAATTTGTGGATCAGTAATTAAAATTGAGCTAACACCAGTATCTAAAATAAAACGTAAAGTGTCTGAATTATTGACTTTTACGGGTACTATTACTAAATTTGCTTGAAATTCAAACGGTATTCTTGTTATCTTCCGCCTCTTAGCAAGTTGAAATCCAAATCTTTCATCAGTCACAGGTTTTAATTTTACCGTCTTAGCGGTAGATTTTGCCTCTATTTTAAGGTTTGAAACGACTTGGGGTTTAGGTATTTTTTCTTCTTGACCATAATTAAAATATGGAGTTGACAAAAGAAATATTATTTTTAACCAAGATTTCATGTTCGTTTGAGAGATTTTTTTTAAATTTCATTGAATTTTCAAATATTTGACAAAATAAACTTTATTTTCAAAATATATTGTATTATTTTCACTCTAAGATAAGTTATTTTTTTATAAACATTCATATATATTGTATTAATTTTCAAATACTTAGCTTTTAAATAATACTAATCATTAATCAAAAAAAAAATGACCAACGTTCTCCATAAAATAAGTGTTGTTTTAACGTTAGCCGTGTTGGTTAGCTCGTGTGTTAGCCAAAAACAATATGCTGATTTAGCCAAAGACAAAGACCGGCTTGATGTAAATGTTGAGCGTTCTCATAAGGAAATAAGAGAATTAAAAGAGGTGAAAAACACTTTGGAAGACCAGATAAGATCTAAAAATGTGGAAATCACAAAGCTCGAGCAACAGGTTAATACTTTTAAGCGTCAGAATGAAGAAATAGGATCTAAATTTGCCATTTTAGACGAACAAATGAAAAAAATGATGACCGACTTGGAGGCAAAAAAATCTGAAAGTGCTTCATTAATAGCGAGTTATGAGCAAAAAATTACCGAGTTACAGATTACCAACGCAGTTTTGAGTTCTCGTGCAGCTGGACGTGGAAAGTCAGTAACAAATCGTAAATCAAAAACAAAAAAAGCTAAAGTTGCTTTACCTGCGGCTCTTAAAATATAGTTACTGGTGATTAGTAATTAGTTACTGGTCAACTGGAGAGATAGCAATTAGATTGTTATCTCTTTTTTTGTTGCACAAAATTCTGATATTCAGGCATTTAACAAATTTTAGAATAATATAAAGACACGCAAACTAACTGATAGCCATTAACAAATAACTAATAAACACCCCCATATTCGGAAATAAAGATTGTCATTCTTAATTTTACCAAAAAATAATCAAGCAAAATAATGAGAAAGAAAATTGTTGCAGGAAACTGGAAAATGAATAAATCAATGGATGAAGCCATGATTTTGGCATCGGAAGTTGTTCACATGGTGAAAGATGAAGTTAATTCTGATGTTCAGGTTATCATTGCTCCGCCCGCTATTTATTTAACCACTTTGCAAAAACATACTGAGCCTATTGCCAATATGGGAATCGCCGCTCAAAACTGTTCAAACAAGGCTTCTGGTGCTTATACAGGGGAAGTTTCAGCTCCGATGTTGAAGTCGATTGGGGTTACGCACGTGCTTGTTGGACACTCTGAACGTCGTCAGTATTTTAATGAAACCAACGAGCAATTAGCCGAGAAAGTGAACATTATTTTAGAAAATGGTATGACTCCGATTTTCTGTTGTGGTGAATCTTTGGAACAACGTCAAGGCGAAGGTTTCTTTGAATTTGTGGCTTCACAGATAACTGACAGCCTTTTCCACCTTTCTGCGGAAGATTTTGGTGGAGTTGTTATTGCCTACGAACCTATCTGGGCGATTGGCACGGGCTTGACGGCATCATCTGCCCAAGCACAAGAAATGCACGCTTATTTGAGAGGTCATTTAGCGACAAAGTACGGTCAGAATGTTGCAGACGAAACTTCGATTTTATACGGTGGAAGTTGCAACGAAAAGAATGCCGAAGAAATATTTTCACAACCAGATGTGGACGGAGGGTTAATTGGCGGAGCATCCTTGAAATCTCGTGAATTTACGAATATTGCGAAATCGTTTTAGGTGTTGGTTACTGGTTATTAGGAATTAGTTGTTGGTTATAAGGGAAAACGTAAAATTGGTTTTCCACTTTAAAACAATCCCAAACGACTAATCTCTAATAACCAATCCCTAATAACGAATTAAGTAATTGATACTATTTAAGCGACGCTGGGTTTTACTGTAAATTGATGGTTTTCAGGCAATTAAGCTCCGAATATCGAACATCGAAATACGAATGACTACTTACCTAATCTCATACCTCCCCAAAATTGGATAATGGTCAGATAGTTTTATATCACTAAGTGTCTTAAAATCAAGCACTTTTATGGATTCTGAACAAAATTGATTGTCAATTCTCACAATTCTTGGGCTTCGATTTAAAGTAAAGCCAAAACCATTTCCTGCCTCTTCAAAGGCATTTTTTAATCTATCTCTGATGCTTCCGTAGGCATTTCCATAAGGCGTTTCATTAAAATCTCCACATAAAATCACAGGATATGGACTGTCGTTTATCAATCTCTCTATTGGTTCAATTTCTTCAGAATGTTGCTCAAAACCTCTTTTCAAAGATGAAATAATTCCTTTTCCTTCCTTTTTGGCTTCTTCAAAATCCTCGCCTTTCACTCCATTTACAACTTTATTGACCCTAATTCCCATGGATTGTAACTGGATGTTAATAACCCTAATTGTGTCTTTCTTGCGAGCAATATCCGCCATTAAATAGCCATTAGAATTACTCCGCCCAAAGGTCTTTCCATCACGATTGATGATAGGATAAACTGAAAAAATGACTAAACCCATCATGCCAGGATTCCACTTTTCTTTGTTACTGATAAAATGAGGGTTCTCTTTCAACATCGGAATTAAACTCTGAAAATTTTCATCATCATCAACATTATAAAACTCCTGAAAACATTTAATTTCTGCCTCGTAATCAATGCAATATGCCATTAATTTCTTGGCTTTTTCTTTGTCATTGTTGTCTCCGTAAAAACCAAATACGTTATAACTAAAAACAGACAAGGAATTAGGTGCTCTTTGTGGATCCTTAAAAACTATGGTCCGTTTAATAAATGGATAGCCCAGTACTAAAATCATGATTGGTAAAATGGCTCTGGCAGGACGAATAAAAAGCCAAGTGAAGGCTATAATAAAGCATCCTAACATGGCAAAGGGAAGGCTCATCATCACAAATCCCGCCGACCAATGGTCAAGCACGAGCGTGTATGAGAACAAATATGTGATGAGCGTGTAAATACACACGGGCAAACTCGTAAGCCAAAGTAGGGACGTGGCAATTGCTTTAAACATAAATCAAAGTTATAAGTAGTAGGCAAAAGTAATGATTTTCTTGATTTTATTTCCTTAATAAATTGTATCGTTGAGAATTAATTCCTAATTTTGCAGTCCGTTTCAGAGAAAACTGAAAAATCAGTTTATTACATCGCTTTTTAGGCGATTTTACATAACAAAAATAAGAGTAATCATGGCTAAGGTTTGTCAATTAACAGGAAGAAAAACACAAGTAGGAAATAATGTATCACACGCTAACAACAAAACTAAGCGTAAATTTTTCCCTAATCTTCACACAAAGAAATTCTTTTTAGAGTCGGAAGGCGTTTGGGTACAGTTAAAAGTATCTGGAAAAGCGATTCGTACTATCAACAAAAATGGTTTGGAAGCCTCTTTGGTTGCTGCTGCTCGCAGAGGAACTTTGACTTTGTAATCTTGAGGTCATTAGAAATATTAAGAACCTTCTCAACATTGTTGGGGGGGTTTTTTTGTGTAATTTAGTTTTAGAATTTTTAATACAATACCTCATGCTCTCTTCCTCCGAAAAAAATCGTTACCAAAAACATCTACTACTTCCCAAAATTGGGTTGGAGGGACAATTGAAACTAAAAAATGCTAAGGTCTTGGTGGTCGGGGCGGGAGGTTTGGGTTGTCCTGTTTTGTTATATTTATCGGCTGCAGGGGTAGGGAAAATCGGGATTTTAGATGCTGATTCGGTGGATATGAGCAATCTGCAAAGACAGGTGCTTTACAGAGTGGAAGACATCGGCAGTCCGAAGGCAACTACGGCGGCTTCACATCTTGCAAAGATGAACGATACTATTGAATATGAGGCAATTAAGCAAAATTTGCGTCCTGAAAATGCCGAAGTTTTTATCAAAAGATATGATATTATAGTAGATTGTACTGATAATTTCACGGCTCGTTATCTCATCAATGACTACTGTGTGAAACTTAATAAGCCTTTCGTTTATGGAGCTATTCACCAATTTGAAGGACAAGTTTCTGTATTTAATTTTAGAGATTCTGAAGATAATTTAGGACCGACTTACCGATGCCTTTTTCCCGAACAACCCTCTGATTTAGAAATTCCAAATTGTGCAACGATTGGGGTTTTGGGCATTCTGCCTGGAATGTTAGGAATGTATCAAGCCAATGAAGTTATCAAGATGATTACGGGCGTTGGAACAGTATTGAGTGGACAACTTTTATTGGTAGATTTATTAGAAAATACTTCTCAAAAAATAAAAGTCAAACGACAAAAAAGTGCGGAAAAAATGATATTCCCATCTGAAGAAAAAAAATCACAAATATCTGATAATCAGGAGTTTAAAAAGTCAATCACTGTTCAAGAATTATACGAAAGAATAACGAAAGAGGAAGATATTTTTATTTTAGATGTCAGAAATTTGAATGAATATGAAACTTGCCGAATTGAGGGATCACTATTGATTCCAATGAGTAATATCCCAACAAATATTAAGCATATTCCGAAGGATAAAGTCGTTGTGGTTTATTGTCACCACGGTTTTCGTTCGGCGAGCGTGATTGAATATTTAACGCAAAATCACGGTTTCATGAATCTTCAAAATCTTACGGGCGGCATCAATGCATGGGCAAATGAAATTGATGAAACGATGGCGGTTTATTGAAGTAGCTTTCGGCAATTGGCTAACGGCTATCATCTTGGAATACAGCTAATTATTAATGGAAATATGACAATTATTTTATAGAAACTAATTATATTTGATAACAATAACAATCAAACGAAATACCATGAAAAAATTTATTTTAATTGCTTTGTGTATCGGTGTTTACACGAGCATCTCAGCCAAACCAACGCCCATCAAAAAACCCATTTTTCAGAAACAAATGGCTGCGGATAGTTTGGACGAATTTTTAGGAGAATACAAAATGAGTGAATACTTTGCCGCCTATAAAGTTACCAAAGATGGTGGTTTTTTATATGGCGAAGCGGACAGTTACGGAAACAATAAATTAATCAAACAAAAAGAGATTGATACTTACGTTTCAACCAGTTCATACGGCACAACAATCATTTTTACCCGTGACCCAACGACAAAAAAAGTTACAGGATTGAAAATGCTTTTGCAAGGAAATGAAGTGATTGGTACAAAGTAATTATCCACAATATATAAGCCAAAATGTTCCAAAGCCTGTTTTTACAAATCTTTGGAACATATTTTGTTTATAACCTTTAAGATAGTTACAAAGGCATTCGGTAAAATTGTAAAAACGAAATATCCAGATGCAGATTTGAAAAGATACATATGCTGACATTGCCTTGGATTTCAGGATACGTTTTAAACTGATTTCTGATGATTATTTAGTATAGAAAGAACTTTGATCAGTTATCAGTTATCAGTTATCAATTATCAGTTATCAGTTATCAGTTATCAGTTATCAGTTATCAGTTATCAGTTATCAGTTATCAGTTATCAGTTATCAGTTATCAGTTATCAGTTA
>JAYVIV010000016.1:0-21434 GCA_043769985.1 Arcicella sp.
CCAAAATTAATGAAATGTATTTCATCTTGTACTACCAAACAATAAATATCAATCATAATTTATACGCAATAAAAACTGATAGATTTCGTATCTTTGAGCCTTAAAGATTGGTATATAATCCAATTTTTAGACACGAAAAACGTATGAATTCAATTAATTTAGAGAAAGATAAAAAAATATATTTTGCTTCAGATTTTCATTTGGGCTATCCCGACCACCAAACAAGTCTTGCTCGTGAACGCAAAGTTGTTGCCTGGCTTGATTCAATAAAACATGACGCACAAATAGTTTTTTTAGTAGGTGACATTTTCGATTTTTGGTTTGAATATAAAAATGTGGTACCAAAGGGTTTTGTCAGATTATTGGGGAAATTGGCAGAATTATCCGATTCAGGTATTGAAATCATCGTTTTTGCGGGTAATCATGATATATGGATGTTTGATTATTTTACAAAAGAATTAGGAATTAAGGTTTATCGAGATTTTCAAGAATATGAAATTATTGGAAATCAGTCGGCAATTGGTAGTACGCAACTCACAACTCACAACTCACAACTCACAACTTTTTACGTCGTTCACGGCGACGGTTTAGGTCCTGGGGACTTTGGGTATAAATATTTGAAAAAAGTGTTTGAAAGTAAACTGTCGCAGTGGGCTTTTGGTTGGATACATCCTCATGCAGGAATTTCGTTGGCAACTTGGTGGTCGGGCAGTCGGAAAGATGAAGAACGAATCAAGCGAGAATTGCAATTCAGGGGAGATAATGAATGGCTTTGGAGTTTTGCCAAAGAACAAGAAGCGATAAAACACCACGATTTTTACATTTTTGGCCATCGTCATTTATTGTTAGATTTGCCTGTGAATGATAAAAGTAGATACATAAACCTCGGTCAATGGGCGTATGATGATGAAAATAGTTATCATTTTGCGGTTTTTGATGGGGTAGAATTGGTTGTTAAAAAATATATTTGAAATAAAAATCTAAAATCACTCATGGCATAACTTTGAGTCATGCCATGAGTAAAATCTAATATGAAAAAACTACTAATTTTTCTTCTTTTCCCATTATTAATAAATGCACAAACGCCAAAAGAAACTCCTCAATGGCGACCAAATTATCATTTCTCCCCGCTAAAAAACTGGACAAATGACCCAAATGGTTTAGTATATCATCAAGGGCAATACCATCTTTTTTATCAACACAATCCCTACGAAAATAAATGGGGACACATGAGTTGGGGACACGCTGTGAGTAAAAATCTCATGGATTGGGAACATCTTCCGCTGGCAATTCCCGAGGATTCCGTTTGGATTTTTTCGGGAAGTGTTGTGGTTGATAAAAACAATTCGAGTGGATTTCAAACAGGCTCTAACCCTTGTATGGTTGCCCTCTATACTGCCGATTATCACGATGGAAAAAAGGAGGCTCAATACTTGGCTTATTCCAATGATAATGGTATAACTTGGACGAAGTATGCAGGTAATCCAGTCATAGATTTGCAGATGGTTGACTTCCGAGACCCGCACGTTATTTGGCATGAAAAAACTTCACAATGGGTCATGAGTGTGGTCTTTCCGAAGGAATATAAAGTAATTTTCTATACTTCAAAAAATCTTAAAAATTGGACTCGGGTAGGTGAATTTGGGAATCAAGGAGAAGTTCGTAAAATATGGGAATGCCCTGCCTTAGTAGAGATGCCAGTTGATGGTAATCCTCTCAACACCAAATGGTTATTATTTATTTCAACGAATGGACCTTACGAAAAATTTGAAGGAATGCAGTATTTTGTGGGAGAATTCGACGGCACAACTTTCAAAAATAACAATAACCTTGAAACAAAATTATACGTAGATTATGGCAAAGATTTTTACGCTGCCATTCCCTACACAGATGCACCAGAAAATAAGAAAATTTTGTTAGGTTGGATGTCGTCTTGGCAATATGCGAATGAAATGCCAACATTTCCGTGGAAAGGGCAAATGGCAATTCCTCGGGACATATCTTTACGCTCAACACCGAGTGGTTTAAGGCTTTTCCAAGAACCCGTTTCAACCTTAAAAGCAAAGAAAGATTACTTAACTTTTGAAAAGGAGAATTTTGTATTATCCAAAGAAAAGCAAATTAGTGGAATGTCGCTTTTTGCCAATAACTCCTACATGGTTGAAGTAGAATTCAGAATAAAATCTACCAAAGATTTTGGAATAAAAATCGCACAAAAGAAAGATGAAGACGATGAAAAGAAAATTTTGCAGGAAACAATTATTGGCTATGATGTTGTAAGTAAGCAACTATATATTGATAGAAGAAAATCTGGACAAATTATTAAAGAAAACTTTCCTTCGATTGAAAAAACATCTTTAAAATTTGAAGATAAAACCTTAAAATTGAAAGTATTAGTAGATAAATCATCAGTAGAAGTATTCGCAAATGACGGACAAATTGCTATAACGAGTTTGATTTACCCAGATGAAAAAGCCAATATTTTTTCGTTATTTACGAATGGAGGAAAAGTGAAGGTGAAGTATCTGAAAATTACGGAATTATCAAAATAGCCACCAATGCACGGAGGCTCTAAGATTTATTAATTACTCATTTGGAATCTTCGTGCCTTGGTGGTAATATCTCAATATTTTGGCGTGAGTTTTGTTTTATAATCTCATTACTTTCATTAATTGCCATCGCCATTATTGATTCAAGTGTCTTGATTACTTCCAAGAAAAATCATCTTTGGATGATAGTTTGGGAATTTGAAAATAGATATTCGATTTTCGTTGTTCGATGTTTGTTTCCGAACATCGAATAACAAAAATCGAACATCGAATACCGAACATCTAATCCACGCATTCCATCAATAACAAATCTCCCTCTTCATGCGAGATTTTTATCATTCCATCCTCCTTTACTTCATTGCTACTTCCTGTTCGATAACCCATCGTAAGGCTCTCATTATCAAGCGAATACTTTAAATTTTTTGTTATAACACCGTTGACTTTCCCTATTGGAATGAGTGAAATTGGCGTGCCTTTTGTGTACCATTTTTCGTAGGTAGTGGGCAACAAAAATATCTTAGAATAATCGTCAATAATTACAATTTTGAGTTGTTCTCTGAAACGAACAATATTAGTAATATTAGTGATGGTATGATCGGCTCTTCTACCAGTTGCCCAAATCACGTTTACAGCGGGGAAACCTCTTCCGACAAGATAATCAAAGGCTTTTTCTAAATCCGTTTTGTCTTGGTCGGGTGTATGAATAATTTCAATGGGATATTGTTGCTCTCTAATTTTTTCGGCATCAAAATCTCTATCAAAATCCCCCAGAAGCACATCTACCTTAATATTTAATTCCAAAACCCGATGAATTGCCGAATCTAAAACAAGCACCAAAGGCGACCATTCTAATAATTCGCCCATCAATTCAAAGCTGCAAGATTCACCATTGGCAATGATTAAAGCAGGCTCCTGTTCGTCTCGTATAATGTGATGTGATGACATAATTTATTTGTGATTTGTGAGTGAGTGATTTAGTGATTTGAAGTAAAACCTGATGGGTAATAAATCACTAAATCACTCACTCACAAATCACCACTTATTTTTCCATTTTCAATTCCCCTTCCCACTTTGCAACCACTGCTGTTGCCACTGCATTTCCTGCCACAGATGTTGCTGAACGCCCCATGTCTAATAACCAATCCACGGCAAAAAGTAGGATTAAACCCTCCGCAGGTAGATTAAACATCGACATCGTACCTGCAATAACCACCAACGAGGCACGAGGCACGCCTGCAATTCCCTTGCTCGTAACTAAGAGTGTGAGCATCATCGTGACCTGTTGACCAAGCGTCAATTCAATGCCATAAGCCTGTGCAATGAAGCCCACAGCGAAGGTCATATACATCATTGAACCGTCTAAATTAAAGGAATATCCCAAAGGCAAAACGAAACTTACAATGCGTTCAGATACGCCAAATTTCTTTAATTGCTCAATCTGTAAAGGCATTGAAGCCTCAGAACTTGCCGTACTGAAAGATAAGAAGAGAGCATCTTTTACGTAAGAAAGCAACTTCCAATATGGCACCTTTGCAACCAAACAAATGGCGGGCAAGACGACCAACACGAAGAAAGCCAACGTGGCGAAAAAGCATACAATCAAGTATAAGTATCCCCCTAAAATTCCTAATCCTTTTTGGGCAATAACCGCAGCAACAGCTCCAAAAACGCCATAAGGAGCAAATCCCATTACATAAGAAACGATTTTAAACATTACTTCCGAAACGGCATCAAGTCCCTTAATAATAATTTTTCCATGGTCACCAATAGCAGCCGTTGCAATTCCAAAAAATACAGAGAAAACTACAATTTGAAGGATTTCATTGGTGGCTAAGGCTTCAAAAAAACTTTGTGGAAAAAGGTGCGTAATGAAATTTTCCATCGTCATTTTCTTTACTTCAATGCCAGTGTCTGCCCCAGCAGTTGGCAAAGGAATCTGCATCATTCTTCCTGGACGGAGGATGTTTACAGCAATTAATCCAGTTAATAGTGAGAGTAAAGTAGCAAAATAAAAATACCCTAACGTCTTTGCACCAATTCTTCCAACCAATTTAAAATCGCCCAATTTTGCAATTCCAACGGTTAGGATTGAGAATATTAATGGTCCGATAATCATTTTAATCATTCTGAGGAAAATTTTGCTCAAAAGATTCAAATAGGTGCTTGCGGAGTTGAGGGATTCAGGATTTTCTTGGTAGCTTTTGTTCAAAATATAACCGACAATAATACCAAGCGTCATGCCGATAAAGATTTTCCAAGTAATGTTTAATTTCATTGATTTCTAGATTGGTTGATTTCTAATTTTAACAAATATAAACATTATCTCCCTCTACTGCAAACCTCTTCTCGGGTTTGAGGTGTCACGGAGTATCGCAGAGTTTAGCACAGCGTTACACAAAAAGAATAAAAAAACTTTGTGAAACTTTGTGCCAAACTCAGTGAAACTCAGTGTCCTAATTTTGCTCACTTAAATACCTTTTTATAAATTGGTTTTCGGTATAAGAATTGCAAATACATCAAAGGATAAAACAAGAAATCTGTTAAAATGGTAGGAGTTTTGAAGGTAATATCATCAATGATGAGGGTTCCTTGCTTATCCTTCACCAGCCTATGTCGGTGTTGCCAGTATTTTAAAAAAAACGGCAACTTTGTCCCTTCATCAATAAAATAAATCTCGGATTCTGTTCGTTTTTGATCAACAATATCTGAAATCCAATCTTGTTTGAATAGTATGAAATTGAGTTCAAGGTGTACTTTATCCCCTTTCAAACATCCGCCAAATTCTTTGACTACTACGGGTGGAAATGGGGGGGCTAATTTTGAAAATAATTCCAAATTAAAACCTTCCCAAACTTTGAGAAGGCTCTGATTGACTTTTGTCGATATCTTTATGTTCACGATATTTGATTTGGGATTGCGGATTTTCTATTTCGGATTTACCAAAATATGAACTCAATATTAAAATTATGGTTTCAAGAATCAGAGATGTAATAAATCCAAAATCCGTTAGTATTCTTGTAATTTCATGGCTTCCACTGCTATATTTTGTGAGATTCCATTATTATCTGGAAGGTAAATGGCAATTTTACCAAAGGTCTCAATCGTCTCTAAATGTCCCGCTGTCATTGGGTCGGAAGTGATGGCATGAACGTTAATTTTACTATCATATCCAGTATAAATTCCTTTATGATTTTCCGAGTAAAAACCCGCCAACATGATTGTGGAAGCCGAGTGCCAAAGTTCATGCGCAAACTGACTGTGCGTTTCGGAGGTATGTATGAAGCCCGCTTGCCAATTAATTACTTGATAACTCATGTTTTTCACCCAAGTTTTTGCCATGAACGGAAAAGGGCGAGTAGCATCAATGCCATTTTCGGAAGCCAGTCTTTTTACTAATAACTCCAACTCTTGTAAGCCATTAACATCCTGTTCAATCGTAACGACTTTCCAGTTTTTCACATACGTATAAACCAACATAGACGCTCCATGATTCATAGAGGTATCAGTCCTTATATAGGTATCTTTAATGGAGGAAATAAGTGCTTTACCATTGATAATACAGATTTCACCTTGCAGACTATCAACTATTCCAATGGCAAAAAGGTTTTGTAGAGGAATGGTATCTAAACGAATCTTGGTGGATAAATCAGCATCAAGCATAATTTTACGAAGCTCTCCAGCAAATTTAACTTCTGGGTTTTGAGCAAAAACTGGCAATATTCCGAATAAGACCAATAGATATGAAAGTAGGAATTTCATAAAACGGTGATGTTAGTGTGTGAAATATCGGTGATTGGTTTTCAGAGGGAAAAGTTTTTCTCAACACTAACAACTAATTGCCAACAAGCTAACGAAAATTCACGAAAATTATTTCGTGAGGCACGCCAAGTAATACACGACAGAACGATCATAACAATTAGATAACACAATTTCTATGCCAGCACCCTGATTATGAGCAATTTATGAGTAAAAACCAATGAGGGAATAGATAAAATAGATAGTTTTAACTAATAAAAAAATTGATAATTGTCATCAAAATCACTCTCGCTGCGTCAACGATTACATTAACCAAAATTTGTAAGGTATTTTTAACCAGATTTGCCGCCCATTGAATAACCGATTTTGTGATTTGACTATTAACTGGTTTATCAATTTCTTTTTTTAAAAGCGAAGAATTATTAGAAAGTTGAAGATGGGAAGAAGCAATTTTAAGCGAATCTGCTTTAATTTGACGATTTTCACGTCCGTGCATGATGGTTGAAGACTCTAAAAAACCGAATCCACTTGATGTGGTTAAAACCACAAAAGAAAAGATGATGTAGAGAAATTTATTTTTCATTTTAATGGATGTTTATTTTAATATGCAAATATAATCAACTAACTGATAGACTTTTACATATTTTATTAAAAAATTTAAGCTAATCGTGTTCCATTAGGCACAGCGTGTTCAATTGAAGATAAAACCACTTCTCCATTTTCTAAAATATACCCCGTCACCAAAACTTCAGAAATAAAATTAGCGATTTGTTGGGGAGGGAAATTCGTTACACACAAAACCTGTTTACCCATCAATTCTTCCTTAGTATATCGTTTTGTTAGCTGAGCTGAAGATTGCTTTATGCCGATTTCTTCCCCTAAATCAATTCTTAATTGATATGCTGGCTTTTTAGCTTTTAAGAAATCGTTTACATCAATAATCGTCCCTGCTCGAAGTTCAACTTTCTCGAAATCTTGCCACCTAATTGTTTCCATCTTATTTCATAACTATTTGATAAATAATATAATAACTACAATACTAAAATTTTTAGCACAAAACACGTAATTCTACGCTAAAATCAATCAGCAAAACTTCCCAACTTTGCATTACAAAATTACCTCTTGAATCAATGTACATCATAATTCCTATTTTAGCGATTAGTCTTATTGCATTTGGTGCATATCTTTTGCTCAATGTTATGGGCGTAAAAATTAGATTTATTTCAACTAAAAAATAGTTATTTTTAGTTTCAAATAATAAAACCGAGTTATAATTCTTAGCTCGCTTTTAAAGATTGTAGATTAATAGTTGTTCACGCTAAATTCCCAAGTAACCCCCTATTGAAACGAGACTGTGATGTAATCTTCCCAAAAGATTGCATCACCACCCGTCTCCTTTTCACTTCAAAATTCCATCCAATTTTTCGTAGGGTATTTCTAATGCAGTTATTCCGAAAGCATAGGCTTTTATCTCATAAACATTGAATTGAAATTTGATTCCTTTTTCGGTTAAAATAAAATTATCGTTTAATATAAAACGCTGATTTTCAAAGAAATATCCAGCTTCTTCGCTTAATTTATCAGTTGGTTTCAATTTCTCTTGCTTCCTAAAAATCTCCTCGGCAATACGTAATAATTTTTGGTCGTATCCCTTTTCAAATAAATCATCTAAGGTGATTCTTTTAAAATCTTTACAGTTATAGACGTAAAAATATTCCATACTGATAGGATGATTTCCGCCCATAAACCAGTTGGTATTCGTATGTATCATCAAATATTTTTTAGTTTGACGTTGAACAGTTGAATTGGCTTCCATATACCAAGGCATAGCTAAGAACCCTCCTTCGCTAATTGCATTTGCATCATCCACGTATTCTTTTCCCTCCTTTATTTTCAGATCATAATCATCTACAAAAGGCTTTGATAATTCTTCAAAATTCTTTGGGCGAGATTTTGTACTGTCATTATCATCGTGAAAAATATTTAGGATTTCATTTTTTAAGACATTATTAAAGTTAACTAACTCAAATTCAGGATATTGAAATTTTACTGTCGCACACAGTGAATCCTTCTTTACACAGGTTTGACTATGTTTTTCAAAGGTTTTTATGGTATAGTTTAAAGTATCTGAGGTAGTTTCTATGTCTTTATGAGGAGAATTTCCGCAACTCCAAAGAATTGATAACAAAGGGATAAATAGTAGTTTTTTGTTCATTTTGATATTTTTAAATGGTTATTTGTTCTGCCACCAAGACACGAAGGCACTATTTTTTTTACTTAAAACAACTTAGAGCCTTCATGTCTCAGTGGCAACAGATACTCAGTTCTCATAAAATTCAATCGGTAATCCATCGGGATCATTGATAAAAAAGAAGGCTTTATTAGTAAATTCATCAATCCTAATATGCTCGCAGTCAATTTCTTGGTTTACCAAAAATTCTCTTGTTTCTTGAATATTATTTACATCAAACGCTATGTGACGTAGTCCACAGGCTTCTGGGCGTGATGCACGTGCGGGAGGACTTGGGAACGAAAATAGTTCAATTTGATATTTTTCATTAATCAATAAATCCAACTTAAATGAGTCTCGCTCAGCACGATAAACCTCTCTGAGAATCTTAAATCCTAATATTTCTGTATAAAATTGCTTTGATTTCTGATAATCAGAACAAATAATGGCAACGTGATGAATATGATTAATTTGAAGCATTTGAAAGTATGATGTCTTTTTACAAAGTTAGAAAAAGCGTTACAAAAAAAATAAAACAAGGAATAGTATTTTTAACAAAAAAAATATTCAATTATAAAAACCAATCAAGTTTCAGATTCGTATATGTAACAAATTTTACTTTTGAATCTTATTGAATCATCCTCATCATGCAAACATCAATTGAGGCAGTCAGTGGATTTGATATTAACAGTAGAAGTGGAGTGGGATATGCTGCTTTGAAAGTAGCGGATAAATCAGCCATTTATACCATTAATTTGACTTCGGGAGCAGCAACAAAATTAGCGGATATGCCAAGTTCGGTTCGTGCCTTTGCGGTTGGATTAGGTTTTTAACTATATAAGTGTTTTTTGTTATATATCTTCAGAAAGCCTTCAAGTTTAATTACTTGGGGGCTTTTTCCCTAAGCCAAAACTATATCACTTCTATATTGTTTCATGAATATAAATTCTTAAACAATCTCCCATGAAAAATAAAACCATCACTATTTTATTAAGTATTTTTTACTTCACTTTTTGCATTTTTGTCGTTTCTCATAATGCCCAATACCGTTTAGATTTACTTTTTACTGGGAAGTATTTAGTATTTATGCTGATGAGTGTTGTTGTCTTTTTCGTGCTAATGAAGGTGGTAAAAGAAATTTTTGATGAAGACGGAAACGAATTTTGAAGACTATACGTTTACATAATTCAAACCCTTTCGAGGATGTTGTGGGTTGTGTTTAATAGAAAAAGGCAGGGAGTTTGATTCCCTGCCTTTACTATTTACTCGAAATTTTACTTGTGGTTTTGGTAATTAGATTACGCAAGTTTAGTTTTCTCAGCCGCTGTTGCATTCTTAGCAATAGTGTAAACTACTAAACCAAATCCAATTTTGTTGACAGCATCAGCAATATTGTAAGCTAAATCAACTGGTGATGTTTTTGTCAAATCTGCACCCTCAACTAATCCGCTAAGGATATTTCCTGGCAACATACAATATCCGATTGGATAGATTGCCCAGCCTACTAATGTAAACCATCTCATCACTTTGTAACCTTCTGTTACGGCAACATTGTTTGAAGATGCAACTAATTTAGAAGCCTCACCCATGTAGATTTCATAGATAATCACAGCCCAACCAAGTGTCGAGATAACTCCCCACATTATGTTGTTTTCAACAGAAACTGCTTCTCCGATGTAACCTGCCACCAACATCACGATTGAACCTGCTAATAAACGTACTAACATTCCACCTTTTGCACCTGCTGGCTTCAAGATTAAGAAATACTCAACGCACATTAAAGGTACAGTTAACGTCCAGTCAATGTAACGGAACTGAGTTGGTGATGTACCAGTTTCTAACCATATACCTCTCATGTAGAAATAGTGAACGGCAGCAATAAAAGTAATCAAACCAGAAATGGTTAATGATGTTTTCCACTTGTCTGAAACCTGACCTCTCTCAACAAAGAAAAAGACCGAAGCTGCTAACATAGACATATAGCCTGTGAAAAATGTGAATCCGATGTAATCACCCGCCTGGAGATTACCATTCAAAAGGATGTTGAATGTGTTCATAATGGTAAATGTTTGGTTTTAATGGATTATTTGAATATGAAATAATACTATTACAATTATACAACTATTTGTTTAGAGTTTTGTTTATTTTTTTGTTTATTTTTTTAAAAAAAAGATTAAACAATATTATTTAACGTCATGGTTCATTTGATGAGCTATAATTAGATGAGGTAGGGTAATGAGTGATATAAAAATAAAGAGTACTGGAAAAGGGTCGAAATGTTGTGTATATAAATGACAATATCCCAGAAACCCACAAAGAAAAATAACGGCTAAGAACGTTAGTGGTAGAGTTTTCAAGTACACCAATTTAAACGATAATGTTGGATAATCTTTTCTTAAATAATTGTGTATGTTATCAAAAGCACACAGGGCATGCCAACCACCGAAATACAAAGCAAAAGCGGGTAACAGTGGTAAATAAGCCGATATAAACAAAATTAAACAAAGTCTGAAAATTCTGAGTTTATCAAACTGAATCATAAATTCTGATTGAGCAACTATAAAAATAGTGGTAAATGAGAAACCCAATAAATAGAGAATTTGTTTGACGTTCAAGTTGAGAAAATTCCAAAATTGTACGATAGATTTTTGATTTTCAATCATCCTATCCACAATGGGACGAACTTCATCGAGATGGGTCAAGAGGATAAATGATAAGACATAAAATCCATATATTAGCCTCGTACATGACCAAATAAGAACATTTTTAGGGGCTTTTTCTAAATCGGTTTCTCCAAAATGCCAAGCTGAAATTATAAGAAAGACTAACAAACTTAATCCAGAAAAAAAATACCAAGTAAGGGCATAAAATACCATTATGGTAAGATATTTTACTAAAAAAGACTTAACACTGTACACACGATTCAGTTTTTTATCAGTTGCCTCTTGAATTAGATGGTCTAATGCTCCGTGTGGGATTCCTGTTAAAAGTATTAATGATATAAAAAAAACAATTTGAATATTTTGAGGTAGAACACCTTGAAAATATTGCCAAGTCAGAAGGAATAAACCAATAATCACGGTTATCCAAGTAGGTACTTTTACGAATGAATGTAAAATATTTGGCTTCATTTTGTCTAAAGATATGGTTAGTTTTTTAAACAATGAAATGGTTGAATTGTTTAAATTAATTTTTCCTACGTTTGAAACTGATAAATTAATAAAAGACCTCTTGATTTTGTAACTTGCAGGCAAATGTTGGAAAATAAATTAAAAAATATGAAACAAATCATTTTTACTGAAAAAGCACCCGCTGCTATTGGTCCATACTCTCAGGCGGTACTTTCAAACGGGACTTTGTATGTATCTGGGCAAATCGCTTTGGCATTGGTTGAGGCAGGAGCAAATATTGAAGACGAAACTCGTCAAGTAATGAAAAATATGCAAGCCATTTTAAATGCCGCAAACATGAGTTTTGAGGACGTGGTAAAATGTACCATTTTTGTAAAAGACATGAATAATTTTGCGACAATTAATGGGGTTTACGGAGAATTTTTTGCCTCCAATCCACCAGCAAGAGAAACGGTTGAAGTGGCTCGTTTGCCAAAAGATGTTAACGTTGAGATTTCATGCGTTGCGACTATTTAGTTGTGATTCAGTGAGTTGTGATTTAGTGAGTTTCGGACTCCTACAATCACAACTCACAAATCACTAAATCACAAATTATTTAAGATGTCAAATAAACCAGTAAGAGTACGTTTTGCACCAAGTCCAACCGGCGGATTGCACATTGGCGGTGTCAGAACAGCGTTATATAACTATTTATTAGCCAAGCAATTAGGCGGAAAAATGTTGCTTCGAATTGAAGATACAGACCAAACTCGGTTTGTGGAAGGTGCAGAGGAATATATCATCGAAGCCCTCTCGTGGGTGGGCATTACGATTGATGAAGGCGTGGGCGTTGGTGGTCCACACGCACCTTATCGCCAGTCGGAACGCAAGGCGATGTATATGGATTATGCCATGCAATTAATCAATTCGGGAAAAGCTTATTATGCTTTTGATACCTCCGAAGAATTGGATGCTATGCGTCAAAAACTTGAAAGTGAAGGTTCCGCCTTTCAATATAACGCTGCTACGAGAACAAAATTAAATAATTCTTTAACGCTTTCAGAAGCGGAAACGAAATCAAAAATTGAGGCAGGCGTTCCGTATGTAATTCGTTTTAAAGTACCACCAAAAGAAGAGATTCGTTTTAAAGATATTATTCGTGATTGGGTTTTGGTGCATTCCTCAACGGTGGATGATAAGGTTTTGATGAAGTCAGACGGTATGCCAACCTATCACCTTGCTCATGCAGTGGACGACCATTTGATGGAAATCTCACACGTGATTCGTGGGGAAGAGTGGTTGCCATCTGCACCATTACACGTACTGTTATACCGTGCTTTGGGATGGGAATCAACTATGCCACAGTTTGCTCATTTGCCACTTTTGCTGAAACCAGAAGGGAATGGAAAACTTTCTAAACGTGATGCAGACGTAGGTGGTTTCCCAATTTTCCCACTTTCTTGGACAATGCCCGACGGCACAGAAGCCATTGGTTTTAGAGAGGAAGGATATTTGAAAGAAGCCCTCGTAAACTTCTTAGCTTTCTTGGGTTGGAATCCTGGAACAGAACAAGAAATGTTTTCGATGGATGAATTAATTGCCGCTTTTTCTTTAGAAAAAATCAATAAATCGGGGGCAAAATTTGATATACACAAAGCCAAATGGTATAATCAGCAATATTTAAAGTTAGCTTCTGATGAAACTCTATCACGAACGTATTTGCCTGATTATGAATTAGATAAGGCATTAAAATTGACTCATTTATTCAAAGAGAGAGTAACGTTTCCACAAGAAATTGCGAAAGAGTCCCAAAGCCTTTTGAAAGCACCAACGACTTATGATGGGACAATCGTAGCCTCAAAATGGAACTTGGATGCAAAAAATGGAATCACGGCTTTGAGGAATATTTTACCAAATATTGAAAATTTTGTTGCCGATGACATCAAGCACGCTTTGAGTGATGAACTGGAGAAAGCGGGAATTAAAATGGGCAAAATGATGCAAATGTTACGCATCGCAATCATGGGTACAGGTACTGGTCCTGATTTGATGCTTTCGATGGAAATTATGGGTAAAGATGAAGTAAATTTAAGATTGGAAAAAGCTTTGGCGGAATTGCCAGAAATATCATAAACAATAAAACTATGGCTAAGAAAAAAGAAATAAAAAAAGAGGAACTTCCAAAGGTGCATAAAGACCTTGAAGGTTTCGATATTTCCATAAACACTTTTGGAGAAATTAATCGCTCGATTGATATTGAAAAAATCAATGAGTTTTTGAACAAAAATATGGATGATAAGAAACTGAGAAATAGAGACGAAAAATGAACATAGACAAAGAATCATTACAAAAGATAGCTCATCTTGCCCGTTTGGAGATGCCCGAATCTGCCGAGAAAGAAATGATGGATTCGCTGAATTCCGTATTGACTTGGATGGAAGAATTGAATGAAATCAATACGGATAATGTAAAGCCATTGACTCACATGAGTCTGGAAATAAATGCCTTACGTGAAGACAAAGTAATTCCAAACATTAGCCGTGAACAAGGTTTAAAAAATGCTCCTAAGCAGAATGGGGAGTATTTTATGGTCCCGAAGGTTATGGAGTAAGTAGGTATGAGTTATGAGGTCGTAGGTATGAGGTGAAAAGTCTCTACACAGATTACGACCTCATACCTACTACCTCATACCTAAAAATAGTATTCCAATGCCTTCTTCATCTCCCCTTTAGATACCGAAATATCGTACCCGCATTTTCCTGCTCCTTCCAACAATGAAAATCTAATTTCTTTTCCTTTATTTTTCTTATCTTGCGAAGTCAGAGCGATAATAGGCTCAATGTCTGCATCTTTGATAGTTGCTTTTCCGTAAACCGAGAAAATAAATTCTTCGATGTTTTCTAAGGTCTTTTGGTCAATCAAGCCTCTTTTGAAAGAGATAAAGGCTTCGCAAATCATTCCTGCTGCAATGGCTTCTCCATGGAGTAAATGGAGTTTGGGTTTTCCTAAGAAGTAAGTCTCAATGGCATGACCCAACGTATGTCCAAAATTTAGTATTTTTCTAAGACCTTTCTCCGTTGGGTCGGCTTCCACAACGTGTTGTTTGATATTTACTGAATGAGCAATTAAGTCCGTGAAATCTTGATCTTCAAAATCTTTTCTACGAATTTCTTCCCACTTTTTTCCGTCCATAATTAAGCAATGTTTAATTATTTCGGCAAAACCTGAACGCAATTCACTATGCGGTAGTGTTTTTAGAAAATCAGCATCAATTAATACTGCATTAGGTATTTGAAAAACGCCAATGTGATTTTTAAGTCCTTGAAAATCAATACCTAACTTCCCTCCCACGCTTGCATCTACTTGCGAGAGCAAGGTTGTTGGAATCTGTATAAAATCTATTCCTCTTTTATAGGTTGATGCACAAAAACCGCCCATGTCCCCAATGACTCCTCCGCCCAAATTAATGACTAAACTATGACGATCCAGTTCATTGTCAGTCATGGCTTGCCAAATCCTCTGACAAGTATCTAAATTCTTTTCAGACTCTCCCGATTTAATTTTTACTAAATTGTGTTTTTCTAAGAAAGGCTTAATCGCTGGGTAGCAATATTTGAAAGTATTTTCATCAACAATAACTTGAATTTTTGTGTATGAATTAGCTTTGAAAAAGGCAGGGAGACTTTCGGAAATTGGAGATATTTGGACAGACATATTTTTCAATTAACAATTAACAATTAACAATTAACAGTTAGTAATTCTAAATATTAATTGAATCTTCATCAAAATTACCCATTTTTCATCAAACCAATCAATTTGATTTCCAAATTTTACAATATATACCCTACTTTAGACTGATAAGATTCTAAAATTTTATGGTCGGAAGCGAGTTCTGTAATTAAATAATCCACTTCCTCAGAGGTTGCTACGTGCAAACGTAAAGTTGAGTTTAATTTTTCTGAAATAATGGGAGCAATTAATTGTTTGGAGGCTTTAATCATTGCCTTTTTTACTTGTACAACTTCATAATCTGAATCACTGATTCCGTCTTCATTAAAACCGTTAATTCCTAAAATACATAAGTCTGCTTTGATTTCATTAATTTTTGATACGACCTCTCCACCTAAACTAATTTTTGAGGCGTTTGAGAGTTTACCTCCCAATAAAATCACTTCTGCACTTGGGTGTTCTATTAATTCTAAAGCAATCAATGGGCTTACTGTAAAAAAAGTAATGTGCAGGTTTTCAGGGAGTTGATTGGCAATGGCACGAATGGTTGTGCCGCCACTACACAAAACAGTCATACCTTCTCGGAAGAGTGAAATGGTTTTTTGGGCAATGATGTTTTTCTCGTCATAAGCATACGTATCTGCCTGTGTGGCGGTGAGATTATAAGATTTAGACAATGCTCCACCGTGTACTTTCACAATAATATTTTCCTGAGCCAACTCATTGAGATCACGTCTGATTGTATCTTCCGAAACATTTAATTCCAAACTCAAATCAGAAGATAGTACTTTGTTATGAAGATTTATTTGCTTAATTATTTGTGCCTGACGCTCTTTTTTGAGCATGATTCTGTTTTCAGTAATAATCATTGCGTTTTTATGCGGGTTTATAATTGTGTCTTATATTAATTTGGTTAAGCAATAATAGGCATTTATGGTAAAATATTGAGATAAAATTACACAATATTATAGATTTTTTATTAATTTCTAATTATTTTTGCTAATCAGTTGCATGAAATTGCTTGTTTGAATTAAAATTGCAAACTTAAGTTGGCATGAACAGACTTATTAAAAAACATTATAAATACCACTTCAAGACAAATCTAAATAAAAAGAGGGCGAGCATTTTCGCCCTCTTTAGCTTTTTATTTGATAATTCAGTAAAAAATTTCGATTTTAGTATATTAATTCACTAATCAATTTTGCAACTTCATTTAACAACCAATCATTTTTTCATGAAAAAACTATTACAAAACAAATTGATGTGGATGTTTTTATGTGTAGGTATTTTATCCACACATATAGGCTGGACACAGGACAGACAGATAACTGGAAAGGTTACTGAATCTGACAAAAGTGTTTTGCCAGGAGCAAGTATTCTTGTCAAAGGTACTACTCGTGGCACAACCACTAATTCAGAAGGTACTTATAAAATTGCTGTGAAAGAAGGAGCTACTCTTGTTTTCAGTTCTTTGGGGTATGAAAAACAAGAAGTGAAGGTGGGAACTCAGAATGAAATTAATGTTTCCTTAGTTAATTCAAATTCCGAATTGGAAGAAGTAGTAGTTACAACTGCGTTTGGTTTGGATAAAAAGAAGCGTGATTTAGGGTATGCAGTTCAAACTGTAAACGGAGATGAAATATCCGAAACAGGTCGTGAAAACATCTTTAATGCGCTTCAATCTCGGGTGGCAGGAGCAACAATTAATGCAACTTCGGGTGCACCAGGAGCGTCAGCAGCATTGATTCTCCGTGGAGCTAATTCATTGAGTGGAAATAACTCTCCTCTCATTGTTATTGACGGTTTATCAATCAATAACGGAACTTTCAGCCAAGGAGCCACGGCTTCGGGAAGTTCTAATCGTGATAATGATTTTTCTAATCGTTTATCCGATATTAATCCAAATGACATCGAAAGCATCACTGTTTTGAAAGGTCCAGAAGCAACTGCCCTTTATGGAATTGATGCAGGGTCAGGAGCAATTATTATCAAAACAAAGAAAGGACAAGCGGGTAAACCAAAAATTTCTTATTCAAACTTTTTTAGAATAGACCAGACTTACCTTTTCCCAGAACCAACTCAAAACGTCTATGGCACGGGTAGTTTAGGAGTCCCTTCTCAGACCCGTTTAATGTTTGGACCTAAACTTGCCGAAGGAACACCTACTTATGATAACATAGGTAATTTCTATCAAGATGCTCTGACCCAACAGCATAACATTGGAATTAATGGAGGTAAAGGTCAATTTACTTACCGTATTTCGGGTTCAACGGTTAATCAAGACGGTACAATTCCAAATACAGGATATGACCGTCAAAATGTTCGTGGAACATTAACGTACACTTCTCTTAACAAGAAATTGACCGTTTCAGGAACGGGTGCTTACTCGTATGCCTATAATCAAAAAGCGTTGCGGGGTGGACTTGGCTTTTTAGCAGGGCTTTATTATTGGCCCACAACAGATGACGCTCGTAATTATGAAAGAACAGATGGTTCTCGTCGCAGATTTTTTGACAATGATGGATTTGCAGAACCAGATAGTCCTTATTGGTCAGTAAACAAAAATAAAAGTGAAGATTTTACTTACCGTCGTAATTATAATCTTTCGGTCAGGTATCAATTAACTGATTGGTTAAATATTGATACTAAGTTAAGTTATGATGGATATAATACCAACGGTTACACCTTCATCCACCCAAGTTCTAATGAATTTTTTGGAGTAGGAGGACAACTTGAGGATTACAATATCAATTACCGAGGTTTAAGTGGCGTAGCTATTTTAGGAGCGAATAAAAATATTACTAAGAAAATCAATATGGGGCTTCGCATAGGAACTGCCGTAGATGATTTCAAGACTGAGTTCTTCTCAAAACGTGGGCAAAGACTTGTTCGTCAAGTAGTTGGAGGGGAAGATTTTATTCCAGATTTCCGAACTATTACTGCCAATACCTATTCAGACAGCCGTTCATTAGGTCGTGATACCCTTCGATTAAGAAGATTGCAAGGTGTTTTTGGTGAATATACCTTAAGTTATGATAAATTCTTGACACTGACAATTTCTGGAAGAAATGACTGGACTTCAACGCTTCCCGTTAACGCCCGTTCATTCTTTTATCCAGCAGCAAGTTTAGCATTTGTATTTACTGATTTACTCCCAAAAAGTAAAATTTTTAATTATGGAAAACTAAGAGCATCCGTAGCTCAAACTGCCAAGGATATTGCTCCGTATCAATCACAATCGGTTTTTGGAAAACAACAAACCAGTGGACTTGGATATGCTTATGGCTTTACAAACAATAACCCCACAATCGTTCCTGAACGTCAGAGTACCTTTGAATTAGGAACAGAATTGGAGTTTTTTGATAAGAGAATTAGTTTGGATGCCACTTACTACAATACGAAAAATACTGGACAAATTGTATCTAATACTCGATTAAGTTACGGTACTGGATTTATTCTTGCCACCCTCAA
Organism: Arcicella sp.; assembly: GCA_043769985.1. Taxonomy (GTDB): domain Bacteria; phylum Bacteroidota; class Bacteroidia; order Cytophagales; family Spirosomataceae; genus Arcicella. The sequence goes on from JAYVIV010000016.1 coordinate 18,846, forward strand.
CGTGGCAGATGTTCAGAACCAAGGCGTTGAAATTATGTTGAATACACAACCCATCAAGACCTCAAAAATGGCTTGGAATCTTGGGTTCAATTTTGCAAAGACTACCAACGTTGTTAGAAATATTCCATCAAGTATTCCAGAATATTACAATTCAGATACATGGGTAAGTGGTTTCAGAAATGGTTTGGTCGTAGATGGGCCAACAACGGCTATTACAGGTCAAGATTATTTAAGAAACAGCAAGGGACAAATTTTGATTGACCCAGGAACGGGTTTTCCACAAGTAAATTCTTTATACCAACTTTTGGGAGACAGAAATCCTGATTTTAATTTGGGAATCAACAATAGATTTACATTTGGAGATTTCTCTTTCTCATTTCTCTTGGATATTCGTAAAGGCGGAGACATTTTGAACGGAACAGATTATTCACGTACACTACAAGGACAAACTGCCCGTACCCTTGACCGTGAGAAACCAATCATTGTTCCAGGCATATTAAATGATGGTTTGCAAGATACTGATAGACCAACCGCAAATACCATTCAGATTTACCCGCAATTTCAGTCTTACTTTCAAGACGGACGCTTTTATGCCGTTAATTTTGTTGAAAGAGATGTCAATTGGTTACGTTTGAGAGATGTATCGCTTCGTTATAACTTGAAAAAGGTTGCCCAAAGAATTGGACTTGAAAATATGGGAATTTTCGTTACGGGTACTGATTTATTTATCTTAACTAATTATTCAGGAGCAGACCCTACCGCAACCAACACAAACAATGCCTCAACGGGCGGTATTGGTGGTTTTGGAATTGACTGGTTCAACTCTTCAACTCCAAGAGGTTTTGCCGCTGGGATAACGCTGGATTTTAAAGCCAAATAAATCAACGGCTTTTGGCTGTCGGCTATTTGCTTGAAAAAAGCCAAGTGAATTATTCTGATGTTACTGAACTTAATTTTAGCGTTTTAGAAAATGAAAGAAGTTAAATCTTTTCAAACGCTTCAAAATACAAAATACAAATGAAAAAAATAATTATTTATATATCATTACTAACCTTCGGACTGATGTCTTCTTGTACAGAATACATTGACGAAGCATTCAAAAATCCCAATGCTCCTACCGAAGTTTCTCCTGGCGAACTTTTACCCGCCATGTTTGCCAATTTGGCATCGGGAATACAGTTTGACGCTCGTTTTGTGGGTCGCTATGACCAATACTGGACAGTCACGGGTTCAAGTGGTTCTTGGGATAGATTTGGGTATGACATTGGCTCCGATAATGGTGGTGAAAAATGGCGAAATCATTATTTTACGTTAGGACAGAATACCATCTTCATGATGAATGCTGGACGTAAAGAGGGTAAAGACGAATACGTTGGGGCGGGTCATGCTCTTTTTGCGTTGAGTTGGTTGCAATTAACTGATTACCACGGGGACGTGATTCTTAAACAGGCTTTTGACAGAGAACGTTTAATTTTTGACTATGACTCACAAGAAGAAACTTACCAACGTGTACAAATGCACTGTGATTCGGCAGAATTTTATTTTAATAGAATGGCATCAAAATCACCCTCTGCTGATTTTGTGGAAGCTGATAAATGGTTTTACGGAGGAAATATCACCAAATGGAAAAAATTTGTGGCGGGTGTAAGAGCCAAAGTATTACACCGTTATTCTTTGAAAGGTACGTACAAGCCCGATGATGTTATCAAAAATGTGGATGCTGCCCTTGCAACAGCTGATGATGAAGCGATGGTAAAATATAATAACGGACCAGTTTCAACCGCTGATGCCAATGTATTTAGTGCTCGTCGTGGAAATTTACCTGCTTATCGTCCCACAGACTTTTTCATAAGGCTTTTGGATGGAACTGTTTATACAGGTGTACGTGACCCACGTATGGCATATTTATTTACACCAAGTACAGACAATACATTCAGAGGAATTACCCTTAATTTGGGCGAATCAACGGCATTGCCAGCCAACAGAAGAACTTTTAACTTTTTTGGGCAAGCCTTAAACACTGCTCCTGCAGTTGCCACAGGTGATAATCTATCTCGTACATTTTTCAAAAATAATTCAAAATTTCCACTAATGACTGTTGCTGAATTGCAGTTTATTAAAGCCGAAGCCGCATTTTTGAAAGGAGATAAAGCCACTGCTTTCAATGCTTTTCAACGAGGAATGAGAGCCAGTTTTGATATGTTTACTACGCACTTTACGGGTTATACTGCTTTTACTCCTGCACAAGTAACGGCTTATATCACCGCTGTGAGTCCAAAAGTAGTGAGCGATTTGACCATTAGAGATATTATGGTTCAAAAATATATTGCCCTTTGGGGATACGGTTTTGACGAAACTTGGGTCGATTTACGTCGTTATCAGTACAGTCCAGAAGTTTATCCAACCTGGACAGTCGCAACTTTTTTTCCTGACAACACAGGTAGGTATGCTCAGCGTGTACGTCCAAGGTATAATTCTGAATATCTATGGAATATTGATGCTCTTAAAAAAGTAAAAGGCTTAGATTTAGACTATCACACAATTCCAATGTGGTTTTCGCAAAAATAATCTCAAATATTTATTCCAAAT
>JAYVIV010000017.1:0-8574 GCA_043769985.1 Arcicella sp.
GATTTTTTCGATAATTTTGTTAGCGTCATAGACGTACAAAGGCGTTCCGAATTGCTCGGCTAAATCAGTTAATGGAATGGATTGAATGTGGTAATACATGGATTCGATGTTTGTGATTCGATGTTCGATGTTCGGAAAAATTAAGATGCAAAGATACGCCCAAAGCGTTTAAATGAATAAACCAATCTGAAAAGATATGATAATTGAATTACAGAATTTTGGACCAATAAAGTCTTTCAAATTTGATACTTCCAAAGATATGCACGCTATTTTTGGAAAGAACAATATTGGCAAATCTTATGCAATTAGTGCGGTTTATTTGATTTTGAAGGGGTTGAAGAATATTAGCAATAATTTATTTATGCGTTTAGAACTCTTAAATTATTCATCTGATAATTTCCAGAAAAATATAACTAAAATAGAAGAAGGATATAATTCAAATGTTAGTGTCGATATTTCATCTGATATTGAAGGTATATTAAAAGATGTCATGGACTTAATATTCGTACAACAATTACAAACTTCGTTTTATAATACTTATATGTTTGAGAATATTTCAAATACATTTTCAAACATACCTCTTAAAATAATAATTCAATTTGATAATATCATCATTTGGTTGACTATAACAGATGATAATAAAATAATTCAAATATCCGATTTAGAAATAAAGTACGATGATCAAGGTTTTTATGTAGATGTTGTAAGTTCTGACGAAAAGCTTTATTCAGTAAGATACCATAGTAATTCTTTCGGATACACAAAGAAACCAAATATTGAGAATAATAGTGAATTCGTATTAAAGCAAATTGTTAATCATTTAACCAAAGATGTTATTAGTAAGATATCCTCTGAGATTTCGGAACACATTTATTATTTACCCGCATCTCGTTCAGGACTTTACAATTCCTTAAATTCGTTTGGAGCAATTTTCTCAGAAATTTCGAGAAATAGATATTTATTATCCTCTAAATTTGAAATTCCAAACTTGTCAGAACCAATTTCCGATTATTTCCTAAATCTCAATACAATTGACAAAGCACAAGCTAACCAACATTATTTAACACATTTTGAAGAAATTGAGCGAAATATTTTGAAAGGAAAAATTACGTTGGATAATGAAACAAAGAAATATTATTACGTTCCAACTGATACCCATATGCGTTTGGAGTTGTCTTTTACTTCTTCCATGATTTCAGAAATTGCTCCAATTATTGCTCATTTAAAATATATCATTCCTTTGGAAAGTGATAAACCTTCGATTCTTTTTATCGAAGAGCCCGAAGCACACTTACACCCTGAAATTCAAATTTTACTAATCGAATATTTTGTAAAACTGAGTAAAGGAAAAGTTAAAATAGTAATGACTTCTCACAGTAATTATATCTTTAACAAATTAAGTAACTTGTTGATTTCTAATAAAATAGATAAAGATAAATTGAGTGTATCGTTAATGAAAATGACCCCAGAAGGTAGCGTTATTGAAGAAGGAGCTATGCAAATTGATGAATACGGAATTGAGGATAATAACTTTGTGGACGTTGCTGAACAACTTTACGAAGAAAGAATGTCACTATTAGAAAAATTATAAACCACGCCTGTAAAAATGTTAATTAAACGAATCCAAGAAGACCCGATTCTGAGTGAATTTTTATGTGATGATTGTGAGGAAAATGGGGTTGGTATTAATGTGAGTAAAAATGTAAATCAAGACGATTTAATCATCATCAAAGTAGATGAATATTATAAAATACATGAGAAAAGCAATAATCGCCCAAAATCACCAGATTGCTTGATTATTCAGCATTGTGGAGGCAACAAATTTGTCTTGTATCTGATTGAATTGAAAGACATAAAATCTCTTAAAACAGAGAAATTAAGCGATATTCGAGATAAATTTCAGAGTTGTTTTAGTGATTTCATGAGTGATAGATTTAGAGAATATTTTTATGACACAACTTACGAATTTACCATAAATGTTTTCTTTATTTCAGACCCAAGAGAGGGTAAAATTGATAATAAAAGTAAATCAACCAGAATGGATAGTTTGTTAGCATTGAAACAACCCTATTTTGCTAATAGAATATATCCTATCAGACCAAAACTCCCTAATCCAGTGATCCAACCTTGTCAATAGACTAAAATCAAAACCAATGAAAAAACTTATTTTATTATTCCTACTCATTCAAATTATTGGCGTAAACGCCCAAATAAAAAATGGTCCAATGGTTGGCTATTCTGAAATGAAGGAGGTTATGCTGTGGATTCAGACTGAAAAAGCTGCCAAAGTGAAATTCCATTATTGGGAAAAAGATAAACCGTCTGTAAAAATGACTACGGATGAAGTTTTAACCACAAAAAAGGATGGCTTCACCGCAAAAATTATCTGCGACCAAGTGACGATGGGTAAAAAGTATAATTATGAAGTGTTGCTTAATAATAAAGTTGTTGCTCGTAATTATCCCCTTACCTTTCAGTCTCAGGAACTCTGGCAATATCGAAAAGATCCGCCCAATTTCAAATTTGCCTTAGGAAGTTGCAATTATATCAACGAAGAGTCAACCGACCGTCCTGGACGTGGATATGGTGGGCAAAACGAAATTTTTACGTCTATTAATAGCAAAAAACCAGATTTTATGATTTGGGGAGGGGACAATTTCTATTATCGTGAAGCAGATTGGGGTACTCGCACGGGTATGTTGCACCGAAGCACGCATTCTCGCAACGTTCCAGAATTACAGCCACTGTTGGGAAGTACACATCATTATGCCATCTGGGACGACCATGATTACGGTAATAATGACTCTGATCGTTCATTTGCTCAAAAAGAATTGTCGCTTGAAATGTTCAAATTATTTTGGGCAAATCCTAATTATGTATTCAAAAATGAAGGATGTACAGGCACATTTCAATGGGGGGATGTTCAATTTTTCTTGATGGATGACCGTTGGTTCAAAGCACCGAATGAAAACTTTACGGGCGACCGTGATTATTACGGAAAAAAACAAATGACTTGGTTAATTGATGCTCTTACGGGTAGTAGTGCCACATTTAAGATTATCGTAACAGGAGGACAAGTAGTGAATCCTGCGAAAGTTTTTGAAAATATGTCTAATTATGAAGGGGAAAGAAACGAATTATTAAAGAAAATTACAGACGCAAAAATCAAAGGAGTTATGTTTGTTTCGGGTGACCGTCATCATACGGTTCTTCAAAAATTAGACCGTTCTGGAGCCAACTATCCGTTGTATGATTTAACCGTTTCGCCTATAACATCTGGTCCTGCAAAACCTGTAAAAGTAGAAGACGATTCGCCCGTTGTGGAAGGAACTTTATTCACAGAACGTAATTTTGCTATTTGTGAAGTTTCTGGAACTTTGAAAGATAGAGTGTTGAAAATCAGTATATTTGACTCAAAAGGAGAGCCAAAATGGACGAGAGATATTAAGGCGAATGAGTTGAAGTAATGGTTGTATTTTTGATTCTAAATGTTAAATGTAATGAATATCAATAAAAATATAGTTGATCAAAGAATACAAAAAATCATTTCTGACAATCCTTCATGGTTTCAAGATTTGAAAAATGATAATGAGAAGAAAATATCAAAAGCTTTTTTGTTACTTGGCGTTGCTTCGTATTTGAACCTCGAACTTGAAGAAGCCTTACAGTGCCTTACTGATGGGGGGAATGATGTTGGTATTGATGCAGTTTATATTGGTGATACGACTGACATTGATTTCACAGTTATCATATTTCAATCAAAATATAGTAGAAGTGAAAACGATTCTAATTTTAGTGAAAATGCTATAATTAAAACGATTGCTGCCTTAGATTTACTTTTCGATGCTCGTAAAAAAGTTACTTTCAATGATAAATTAAAAGTCAAAGTTGCTGAAATACAATCTCTTACTAATGATGCTTTTCTAATACCACAAGTTAAATGTATAATGCTAAACAATGGATTGACATGGAATAGCATTGCACAAGAAAAAATTGATGGCGCTAAGTTACCCAAAGATCAAGTAGAATTTGAACACTTTAACCACGACAATATCATAAATTTTTTACAGAGTAACAGAAGTATTAAAACATCATTGAATCTGCATGGGGAGAGTTTTATTGAACAGTTCAATTTTAAAAGAGTATTAGTTAGCAAGATAAATGTTGTTGAATTAGCAAATCTTTTTGAAACATTCGGAGACAGACTTTTAGAACAAAATATTAGAAAATACTTAGGACTAAATAAAAATAGAGTTAATCAGGACATTAGCAAAACCCTATTGAGTAGTCAAAGAGATAATTTTTATTTCTATAATAACGGTATCACCATGGTATGCAGTAAGTTCTTACATGATGGTTTTAAGTCCTCAGATTTGAATGTAAAAGTAGAAGATTTACAAATTATTAATGGCGGACAAAGTTGTAAAACAATTCAACATACTGTAACTCAAAATCCTACTATTGATTATTCTAAATCTTATGTATTAATTCGTTTATACGAATTAGACAAAGATGATGAACAGTTAATTACCGATATTACAATTGCAACGAACAGTCAAAATCCAGTTGATTTGCGAGATTTACGAGCTAATGACAGTATTCAGAAAAAAATGGAAATTGCTGTTAGTGATTTAGGATATATCTATAAACGTAAAAAAGAAATCTCCTCTCAAACAGGAGATACAATTGCGTCCTCGGTAGCGGCAGAGGCAATTTTTACGATATGGCGAGAAGCACCTCACGTTGCAAAATATAAAAAAGATGAGTTATTTGGAAAATTTTACGATAAAGTATTTAACGACTTAAATGCCTCTCAACTTATTTTGGCAGTTTTAATTTTTAGATATTGTGATAATCAACGGAGAAAAGAACCATTGATATTTCTTCATCCACATCTGCCATATAGCAATTATATCTTATCAATGATGATTGGTAAAATGATTTTGGCATTAAATAAAATAAAATTAGAACAGTTAACTCACAAAAATATTGAAAAGATTAAACTTTTTTTTGATACAGAAAAAGATAATTTATATCAGAAAGCAAATACAATTTTGGAAGCTGTTTTGAAAAAGGATGATAATGATTATCCAAATTTGGAACTTAGAAAATTTGCTTCAATATTTAGAAGAGGAGAAATTGTTGCGGAGGTATTGAAAAAGATTACTAATGATATTTTATAATAGCCACATTAAAACTGTTTACTTATGACATCAACTTACGAAGGAGAAATACAATTTTTCAGTATTGACGATTATGATGTAATCGAACTCAATAAATACCTCATGCCTGTTGAATGTGGTACATCTGCAACGGGTTTTCCAAGTCCAGCGGATGATTATGTGGACATAATGCTTGATTTGAATGATTTCCACGGCATTAAAAAACATACTTGTTATTTAGTTGAAGCTCGTGGCGATTCGATGATTGATGCAGGAATAACCGACCGTGATATTTTGATTGTTGATACCACACTCGATTACCGTGAGAACGATATCGTGATTTGTAGTTTAAATAATTTTTATATGGCAAAAATCATTAAAAGGCTTCAAAATAAGCTGTTTTTAATGTCAAAAAACCCCAATTTTGATCCAGTAGAAATTCAAGAAAGTGATGATTTTAGGGTATTTGGCGTAGTAAAAGGTCTAAGCCGTAAATTCCGATGAACAAATGGTTTGGCTTGGCAGATTGCAATAATTTTTATGCTTCATGTGAACGTATTTTTGATTTATCAGTACGAGATAAACCGATTGTTATTCTTTCTAATAATGACGGATGTGTAATCTCTCGTTCGCAGGAGGCAAAGGATTTAGGCGTACCGATGGGAACACCTTTACACAAAATACAACCGTTAATTAATAAACATAAAATTGAGTTTTTTTCCAGTAATTATGCTCTCTATGGTGATATTTCCGCCAGAGTCATGAACAATCTGAATGACCTTTGTCCAGCCGTGGAGGTTTATAGTATTGATGAAGCATTTTTAGATTTGAGTATTATTCCTGACCATGAACTTTTTGATTTTGGGGTTGATGTAAAAAAGAAAATCGCAAAATGGACAAAAATTCCCATCAGCATCGGCATTGCTCCCACAAAATCATTAGCGAAATTGGCAAATAGATATGCCAAAAAAAACTTTAAAGAAGTGGGTGTTTTTGTGATTGATTCGGAAGAAATTTTGCAAAAAACATTAAAAGAAACTCCTATTGAAGATGTCTGGGGAATTGGTCGTAAGCATGGTAAATTTCTAAAAAGTGAAGGAGTAAATACTGCTTACGACTTTACACAATTACCTGAACATTTCGTTCAAAAACGCTTCTCAATCGTTGGTTTAAGGCTTTACAAGGAACTCAAAGGAGAATCATGTTTAAACTTAACCGAAGTAATTGAGAAAAAGAAAATTATTCAACATTCACGTTCTTTTGGGTGTAACGTTCAATCAATTAATAATTTGGAAGAAGCTGTAACAACTTTTGCTAATAAATGTGCTGAGAAACTACGCTCGCAAGATTCATGTGCGTGTACAGTAAGTGTTTATATCCGAACCAATCCATTTAATAATAAACCACAATACTACAACGGAATCACCATGAATTTTGACATTCCTACCAGTAGTACGCTCGAAATTCAACGGAAAGTTTTGTGGGGATTGAAGCAAATTTATATTCAAGGTTATGATTATAAAAAAGCTGGTGTTTCTGTAATGGGAATTGTAGGAAAAGATGAAATTCAAGGAAACCTTTTTGTGCCAGAACCAGATGTTAATGCTCAGAAAATCAGTAGCTTAATGGATAAAATTAATGCAAAATTCGGAAAGGAAACCGTCAAATTCGCCATTCAAGGCACAAACAATATTTGGAAAGGTAATGCCAGTAAAGTAAGTCCAAAATTTACTACGCTCTGGAAAGATTTATTGCAAGTAGAATAAAATTTAAGAATTTAATAGAATTATGAATCACAAAAAAGGCTCTTCAATCTCTTGAAAAGCCTTTTTTATGCAATAAAAAAATAACTATTAATTATTCTCTGTTCTCTATTAACTTAAAATTAAGCCGCTGCCAAAGCCTCTGCACCACCAACGATTTCAAGAATCTCTTTGGTAATTGCCGCCTGACGAGAACGGTTATATTCTAATTTCAATGCTTTGATTAATTCACCTGCATTGTCGGTTGCTTTATCCATCGCTGTCATTCTTGCTCCATGCTCTGAAGCATTAGATTCTAAAACAGCTTTGTAAATCTGCAATTTCAAAGCTTTGGGCATCAATTCAGTGATAATTTCTTCTTCCGATGGTTCAAAAATATAATCAACGTTTGATGTTTTTACAGCATCACTTTTCTTTTCAACCATTGGCAAAATTTGCTCAGTTGTTAAGATTTGCGTTGCTACGTTTTTGAATTGATTATAAACCACTTCAACCACATCATATTTGCCATCTTCAAAACCTTTCATGGCTTCTTCGGCGGCTTCACGAACGGCTGCAAAACTCAAACGAGCATAGATTCCAGCAAACTTATTAGTTACCTTGTATCCACGACGAGTTAAATATTCGCTTCCTTTCTTACCGATTGCCATTACTTCAACATTCCCTGCGGCTTGTTGAGAAGCATATTTTTCGTCAATAAGATTAATAACAACTTTTCCTACGTTTGCATTGAATGCTCCACACAAACCACGGTCTGAGGTTACAGCAATCACTAAAACGTTTTTGATTTCACGAACAACTGTATATGGATTCTCTAATGAACCATCAGTATTTGACGAAACCGTTGCAATCATTTCAGTCAATTTCTTTGAGTATGGACGCATCTGTGTGATGGCTTCCGTGGCTCTACGAAGCTTGGCTGCCGAAACCATTTTCATGGCTTTGGTTATTTGTTGAGTGGAATTTACCGATACGATTCGGTTACGGACTTCTTTTAATGAAGGCATGGTTAATTTTTATTAAAATTCGTCTTGATGTAATTAATAAACTCTTCGGTGATTTCAATATATTCTTTCACACTTTCCTCTTCAATATCACCAAAACCATCATAATCAACTTGTGAACGCTTATTAAATAATTCAACCAAAATTTGATGATATTTTTTAGGAATAAGTCCTGTTTTGATATACAATTCGTAAAATTTATTATGTGAACCTGAATGTGTTTTATAATTAAACTCATTCAATTCTAATAAAGCTCTCACAGCATCAAAATAGGAATAATAACACCTATTTATTGCTCCTTTCACAAAATGAAGATTCAATAAAGCCTTTGCTTCATTGAGACATTCTTCTGCAAGTTCGATGAGTTCATCCATAAATTACGATTCCTTCTCTTCTAACATTTTTATAAAATAATCTATCAGAGAACATATATCTATCAATCGTTACAGGTAAAATTGAAATTAAAACATTGAATTGTTCTTTAATTTCAGTAATTAACTGTCCTACTATACCAACTTTTTCTGGTTGTAATTTACTGTCATTTAAAATAATCATGAAATCTATATCAGACTCTTCATGCTGATCTCCACGAGCATAAGAACCATAAAGAACAACTTTTGAGAGCCGTTCCCCGTACCGATTCTT
>JAYVIV010000018.1:0-11426 GCA_043769985.1 Arcicella sp.
TTTTTTTGTAACCGAAGGTCAAAGATTTGTGCCAACTGTCTCCTTAGTGTGTGCTGTCAACAACTCAATTTTTACTGCGAACAATCACCTAAATGGTATTTTATCAAATTTTTAAATAACTTTATGAACTAACAACCTAAACTGTTCATTAAAATAATATTCTTTCTATTTCTTTTTACCACAAAATAGATTAGTCCATTTTCTAATGAATTACCATCCATTTTACTAAAATTATAACATGAAAAACAAATTCATTTTACTATCTCTCTTGTTATGCTTTGAAGGATTTTCCCAAACTAAATCCCTCAAAAATTCTCCCCAACTCACAGATGGTTCGCCTGAAAGCGTGGGAATGTCCAGCGAACGCATGGCTCGAATGGACAATATTCTCCAAAATTCTGTCAACAACAAAGAAGTGCCTGGCGTTGCCGCAATCGTGATTAGAAATGGGAAAATAATTTACCATAAATCGTTCGGAATGGCTGATAATCAGAGTAATAGGGCTTTGAAGAAGGATGATATTTTTAGAATTGCCTCTATGAGTAAAGCCATAACTTCAACTGCAGTGATGATGCTTTGGGAAGAAGGAAAGTTTCAATTAGACGACCCAATTTCAAAATATATTCCAGAATTTAAGAACCCAACCTTAGTAAAATCATTTACTTTTAGGGATAGTAGTTATACAACCGAACCTGCGAAAAATGAAATCACGATTCGGCATCTTTTGAGCCATACTTCAGGGTTAGGATATGGCGTAATTGACGGTGATGAACGTTTCAAAGCTATGTATAAAAAGGCAGGGATTACGGATTTATTCACTACTGAATCTATCAAAATTGGAGAAAGTGTTAAGAAATTAGCAAAACTTCCGTTGCACCATAATCCAGGCGAAAAATATACCTATTCAGAGGGATTGGATGTTTTGGGATATTTTATTGAAGTGGTTTCAGGAATGCCTTTCGATGAATTTCTCAGAAAAAGATTGTTTGAACCTTTGTCAATGAACGACACTTATTTCTATTTACCAGATAATAAAGCATCTCGTTTAGTATCGGTTCAACGACCAAATAAAGACGGACAATGGGAAAAATTTCCAGTAACTTTTTATGATGCGGATTACCCAATTAGAGGAGCAAAAACTTTCTTTTCGGGCGGTGCAGGGCTTTCGAGTACTGCAAAAGATTATGCTACTTTCTTGCAAATGTATTTGAACGAAGGTGAATTGGGGGGTAAAAGATTTTTGAGTCGCACTACAATCAACGCTATTCTTTCTAACCAAACTGAAACTCTTTTTGGGGGAGAAAAAGGTGATAGTTTCTTTGGATTAGCTTACAGTGTTTTGCGAGCGAACGGTGAGGACAAAGGAGGGATTGGTAGCAAAGGCACTTTCACGTGGGGTGGATATTTCAACACTAATTATTTTGCTGACCCAAAAGAGAAAATCATCGGTGTAATTATGAAGCAAACCCAACAAACCAAAGGGGATAATCTGAATAACCTATTTCGACAAATAATCTATCAAAGTTTAGATGATTAAAAATTGGGGATAAGAAAAGTACTCCATAGGCCCTGTATGCTTTTAGTTATCTTTGCCTCAAAAAAAATCAATTTCTTCTTAAATATAAATATTCGGTACAATCTTTGCTTTAAACATTAAAATACCTGTTAATATGTCTACCATAACGCATCCATTGCTTGACGCTAATTATCTCGAAGAAATTTACGGAGGTGATCAGTCCATTTTGCAAATCATGTTTGAGACTTTTCTTGAGGACAGTCTAACAACTTGGGAGGAAATTGCTATAGCAATTGAAAGTGAAGATTTTCAGAAAGTTGCAGCATTAGCTCATCAAATCAAACCATCTTTTTCTATGGTAGGACTCACGCATTTTCATCCCAAGATAAAAGTATTTGAAGAATTATCGAAAGTGAATCCATCCAAACAAGTTCTTCTTGCTTATTATTTACGCTTAGATGTTGAGGTTAAGGAAGCAAAAGAAGTGGTTGAAATCGTTTTAAGTAAATTGGAATAAGACAAAAAAATAGTTAAAATGAGAATAGGAATAGAGGCTCAACGACTTTTTAGACCTCATAAGCATGGCATGGATGTTGTAGTCATGGAGCTTATTCGTGCTTTACAAATCATTGATAGTGAAAATGACTATTTTATTTTTGTGAAGCCTGATGAAGACCGTCATTGCATAACCGAAACTAAAAACTTCAAAATCATTGAGATAAAAGGGGGTAATTATGTTTTTTGGGAACAGATTGTGCTACCTTATTACGCTTACAAATATGAGGTTGATATTTTACATTGTACCAGCAATACTGCTCCTCTTGTTCTTTCAATGCCACTGATTTTAACGCTTCACGATGTAATATTCATGGAGAGTTCAGTTGAAAAAAATACTTCAACGAATTATCAGAAATATGGCAACTTATACAGAAAATGGCTTGTCCCAAAAATTGTTAAAAAGTGTAAAAGTATTATTACCATTTCTGAAGTTGAAAAGATCAATATTATTGAAACGTTAGGTCTTCATGATGAAGTAGTTATTGTTGTTCACAATGGAGTAAGTCAACGATTTGGGCAAAAGCCAGGCTTGCAAATTATTAAAGAAATTAGAACACGTTTAGGTTTACTCGAAGATTATTTCTTGTTTCTGGGTAATGTTGAACCTCGAAAAAATGTCAAGAATACAGTGAAGGCATTTGTTGATTTTGCAGAGAAAAATCAAAATATTAAATTAGTCATCACTGGTTTGCGACTATCATTTATCAAGGAGATTTTAGGCGAAATCAATAAAGAAAAAATACTTGACCGATTTGTTTTAACGGGTTTTGTGGATGAAATGACGTTGCTAACATTATATTCAGAAGCAAAAGTTTTTTTATATCCTTCGCTCAGAGAAGGTTTTGGCTTGCCCATTTTGGAAGCCATGGCTTTTGGAATTCCAGTTGTCACTTCTAACATTTCTGCCATGCCCGAAGTGGCAGGAGATGCAGCATTTTTGGTAAATCCCTATTCAATAAAGGAAATTACGGAGGGAATGACAATCGCTTACGAAGATGAAAGTTTAAGAAACGAAAAAATAACGCTGGGATACGTGCGACCCACAGTATTTACGTGGCAGAAAACGGCCGAAAAAATCTTAGCGATTTACCATTCTAATGTTAAGTAAATATTTGAAGAGTGGGATTTGTTTATCAGAAAATAACGTGTCCCCTAAAATTATAGTTGAATGTTTTGGAATAAAAAAAATAGTTTCATATTCTTAATTTGGATTATCTCAACGCTAATTCCCGATGAATTAGACGCACAGAAGATTTCTACGGATTCACTATTGACCAAAGCACTTATCAACGATCAACTTTTACCTCAGTTAATCAGTGCTGCTCAAAAGTTTTCACCCGAAGTGAAACGGCTAACAGGTGGAATAGATTTTGCCACTGCCAATCAGAAAATCAGTAAAAATGCTATTTTTGATAGACTTTCTTTGCTTGGGAGTTATCAATATGGGACAAATTTTGCGTCTGTGAATGAGGCAAATTCAGTGAGCAGACTTACGACTGTACAAACGGGTTTTTATAATTTAGGCGTTGGGATTCAACTTCCAATTTCACAAATTCTTAACCGCAAACATTTCGCAAAGGCCACCCAATCACAGATTGAAATGGCTACTTATGAAAAAGAAAATTCTAATCTATATATTAAACAGAGAGTTATTGAATATTACCAAGACTTGAAACTGGCCCATAAGTTGATGCTCATTAGCAGTAACAACCGTCAAGCAGCACAAGTCAATTATAAAATGGGGGAACGAGATTTTTTACAAGGTCAAATCACGGTTGAGCAAAACGCAAGGGTTTTAGATATTTATAACAAATCAAGAATTGAATATGAGACGTATCTAAACAAATTTCAGACCAGTTTAATGCAAATGGATGCCTACACGGGTACAAATTTTTCATCTTTATTAAATCAGGTAAAATGAGTTTTTTGCATTTTTTAAAATTGCTTTCAAAAAACCTCCCTTGGCTGCTGATAATCCCCACGATTTTGGCAGCCTCAATTTACTATTTTACCCGTCATGAAAAAAAAGTTTACTCTTCAGAATCAACTATTTATACAGGAATTGCTTCGGGATATAGCTTAAATGGTAGTACGAAAGCCGATTTTTATTCAACCAGTAATGCTTTTGATAATTTACTTTCCTTGATTGAGTCACGAGAAACCAAACAAGACGTTCTAATTGATTTACTGGCAGAACATCTTTTTTTGAAAAAACATGACCCAAATGTGTTGACTTGGGGAGCTTACGATGAATTACAAAAAAACATTTCGGTTGAGTTTAAGCGTAAGATAGTGAAGCCAACTTTAGTTGAAACCCGTGCTACAATTGCAGATTTTGTAAAACGTAGCGATGATAATTTAATCTATAAAATTATTTATTCGGGTAATCCTTTTTATTCTCTTGAAGCGCTGAAAAATATTAAATCTGCTCGTATCAGTAACAGTGACTTAATTAAAATCTCATACGAAACAAACGATCCATTTATCTGTAAAAGAACGCTTGAATTACTGGAACAATCATTCATGCGTAAAAATAGGCTTTTGCGTGAAGGACAAACTGGGTCAGTGGTGAGTTATTTTGAAAGTGAAACAAAAAAAGCATTTTCTAAACTTGATTCCACCGAAAAGACTTTTTTGGATTTTAATAAAACCAACGACATCATCAACTACTACGAACAGACCAAGGCAGTGGCGGGCGAGCGTGAAGATTTATATGCCATGAATCATAATTTGGAGATGGATAAAATGTCATCAAAATCGTCGTTGGAAAAAGTAAACGAGAATATAAAAGGCAGAAACAATCAGTTTTCAAATGGATCGGATATTATTAAGGATCGGGAAAAATTATCCAATATTTATAATAAAATTGCGCTCAGCGAAACCATAAATAGTGATGGCAGTAATCAAAAACAAATTGATAGTTTAAAAAATGTTGCTTCAAGAGCAGAAGGGAGTTTGAAAATATCTTTGGATAGGCTTTATAAAGACAGTAACACCCCAAACGGAATTCCAACCAAAAATGTATTGGACGAATGGTTGAAAACTACGCTCTCCTATGAACAAAGCAAGGCGAAATTGACTGTAATGGACAAGCGTAAAAAAGAATTTGAGGAGGAATATCGTCGTTTTGCTCCATTGGGTGCGATGCTTAAGAAAATCGAAAGACAAATTGGGGTTTCGGAACAAGAATATTTAGAGCTACTTCATGGCTTAAATATGGCAAGATTAACGCAACAAAACACGGAGTTAACCGCCAAATTGAACGTAGTTGATCCACCTTATTTACCTTTAAAACCAAACACATCAAAAAGAATGGTTTTGGTAATTGTCGGTTTTGTAATAGGATTAGTGTTGGTTTTAGCCTCTATATTGGCAAATGCCTTAATCAATAAGACATTACTTGAACCAATGAAGGCCAGAAAATTGATTGACGCCCCTCTACTGGGAATTTATCCACTCATCAATGGAAATCCTGAGTTTGTGAAGAAGGCAAATTTACGTTTACTTCAACAATTTCTGGCGAATGTGGAATCTCAACAAAAACCTATTGTTGTTGGGATTTTGAGTACTCAAGTCGGCGAGGGCAAAACAACCATTATAAACGTATTAGGAAACGAATTATTAAATTTAAATTATATCGTTGAAAAACAATTACTCATTAATAATTCAGCAGGAACATCAGATACATATCTACCAGTTACGTTAAAAGAGCCTGAGAAAAAACAATTTGGGGTTTCATTTCCAGATAGTTATCAAGCATTTCTGGAAGCAAGAGAGAATAAATTAAAGAGTATTAAAGATTTTATCCTGATAGAATTTCCATCATTAGATGATATTATTATCAAGCCTGGAATGTTCCCGAAACTGAATCACGCCATTTTGCTGTGCCGATCAAATCGGGTTTGGGGAAGAGTTGATCGTGATATTTTGAACATTTTTCGTAAAACTACGGGAAATACTCCACAGTTTATTTTGAACGGAGTTGACAGCGACTTTGCTGAAGAATACATTGGAGAAGCACCCAAAAAGAGGAATGTATTTCGGTCAATTTTGAAAAGAATCGCAAAATTTGAGTTTGGAAACAGAAGAAAAATAAAATAGTCATTGAAAAAAGATAGAAGTCAAGCCGCCGCACAAGGATTGGCATTTGCCAGCCAACTTCTTCCCGCCATCATTGGTTTGGGTTCGTTTATGTTGTTGGTGCGAGTAACCAAGCCCGAAATTATGGGCGAATACATTATTTATACCACAGCCGTAATTTTATTTGAAATGATAAAATCGGGGGGACTACAATCTGCCCTTGTCATGCGGGCCTCAAACAATGACCATACTCAACAACAAACTATTATTGGTAGTGCATATTGGCTTGGGGGAATGATTTCTCTAAGCATTTCAGTAGTGCTAATTGCCCTTTTTTTATCGGGAATTTTCTCGCAAAATGCTGGCATTCAAACATTTTGTGGTTGGTATGCCGTATTGGGCATGGTTACACTTCCATTGCATATTGCCGAAGCCGAAGCCGTTGCCAAACAAGATTTGAAGTTCCTTTTATTCCTCCGAATCACCCAAAGTGCCAATGCCTTAATAATTGCTTTTTATGCTTTTTTGAAAGAGGGAAGTTTGGAGGAATTCGCCACGGTGCATCTAATTTTCAATATCTGTTTACTACTTTCCGTCTTGATTCTCAAGAAAACCAATCCGCTGAATATCAAATTCAAATCGCTAACGGAGGTAAAATCTTTGTTTAATTTGATAAAATATACTTTGGCAACGCTGGCCACTACCAACGTTTTGAAAAGTGCCGATACTTTTCTGATTGGAAGTTTGATGGGGTCTGCTTCGGTGGCAAAATACGCTATTCCATTGAAATTGACGGAGCTTTTTGAAATTCCTTTACGGAGTTTAAGCACCACCGCCTTTCCACAATTGGCGGCAAAACATAACGAAAAAGATTATCCGTCCTTCAAAAAAACGTTGGTTCAATACCTTTCTTGGTCGTATTTATTGTATATCCCAGGCTTATTATTTGCCTTTATTGTAGCACCCTATTTGGTGTTAATTATTGGCGGGGAACAATATGCTGATACTACGCCCATCTTTAGAGTTTTCCTTTTGTTTGGATTATTATTGCCCATCAATCGCATGACTGGTATCTGTTTGGATGCTTTACAATTGCCCAACAAGAACTTTCTGAAAGTCTTAATCATGGCAATTATTAATATTGTTGCCGACCTTTTGGCTCTTTATTTAACGAATAATCTGGTTTGGGTAGCTTTTGCATCAGTTGTAAATGCCATGATTGGAGCAACGTTGGGTTGGTGGATGCTTGATAAAACAGGGGTATTGAATGGTGGAAATATTTGGAAAGAAATGATTGATTATAGCAAAGCATTTACCACAAAAATGGGGAATAAATTTACTCAATTACAAAATCGGTAATTCATTCAATGCAGGAAAACGCCTTATATAAATCTAACCGAATCGGGCTGAGTAATCGCTGGTTAATCATTGGCGTGTCGTTGAGTATTGTTTTGGGGTGGTTGATTGCCAATATGGGTATTTCAATTGCGGGTTTATTATTAGTTTTACCTTTTGGAATAGCCTTTTTAATCTTGCTTTTCTTCAATCCTCGCATTGGATTAATTTCCTTTATTTTTTACTGTTTTTTGATGCCAACTATTGGGAAACATATCGTAGGGCCACAATTTGGGCTTTTAGTGGATGCTCTCTTGGTCTTAACGTGGTTAGCTGTTTTTTTTCATCAAGGAAATAGGTTTCGATTCAGACATCTTGACATTGACTTGGTTTGGTTATCACTAATCTGGTTTGGGATTACCGTTTTAGAAATTGGCAATCCCACTCGTCCAAACATTATGGGCTGGTTGCAAGAAATGCGTTCATCTTCTTTGTATTGGCTTTTAGTCGTTCCATTAACGATATTTATTTTCAATAGGAAAACGGATATTTCGCTATTTTTGAATATAATAATTGTAATGTCTTTTTTTGGAGCAGTTTACGGTTTGAAACAATTGTATCTTGGCGTGGATTCAGCCGAGCATCGTTGGTTGGAAGAGGGAGCAAAGAAAACCCATATCCTCTTCGGGAAACTTAGGGTGTTTTCTTATTATTCTGAAGCCGCCCAATTTGGGGCTTCACAAGCTCATTTGGCAGTTATGTGCATGGTTTTGGCGATTGGACCTTATTCTATCGGAAAAAAAATTTGGTATGGTTTTGCAGGATTATTGATTTTTTATGGAATGTTAATTTCTGGTACAAGAGGAGCAATGGGAGCCTTAGTTGGAGGTGGTTTTATCTTTTTGATTCTGATGAAACAAACCCGTATTTTGGTTATCGGGATTGTGATTGGAGTAGGTTTTATCGGAATGTTAAAATTTACATCCATTGGTTCTGGAAATGACCAAATCAGAAGACTACGAAGTTCCCTCGACCCCAACGACCCATCACTTCAAGCACGACTCATTAATCAAAGAGTTCTGAAGGATATAATGGCGAGCAAACCTATTGGAATGGGCGTGGGAACCATCGGACAATGGGGACGAACTTACAACAAACACATTGCAACCGCCTATATTCCCCCCGATAGTCTGTATGTGAAAATGTGGGCAATGTATGGGGTCATTGGATTTATTATTTGGTTCGGAATGATGTTTTATATTGTAGGAAAATCGGCAGGAATCATCTGGGAAACCCGTGACCCTGTGCTGCGGAATCAATTAATTTCGCTTTGTGCAGGGTCGTTTGGTAGTTTAGTTTGTAGTTATGGAAACGAAGTAATGAACGCACTTCCTTCCTCGGCAATTGTCTATATTAGCTGGGCATTTGTGTTTATTAGCCCAAAGTGGGATAGTAAAGCGGTGGAAATCGGAAGTAATCAATTAAAATTATCTGAATAGTACATACCAAAAATTATTAACGAAATCGTGATTCAAAATATGTCAAGTCCATTAGTTTCCATCATAACAGTCAACTACGATACGCCCGAAGTAACCGCTGAAATGTTGCGGTCGCTTTCGCTGGTAAAATATCCTGATTGGGAAATTATTGTTGTTGATAATGCATCACCCAGTTATTCATCAGCGAGTTTAAAAAAAGAATTTCCATTTATCAAACACATTAGTTGTCCTGAAAATTTAGGTTTTGCGGGTGGAAACAACGTAGGATTGCATTTTGCCAAAGGAGAGTATTTGTTTTTTGTTAATAATGATACTGAATTAACGCCAAATTTAATTAGTGAATTGGTTGATTATTTACAGAAAAACCCCAAAATTGGAATTGTTTGTCCAAAAATAAAATATCATTTCATGCCTGATACCATTCAATATGCGGGAGCAATTGGACTGCACCCACTCACGAGCAGAAGTTTTGATATTGGATATTTGCAGAAAGACGATGGTAAGTTTAATGATGCCCGAATGACCGATTTACCCAACGGTGCAGCCATGATGATTCCTCAAGTTGTGCTAAAAAAAGTGGGACAAATGAGTGAAATTTTCTTTTTATACTACGAAGAATTGGATTGGGCGGCAAGGTTTAGAAAATATGGTTACGAAGTTCATTACGACGGCAAAGCAGAAATTTATCATAAAGAATCAGTTTCAACGGGAAAAAATTCAGCCTTCAAAACGTACTATTTATACCGAAACAGACTTTTGTATATTCGAAGAAATTATGGAGGATTTAGATGGTTGATTGCCAGTGCATTTTTTGTTTTGATTTCTTCGCCTGTGCATATTTTGAAACATATTTTGAAGCAAGAAAATGCTCATGCTAAATCAATTTGGAATGCCTTATTTTGGAATATTTCTAATTCAGCTACCCAAGAACCAATAAATCATTCTTTCACATTATTGAGTAAGTTAAAAATTGATTAAATAATCACAAAATGATAAAAACGATACTCCATTTTATAGAATATTTCATCTTGATTTACCTCGCCATTCAAGTGGCTTATTTATTGTATTTTTCGGTTTTGGGGAAAATTGCAAAGAAAAAAACCTTTCCAAAAGCCTCAAGATTGCGAAAAATACGCATTTTTGTACCAGGTTATAAAGAGGATTCCGTCATTATTTCAACAGCAAAAAACATACTTGAACAGGATTATCCAAAGGAATTATTTGAAGTGATTATCATTGCCGATTCTTTTAGTGAAGAAACGTTGAAAACTTTAAACTCATTGCCAATTCAAGTCGTTGAAGTACATTTTGAGAAAAGTACTAAAGGAAAAGCCTTGCAAAAAGCAATTGAAGCTACGCAAGATAAATCGGTTGATATTTTACTGATTCTGGATGCGGATAATCACATTGGAGCGGGATTTTTTCATGCTGTCAATAATGCTTTTGAAGTTGGTTTTCAGGTGGTGCAAGGACATCGAACTGCTAAAAATGTCCAAACTCCTTTTGCATTGTTAGACGCTTGTACAGAAGAAATCAATAACCATATTTTCAGAAGAGGACACATTGCAGCGGGTTTACCATCTGCCCTGATTGGTAGCGGAATGGCGTTCGATTGGCATTTATTCGTTGAACTTTTAACTGACATTGGCGAAACTTCGGGCGAAGATAAAGAATTGGAATTCAGGTTGATGAGATTAAGAAAAGACGTTGCATTTTTGGATAGTGAATATGTTTATGATGAAAAAGTAGCTAAATCTGATGTTTTTAGTCAGCAAAGAAGTAGATGGTTGGCAACGCAAGTTGAGTTTTTTGAAAAATATTTTATCGAAGGTTGGGTTCAGCTATCACAAGGCAACGTTGCCTTTTTCAACAAAGTTTTCCAAACTTACCTTTTCCCAAGAGTATTATTGGTGGCGGTGTTAGGTTTATGGATAATATTTTGTTTCTTTTTTGCCAGTAATTTGTTGATTTTTAGCATTTTTCTGTTCATTGCATTAGGTATTGCATTGCTCATGGGTATTCCCCCAAAATGGTACAACAGAGATTTAGTAAATGCCTTTTTGCAAATTCCAATTGCCTTGATTTCCATTTTAAAATCGGCTCTGAATATCGGAAAAGCACGTAAACAATTTATTCATACGCCTCACGGTGAGGATTTAGAAAAGTAATCCAGATTCAAAACTAAAGAAATGCCTTGGAATCTTATTTTACCACCCGTTTTTATAGCCCTGTTTATCGGTTTTAGGGCAGGAAGAAAACTGAAAAAGAAAAAGCCAATTTCTCGAAAAGATTTGTATTTTTAAATTAAATTGTATTGAGTAACGGTAAAACAATAATTTATAATTTTTATGCGACTCTTTTACCGCCATTTTTAGTTAATTTTTCATTAAATAGCGTTGCTATTCGCTTCAAAATAAACTAAAACTGACACTAAAATA
>JAYVIV010000019.1:0-58756 GCA_043769985.1 Arcicella sp.
ATTCGGTGAAATGTACAGTTGATGGTTGTGGAGAAGCGAAAACATCTGAGCCTGTAACGGTGAAAGTTGGAACGCCAGATGCACCAACCATAACATCAGTACCACTAAGTGTTTGTTCAGGAGGAACGGTAGTATTGACAGCAGTTGGATGTTCAGCAGGAACGGTGGTTTGGTCGAATGGTAAAACAGGAGCAACGCTTACTGAAACCGTAAATTCAACAACAACTTATTCTGCGGTTTGCAAGCAAGGAACTTGTAGTAGTCCAGAATCGAATAAAGTAACGGTAACAGTAACAATTCCATCAGTACCAACGATTTCATGTGCAACGAGTACAATTTGTGCAGGAAGTACAATCACTTTGGTTGCCACAGGTTGTGAAGGAACGGTTAAATGGTCAGATGGGCAGACAGGAGCAATCGTAACGGCTACGCCAACGAGGACTACTGATTATACAGCCACTTGTACTATCGGAACTTGTACATCATCACCATCAAGTGTTGCAACGGTGAATGTAGGAAATCCGCCTGCACCATCAATCACTTGTAATGCAACGTCAATTTGTCAAGGAGTTCAAATAACATTGACCGCTACGAATTGCACGGGTACAATCGTTTGGAATGATGGACAGGTTGGAAACGTAATTACGGCAAAACCAAATGCAACGACTAAATATACAGCAATCTGTAAATTAGATAAGTGTGAAAGTGGGACTTCAAATGAAATCACAATAACGGTAGGAGCGGGAATTAAAACGCCAACCACGATGAACTTGAACAATGTTTGTCCGTTCTTGACTGTAGATTTAGCATCGGGTGTAACATCAACTTTATCAGCAGGAGGATCATTCGAATATCATACAGGTGTGTTACCAACATCACCATTGGTTTCAAATCCAAATGCAGTAGGAACTGGAACGTATTATGTATTTGAGAAAACTGGAACGGGATGTTATTCATCACCAGGTGTAATCAATACTTTTATCAACACCGACTGTACGCCAAAAGATTGTGCGAAAAACCCAGTCACAGCAAGTGCGGGTGCAGATGCTACAATTTGTGCAGAGAAAACATATAAATTGTCAGGAACTTTCGGAGGTGCTGCAACCAGCATCGTTTGGAAGACAACAGGTTCGGGTTCGTTTGATAATCCATTATCGACAACTGCCACTTATCGCTCATCATTAGCGGATGTATTGGCAGGAACGGTTAAATTGATTATCTGCACAAATGACCCAGACGGTTCAGGCCCTTGTAAAGCAACAGCCGACACAATGGTATTGACAATGAATGGTGTGAAATTTAAACCAACAGTTGCAGTAAGTGGAAATTTGAACTCATGCGGAACAGATTCAGTAACTTTATCAGCAACAGCAGGATACGCTTATATGTGGTTTAAAGTTGGTACAATAACGCCTATCGCAACAACAAGAAGCATAACGGTTAAGAGTTCTGGAGGTTATTTCTTCAAATTGGTTGATGCAAATAAATGTTGCTCAATTGAGTCAGATACAGCAACAGTTAATTACTTGGTTGCACCAAATGCACCAATTGCTAACAACGTAAAAATTGACAGAGGAACAACGATTGATTTGAATAAATTAGTCGTTAGTAATTTACCAGCAGGAGCAACTTTAGTATTCAAAATAGGTGAAAGTATCGCTTCAACGACAGTTGCGAATCCAAGTGCAGTAGGTGCAGGAACATATTACGCTTGTTACAGAAATGCACAAGGTTGTTTCTCATTACCGACAAAGATTACGGTTGAAAATAAAGATGATGGTACAACACCATCAACTGTTTCTGATATCCAGATAACAGTTACAACAGAAAACAACATTGCCTTAGACAGCACAGTGAAAGTAATAATCACGGTGAGAAACAACGGTCCAGTAACTGGTAAAAATGTGATAGTTTCATCAGCAATTTCAGGGGGATTAACTTATGTAAATTCAACTGGAGGCTTAGTGAAAACTGGTAATTTGTTGAATGGAACATTAGATAGTTTGATTAGTGGTGGCGTGAAGGTTTACACATGGGTGGGTAAGATAATTGGAACAACAACCTCAGTAACGGTTGGAGCAACAGCAACTTCAACAACTACTGATTCAAATCTAAACAATAATAACGCAAGTAATCCAAATGGCAGTACTGTAGTTTCAGTACCATCACCAAATTCATCGGATATTGTCGTGACAATCACAACTGATAAAACAACTTACGTAGTAGGAGATACCGTAACAACAACAATCAAGATTACTAACCTTGGGCCAGCAATGGCTAAGAACGTAACGGTTTCAAGCACAGTGCCAGATTTGTTGAGATACGTTTCACAAACGGGTGGATTGGTAATTAATGGAAAAGTATTGACTGGTAAAGTAGATAGTTTGCTAAGAGACGGAATAGTAACTTATATCTACAAATCAGTTCTTACAGGAACAGGTCCAGTAGTAATCACAGGAACGGGGACTTCGAACAATCCAGATCCAAACCCAAACAACAATAACGGAACTGGTACGAACGGTTCAGTAACGATTAATTCAGTGGTTGTTCAAGGTGCAGACGTAGTAATAACAGTAAAAACTGATAAAACTACTTATGTCGTAGGTGATGTTGTCACTACAACGGTTAAGGTAACGAACTTAGGACCAGATGTTGCGAAAAATATTAATGTATTCTCGGTAATTCCAGGAACATTAACTTACATCGGTCAAACGGGTGGTTTGGTGAAAACTGGAAATCTATTGACTGCAATAATTGAAAGTTTGGATAAAGACGGTACCGTAACTTATACTTACACGGCTACCTTGAATACTAAATCTGAAACAGTGGTTGCCGCAGGTGGAATTTCAACAACGAAAGATCCGAACTTGAACAATAACAACGGAACAGGTACTGGAACAACATCAATTAACGTAGGAGATGTTGATCCAACAGTTGCTGACGTAGCGGTGGTCATTACAGCAGATAAGACGAAAGCGAAAGTAGGAGAGGATGTAAGTTTCATCTTGACATTAACAAATAACGGACCTGCAACCGCTACGGAAGTTGTATTAGTAAACCCAATCCCAGCAGGAATGACATTCGTGTCAAGTTCAACGGGTCAAGTATTAACGAGCGGTGCAATTTCAGTAAACCTTGCATCAATGGAGAAAGGACAAGTTAGGACGTATGCTTACGTAGCGAAAATGAATGTGAAAACCGATGTAACGAACACCGTTTCAGTAGGTTCGTTCAAAGATAACGTAGGACCAAATAACTTCTCATTCGTAACCATCAACGGTGATACGACTGGTGTTCCATTGCCAAAAGACGAAGCTGAATTGGCTCTTTTATTAACGGCAGATAAGCAATTGATTGCGAAGGATGATGTGGTAACATTCACTATCAAAGTAACGAACAATGGGCCAAAAGTGGCTACTAACGTTGTGGTTGATAATATCTTACCGAAATTCTTAACATTCCAATCAGGTGACCCTTCACAAAAAGGTGACACTTTGAGAGTGGCAACAGCTTCAATTCCTGTAGGAGCTTCGGTGACATATACTTATAAAGCGAAAGTGAATAAGGATACAATCATTAGCAACACAGCGAGAATTACGAAGACATCACCAGTTGATCCAATTTTGACAAATAATGTTTCAACGGTGGTATTGGTACCAGCAACTGACACAACGTATGCAGATTTAAGTGTATTGATTGCAGCAGACAAAGCAACTTACAAAGTTGGTGACAATGTGACTTACACCGTTACTTTAACCAACAACGGAGTGGGTAGAGCGGAGGATGTTCAATTATGTAATCCAATTCCAAGTGGTTTGACTTACGTATCTGGTGGAACGGGAGTTATTAAAGCAGTTGATAGCGTAACCATTAAGGTTGATACTATCAGTAAAGGTAAAACTCGCATATTCACTTATATAACGAAAGCGGCAACGGCAGGGACATTTGCTAATACAGTAAGAATCTGTAATTCAAGTAAGCCTGATTTGATTACGCCAAATAATACAAGTACATCAACTATTACAGTAACGAGACCAGATACTGCAACTACTTGTAAAATTGATTTGGCAATGGCAATTCTTGATACAGCGAAAGTTTCAACTGGAGTTTATGACGTAACCTACCGTTTGATTGCGAAGAACGTTTGCAAGGATACTTTGAAAAATGTAACCTTCTACAACGACTTAGCGAAAACATTCAAAACGCCAGTGACTTGTGAAATCAGAACGAAACCAACCGTTGATGCAAGCACGAATTTAGTTGCAAATGACTTGTTCAGTAAGACTGATTCAAGCATCGTTAAAACGGGAGGTTATATGTTGCCAAACGCTACTGACACAATCAGATACGTGATAAGAGTGACTTTAAACGGAAATAAAGGACCATTTGTAAGTAACGCAACGATGGCAGGTAAGACAACTGCTAATGAGAATTTGACAGCGAAAGCAAGTGAAGCATTACGCTTCGATTTACCAAACACAAGATTCGGTTTAGCCAAAGAAATAGTAACAACAGGATTGAAGAACGATTCAACAACGTATTGGACAGTTCCATACAGAATCAGAGTTGTGAACTTGGGTGCAAATGCTATTGCTGAATTGAGTGTGAAAGACAACTTAGATGCAGTATTCACCGCCAAAGGTGCTATAATCATTGGAAAACCAATTGTGATTGCAACTCCAGGATTAACGGTAAATAAGAAATATACGGGTAGAGGTGCATTCACCGACTTATTAGAGCCAGATTCATCAACAGTTGCAAAAGGTGAAACAGGAACAATAGACTTGACAGTGAGAGTTAATGTTGACAATGCTCCTGATGTAGATAAAATCTTCAACAATGTAGCCATCGGTGTTGGAAAAGGAGCAGATTCATTGTCATACAGAGATGTATCTACGAATGGTAATAATCCAGATACAAATGGAGACAAAGACCCAACGAATGATAACGTGGCAACGCCAGTACAATTGAAAGGAACGCCTCCACCATTGCAGGTATCAATTGGTATTGCTTTGGCAGCCGTTAGAGATACTATTCCATTGGCTGATAGCACTTGCAACGTGACCTTAATCATGACAGCGAAAAACTACGGAAGAGATGCTTTGAGAAATGTACGTTTATGTACAAATATTGATAGCACAATCGGTAAACAAGCTGAATCATGGAAGTTAGTTGGTTCGCCAAGAGTAATTAGAGGAAATGCGAAAATTAGTACAACCTTTAACGGTAAACGTGATTCAACGATCACAAAATCTGATAGTTCATTTATTGCTGTGGGAGATAGTATCGTGATTGCTTACATGATTAACATCAAGAAGCCATTGAAAGATACGATTTATACGCAAGCGTTTGCAAAAGCTCGAAGTGCAGTAGATACTTTAAAATTGACATCTGATATTTCAATGAACGGATTGAAACCAGATATTAACGGAGACGGTAGCCCAGATGAAGCAGCACCAACACCAATTGTTTGTAAAGATGCAGTCAATAATACCACCGCATTTATACCACGAGGATTCTCTCCAAATGGTGACGGTGTAAATGATGCCTTCAAGATTGGTGGTATGAAAGATACCGAACTTAATGAGTTAATTATATTTAACCGTTGGGGTGGTGTGGTATTCGCAAGTGGAGATTATAAAAATGATTGGATAGGTCAATCAAATCAAGGTGTTGTTGCAATCGGTGCTGGACAAGGTTTACCAGATGGAACGTATTACTATTGTTTCACTCGCTACAATAAAAATACGGATGGAACGAAAGGAGACAAGATTGCCCCAGAGCAAATGAAGTCTATTACATTGATTAGATAATATTACAGTGAATCACTCGGTAGTTTGAAAATACTACCGAGTGAAAATAAAAAAGGGAAAGACTTACAGGATTTGTCTGAGGCTAAAAATAAAAGTCTTTTTAAATCCTTACAAAACATTAATATCATTTAAACATTTTATCACATGAAACTCCAAGGTTTGCTTTCAAGAGTTCGATATATGACAGCGTTAGCTTTCGCCACGTTTGCAGGTGTCCAAACCGTTCATGCACAGCAAGAGGTTCAATACTCTCAATATATGTTCAATATGTTGGCGGTTAATCCTGCGTATGCAGGTAGCAGAGACGTTTTGAGCATGACAGGTCTATACCGTCAGCAATGGGTTGGGATTGAGGGTGCTCCAACCACCCAGTCTTTCACGATTGATTTACCAATCAAAAAGGAAAAAGTAGGTATTGGATTCCAAGCCTACAACGACCAAATCGGTATTTTTAAGAATACAGGTGTTGCTCTTTCCTATGCCTATCGTGTAAAAGTCTCCCAAAAAACAACCCTTTCGATGGGTGTTCAAGGAGGTGTCGTTAATCTTACAGGAAACTTGTTGGACGTTCAAAGAACATTATCTGGTACTGATACAGATGCAGCCTTTTCTGGAAATATCAGTAAGTGGCTACCAAATGTAGGCGTAGGTCTATATTTAAGTAATGACCGTGGATATATTGGTTTATCAGCACCAACCCTTATTCAGAACCGTTTCAGAGATGGAACGGGAGCGGCTGATACCATAGCTTCGTCTGCTCGTCAAGATCGACATTATTTTTTAATGGCAGGCTTTGTGATAGGATTAGGACGTTCATTAGCTTTGAAACCATCATTCTTAGTGAAAGCAACTCGTGATGCCGCCGCCATTGATTTAAACTTAAACCTTTGGATTAAAGATAGAATTGCCATTGGAGGTTCTTGGAGAACGAATAATTCAAATTTCTCTTCACAGTTTGGTAACTTAAACGGTGATGCAGTAATTGGGATGTTAGAAATCCAGGCAACTGACCAGTTCCGTATAGGATATGCCTACGATTTTGCCCTTAATGGGTTTAGAGGTAAACAAAGTGGTACACATGAAGTAATGCTCCGCTATGAATTTGGTTATAGAAAAGCCAAAATTCTTACACCAAGATACTTTTAGTTAATTAAAAATTAATAGTTATAAATTACATAATTCTTAATCTTATTAATAATTACTCAACTAAGTTGTGTACTTGTTGTCAGATGTGTCGTGTAGTTTTTTTGTGACTATTAATCATTCATTATTAATTGAAAAAAATAACCCCTGCTCCAATAACGTAGTAAAACTTTCTTAAAACAATGATTAATTTGAAGAAAACTGGACTAATGCTTATGCTGGCATTGCTGGTAGTTGCTAAAACTTTCTCTCAGTCTTTAAAAGATGCAGAAGATGAGTTTAACAAAATGAGCTACCTCAACGCTGCCGAAATGTTCGAGCAGGTTTTGAAAGGAAAACTTTCCGATTCAGAAAAACAATCGGCACGTATGAAATTGGCTTACGCCTATCGCCAAATTCATGACTCGCAAAATACTGAGCGAGTTTACAGAGAATTAATCAGCGGAGGTTCGCAACTTTCGGGTGATGCCTCGAAAATGTATTTATATTATGCCCAAGCTTTGGCTTCAAATGGTAAGTATAAAGATTCGCAAGAAGCATACGATAAATATGCAAAGGTGGAATCAGCCGACAAAAGAAGTGGTGGATTTCAGAAGTTGTATAAAAACGTTGAGACATTGAACAAAAATGCCGCTTGCTACAAAGTGGACTACCTTTCTATCAATTCAGATAAGGCTGATTTCAGTCCGATGTATTACAAAAACGGTTTGGTTTTTAATTCAAGTCGTACGGAAGGTACGGGTTTAAAACGTGTTTTCTGTTGGGATAATTCTCGTTTCTTGGACATGTATTATCTAACAGATTTGGGTCAGTTGACCGCTTCTGCCGCAGGACTGGGTGGTGCTGATGCCAATAAATCTAAATCGAGAAGTACAGAAAGCGTGGTTGGTTCAGATGAATACACCTCGCCAACTGCTAACGATTCAAGAACAGTTGGAACGTTCGGTGGAACAAATATTTATCAAGGATATGGTTATACTGAAAACCCAGCTACGAAAACTCAAAGATTCAGTAAATCATTAAATTCTAAATATCATGAAGGTCCGATGACTTTCACCAATGATGGAAAGAAGGTGATTTTTACTCGAAATAATTTCAGCAACGGTAAATATAAAACTTCTTCTGATAAAATCAATAAGTTGAAAATATACGTTGCCGACGATAAAGGGGCTGCGCAATGGAATAACATTAAAGAAGTCCCATTCAATTCTAACGAGTACTCAACGGGACATCCTTCATTAACGAAAGATGACAAATTGATGTATTTTGTTTCAGATATGCCAGGAGGTTTTGGCGGAACAGATTTATACGTAGTTGAATATAACGGAGGGGCGTTCGGAACACCCGTGAATTTGGGACCCGAAATCAATACGGCTGGAAGCGAAATGTTCCCGTTTGTGGATGAAAGAGGTAATCTTTATTTCTCATCTGATGGACATGCTGGTTTGGGAGATTTAGACGTTTTTTATACTCAATTAACGGACGGTTCTAAGTTAAAAGGCAAAATCAAAAATATGGGTACGCCCGTAAATTCAAGCAAAGATGACTTCGGTTTCATTGCGGATGGCGAGCGTAAAATGGGTTATTTATCTTCAAATCGTAAGCGTGGAGGAACTGATGATGATATTTATCGTTTCACTCGTGAATGTGACGAAAAATCTGATTGTGAGGAAGTTCAAGTGATTGTGTATGATGCAGAATCAAAAATGCCTTTGGATAATGCCGATGTTGCCATCGTGATGGACGGTAAAACAGAAATGAAGAAAACCGATACGAACGGAACATTCAAAATCTGTGTAGAAGAAGGAAAAGAATGCGAATTGAGAGCAAGCCGTGAAGGATATATGCCAAATACGGTTGCTTGCAAGCAAGGAGAAGCAACGATTGATATTCCCTTATCAAGAATTAAGGAAGCGACTGTGGACAGTAGTGCTGTTTCAACAACGGATGGACCTTCAACTACTGGCACAACGACAGATAATTCGGGAACACCAGTTGATGGAAATACGGTTGGTTATCAAGGAGAAAATACTGGAACTGCCCTCCCATGCCCAGCAACGAAGACTATTCGTGGACGTGTGACAGCGAACAAAGATAAACGTACATTGAGTGGCGTAACGGTTACTTTGAAAAATGAATGCGATGGTTCAACGCAGAGCTTCGTAACGGGTGCTGACGGACGTTATCAATTTGAAATATGTGAAGGTTGCGATTATACAATCGAAGCGACAAAAGACAATTTTGGTTCGAGAGGAAACAAAATCAAGAAATTGGGTAAAGGTGGTCCAAGAACAATCAACGCTAATTTGAGTATGTTTGAAGAAGGTGATGTGGTTGCAATTGAGAACATTTACTATGATTACGGTAAGTGTAACATCCGTGCCGATGCTTCTCGTGAATTGGACAAATTAGCAACAATGTTGAAGCGTTACCGAAACATGAGAGTCGAGATTCGCTCGCACACAGATAGTCGTGCAACAACTGAATTTAACCAAAAAATATCAGAAGGACGCTCACAGGCGGTTATAAAATACTTAATGAAGCGTGGAGTTTCTGGAAGTCGTTTAG
Source organism: Arcicella sp. (assembly GCA_043769985.1). GTDB lineage: Bacteria > Bacteroidota > Bacteroidia > Cytophagales > Spirosomataceae > Arcicella. The sequence continues at coordinate 9,525 of JAYVIV010000019.1, forward strand.
AGGCAACAGGATACGGAGAATCACAATTATTGAACGAGTGTGCCGATGGTGTGGAATGTACAGAAGAACAACATTCAGCCAATCGTCGTACGGAGTTTAAAGTTGTTCAATTGAAATAGAACAAAGTAAGGATTAATTTAATATAATAATGAATGCCTCAGTCGAAAGATTGGGGCATTTTTGTTGCCGCTTGATAATAAAGCAAATTCAAATTACGAACGCTTACGCCAAAACCAAAAACCTTCCCTAACATTGCAATATAATTAAATAAAAGAAATTAAACATATTACTTATGTTACGCACACTGTTTTAGTAGAGTATTATCATCTTTAAGAATTTGGAGTTTCTTCCAAGCACTCTTCATGGCATTCATGGGTAATAATCTTTTTATGGCAAAGTGATTTTTGTGAGTAATAGTCTTTAGAATCTCCATCTTAGCAAAAGCCACCATCAATAGAAATAGATGATTATTCTGAGTCCTAACTGTGTGATTTGATGACTTGTGATACCTTAAAATTAGATTTGATAGACTGGAATATCATAAAACTGTAAAACTATTTCAGCAGCACACTTATTAATAAAACATTACCTCACAAACATATTCTTTAACATTGTAACCAAGGTTTCTGATTTATTTGGTGTTAAATTGACATTGGTATTGATATAATTTTTCAAGTCTTGTCCACCTCTCCGTGAAGCGTAAAGCCTTTTATGATTGGACATGGTCACAATTTTCTCACTATGATCGTAACTATCCAACTCATCTAAATTGATTAATAAGCTATTGGATATAGAAAAAAAACGATGGTTGTTTACCAATAATTGGTCATATTGACCTAAGTTTCGAGTAGCAATCACTTCTTCGCTATTTTTAAAAACAAAGTGAGTAACCTCCTTATCTGCTTCTAAATAGATAATCTGGTCTATTTGAACAAATGAAATAATACCACCTATTTTATGGACTGCCAATTTGGAGTTTTTATTATCGGGCGACCTAACCAAATCCATAAATAATTGAATCTGATTAAGATATTGCTGTGGGTTACTCCGTTCAATTGCTTTTTTAATCGCTTTTTCAAATAAAATCGGGTCAATTGGTTTCGTTAGAAAATCAAGAGCTGAATAAGCAAATGCCATCGTGGCGTAATCAAATTTTCGATTTCCCGTCAAGAAAATTACTTCAAAATCAATGGGAATATTGAGCTTTTGAATTTGATTGAGGATATCGTAACTCGTACCGCCCATTATTTCAATATCCATCAAAATAAAATCAGGTTTGTGGCTTATAATTAGCTTTACGCCATCCACCACATTATCTGCCTGACCGATGACTTCAACTTGTGGAAACATTTTCTTTAATAAAGATTTTACCAACTCTACTTCATAGGTGATGTCTTCAATGATTATTACTTTCATAATAGCAGTTATTTATAGCCAATTTTTATTGTTACAACAGTTCCTCCTTTGAGGCGGTCATCGGTATTAATTTCAATTTCATAACCCATTTCATTAAGAATTTCTACTCTTTTTTTTACGAGTTGTGTCCCTCTTGACTTATACTTTTTGATGGAAGTTAATTGTAATTCTGACGCTTTTGCCCTTCCTACACCATCATCTTCAATCGTACATATTAACGTATCTGCATCCAAACTCAAAAAATGTATCCATAAATTGCCCATTTCATCTACATTTTTGTATAGCAAACCATGCTTAATGGCATTTTCAACGAATGGTTGAATAATTAATGGAGGAACTCGGTAGTTATTTGGATTTAGCTTTCCGTCTAATTTTATTTCATAATTAAAGCGACCACTATATTGCAATTGTTCAAACTCAATATACATTCTTAAGAGTTCAATCTCACGTTCAAGAGCAATCTCGTGTTTGAATAAAGACCCCATTTGTTCATCTCCCAAAAGTGATGCTTCCAAATAGTTCCTAATTAAAGACGAGAGTTTCACTAAATTGTCACTGGCTTTTTGGGTTTCATTGTTCAAAATTAAGTGTTGGAGCGTTCCTAACACATTGAAAGTAAAGTGCGGATTCATTTGTGCCTGAATTGTTTGGACTTGTAGAAAGCGAACTTTGTTTTCTTGCTCTTCAATTCGTTTGCGTTGTTCACTAACTTTGCGGGTTTGGCGACGTTCTCTCAACCAAATGTATGCTACAATGAGCAGTAAAATAAAGCCAATAATAGAGGCATATTTATAGAAATTGGGGGATTTATAAAATGGTATTGAAATATAAAATTGCTGAGTCGCAATACTATATTCTCCCGCATCCAATGTTCCTAAGCGTGAGCGAACCTCAATGACATGAGTGCCATTCGGTAAATTATTAACCATTAATAAATTTTGCTCCTGCCAATCACTCCATTTATCCAATACCCCTTTAATTCTAAAACTGTACTGAGATTTAAAGGGCTTATCCTCACCAATAGACTCTACCGTGAAAGTAACTGCATTTTGTCCGTAAGGCAAATTTATGATTTCAGTGTTATTTACAAACGCAACTTTGTTATTTCCAACTTTGGTAATAAAGGTTCTGAGTGTCCGTTTTTGTAAGTTTAGTTCTTGGGGATTCATTCTGGTAAGCACAGAACTTGATGTAATCCAAATATAACCTTTTGAGTCACGGAATGAACCTAACTGCCCAGGTTCTACTCCCATATATCCATTGTGATGGTTATAGACTTTTAGATCTACTTTACCATCAGTATTATACTTTTGAAGATTCAAAATGTAGAGACCCTGTAAATTCCCAATCAAGAGGTGCTGGCTGTCAATTTGTTCTACTAAATTAATCATTCCATCAAAATGATTCGATAAAACGCTTTCAAAGGTATCTTTTTGAGGATTATACCGAAACAAACCATCTCGCCACGACATTGCCCAAAGTGTACCCTGCCAATCGAAATATAAACCCAAAACACCTTTGGCGGCTATTTTATGGTTATTAATGTTGTAATATTTAAACTGTTTTGTCTCGGGGCTATAGCGTCCAATTCCATACCCCGAAAACCAGTATTCATGGTTTGGGGAAACAACCACCGAATTTATTAGAGAGGTGAAAATTTTAGCAGTATCTTTAATAAATTCAATACCATTTGGCGATTGACTTTGAACCGTATAAAGTTGATTATAGCCAGAAGCTACAATTTTATTTCTTTTCTTGTCTTCTGCAATACAAAAAGCCAAGGGTTCACCTTGCTTATGCGTAAAAAACTGCCATTTCTGATAATTATACTTAAAAATGCCACTTACATGAGGTAACCAAATATTATCAAATTTATCTTTTAGCGGTTTGTAATACCAGTCATTGGAAGAGTCATTGGAAGGATGATAGTCCTGTTTTTTAAATTCTTTTGAGAATTCCAAACTCCTTTTTTTTTCTCGGAGGGTGCTAATTGTTTTTCCATCAAATTTTTGGAGAGAAACTTTAAAGTTCAAGAAATATAATTGCTGGTATTTGTCTTCTACCACTCCCCAACAATACGGCACTTGTTCTTCCGAAAATTGTCTAAATCCCTTTCTGGTCAATTGCCATAGCCCTTTTTCAGTGGGTATCCAAAGCGTTTCTCCCTCAGTCTGTTTTAAAAAACTAAGGTCAGTTGCCAAAGGGGGATTTATAGAAATAAAATCAGCTTGTTTGGTGTATTTGGGTAGGAAAAACAGTTTGGCATCGGCAACAAAAACAAAATCATGATTAATAGAATTAATTACTTGAAAAGTGTTTCCCTCTATTTTCAAAAAAGGCTTAATAACCGTTCCATTCCAAGAATAATAGATTTGTTCAGAACCATTCAATGACCAAAAAATGAATTTATCTTTAAAAACAACGTCAACGGAATGAGATGGAGGTAATTGTAATTTCTTCAATTTTCCGTTTTGATAAAGATACAATTGTTTTCCAACGTGGAGTATTAGGTTTTTAGTCAAAGGGAAAAAATGTACTTCAATTAAACTATCTGCTAAATATTTAGGAGCATTTTTTAAAGGATAAGGTAAAAGCGTATCACCTACGATATGAAATAGGGTTCTTTTATTCTGAGTATTAATAGCTACGGAAAAGCATTCACCTTTATTCGTAAAAGTGGGGGACATTATTTCTACAAACCCTTTTGGAGTTGGATATTTTTTAAACTTTTTCCCATCAAACCGAACGATACCTTTTGTTGCGCAAGAAATCCATATATAGCCTTTATTATCCTCTTGAATGTGATTGATAAAATTACCCAACAAACCATCAGCAGTGGTATAATTGGTAAACGACTCTCCATTAAAGCGACTAAGCCCAAAACCTGTACCCGCCCAAACCATTCCCCGACTATCTTTCAAGACATTAAAAACCTGCATTTGAGCCAAACCTTGATGTGTAGTGTATTTTTGGATAGGATATTCTTGTGCAGAAGCTATCCAACAATTGGAGAGGAAAAGTAATATTAAAAAGAGAATACGAGCCATGCAGATAATTGGTAAAATATTTTGGTGCAATATTATAAATAAAAACCGAATCGACACGATAAGCGAACAATCTTGGTCAATATTTCAAACAACTGGTCAAAAAATCCTTAAAAATGGTTTTAGCCATTTACCAGTTATTTGAAATATTGACCATTTTTCGGTAAAAAATGACCAGTTGTTGGATATTTCTATGTGGTTAGAAAAAATTGTGGGAATATTGGGTATTATTTATAACCATAAATACTGCTATTATAATCACCTTAATCCTGTATGTACAACTCTCCCATTATCCCATTATTAACATTGAATGCTCGTCAAAATAAGCAAATAGCGATTGACCAAATCTTATTTCTCGAAGGAGACATTAATTATACCCACTTTCATTTTCAATCCAGACGAAGAACAACAATTGCCCATTGTTTAAAACACTTTGAGCCAGATTTGTTACCCAATGGATTTGTACGGATTCACCGTTCTTGTATCATAAATACTCAATTTGTGAGGCAAACTAATTTGCAAACCAATACCATTACTCTCACTGATGGCACAGAGTTAAAAGTTGCCCGCAGACGTGTAAAAGGGCTTAGTCAATTGATTTTTTAAATTTAATTATTCTTGTTATGAAAAAAGTATTACTATTATTGATTTTTGTGTTTGTGGGGTTTGTGGGGTTTGGGCAGACGGCCTATACGATTCCCTCACAAGATATTAATTGCCCAGCAACACAAATTACGGGGACTGGCAATTGTTCGACATATTTTTTTTACCCCAATGTGTTAAAAATATATGCAAGTTTCACAGGGAATATGCTAACACTCACCGCATCTAAGTGTGATGGTGGAAGTTTAATTGGTAAAGTTTATTTTTTAGAAAGTATAACAAACAATATCCAAAGTATAACTTGTGGGGCAAATTTAAATCCAAATCCAAATGCTATATCAAGTACAAGTTTTTCTTTTGATTATTTTCCAACGCAAAATGGATTTTTAAGTGGAACACGCTATTATACAGCTATTTACATTCCAAATTCTGGTTCCAATATCAATAAAAGATATTATGCTGGAACAGTAACAGTTTCAGCGACTACTCTAACACTTAATAACCCACTATTGGTTTCACCTTTAAGTGCAACAACTTTCACTGGAACAACCACTTCTGTTAATTTGGACTGGGATGCAAACAACAATCCAAGCGGAACTAATTATTTGGTTACATTAAGAGATTTGACCACTAATATTGTAGTTGATAATTTTACAAATGTAGGAAGTTCCACGAATTACAATGCCAGTGTTATTCCAGGACACGATTATAGATGGATTATTAAAGCAGAAAAAGCTGGCTATGTTTCTGCTATTTCTTCAGAATCAACGTTTTCTGTCCAAAATCCACCACTATCGTCTTTTGGAGAAGTATTACCATATCAAGGAACGACAGCTACAAATTTTACTTTCAGAGGGAGTTATTCTGGTGGAAGCGGTAATGCAGTAACAATGGACGTTAAAATTTTTAAACCTGATGGAAGCCTCGAAGGAGTATATCAAATGACTTACAATAGTTCCTCTGGTTATTACGAAAAATCCAAAATATTGTCTCAAACTGGAACATACCAATTTCAATATATTGCCTATCAATCGGGCATGAGCAATGGCGTTTCAGTCCAATATCCATTAGTCATCAATGCCCCTGCAACCCCTAATCTTCAACTCGGTTCTTGTACTACCATTACGCCAAATCCGTTGATACAGGGACAAAATAAATCATTTACTTATTCTGTCAAAAATGTTGGTAATGGCACGTTTACAGGAACGATTAAATTAGCTGTTCTAAAATCGAATGGTGCAATAGGCGACGTAGATGTGCAAGGAAGCCAAACTATTGCACCAAACGAAACTAAAAATTATACATCAGCAACGAATATTTTAGATGCGGCGACCAATCCTGTTGGAACAAATTATAAATTTACAGTTCAATCAGTGGCAACGGGTTCGACTACGGTAAATACGATTGCTACAATTCCAGGCTGCACCAATCCCATCATTACCTCAGTAGTGGCGGCTTCAACTTGTGCGTATAACTGTACTCTTAATAAAACTCTCGCCGACTTTCCGAATACGGGCGATGAAGGTTTGTGTGCGGCTAAATATTTGTGTAGCAAGGGTATTATTTCAAGCACTCAAAACACAGCCCCGTCGGCTTTGGTTCTTCGGCAAGACCTCGCCAAAGTAGCTTTCTTGTCAATTTTAGACGATGCCACCATTCCAAGCTATGTTGCCAATCCAAGTGCTTACTCGTTGGTTTCTGATTATTTTCCTACGCCCTATCTTGATTTGAATCAAAACTCAGGCTCAGATAGCTACCAGCGGTATGCCAAAATTTTGAGTTATCTCGAATATACCGATGGTAAAGCCCCTTTTGACCGACGACAGAAATTTAACCCGAGTGGAACCATCAGCCGTGGCGATGTCTTGAAAGTATTGTTGGAAGCATGGAACATTGACGAATTTGCCATAAACAACGCCGCACCAATGCCTTATACCGACTCAGGTTTAAATACACACGCCAACTATCGGTACATCAAAAAAGCGTTTGAGTTAGGTATCGTGCAAGCCAATGCCCCAACGCTATTTCGTCCCGATGATGCTTGCAAACGAGAAGAACTCTTTGTGATGGTCAAACGCTTGCGAGAACTTAATGCTTCATTAAAGCCAAGTCAAACTTGCTTATTATCAGCTACTAACAACTGTGACTATTTTTTTACGCCAGCCAATAACAACGTTTTTAACCTCAATATGCCAAAAAGCCTCGCCGAGGGCAATATGCCTGCCAGTATTGGTGGCTTTTCGATTCCTGATGTTGGATTTTCGTTGGGTTTTGCAGGTAGTTATGGCTCTACGCTTACCGAACTACCCGACGAATGGAGAATCATTGAGCCATTGGGAGCGGGTTGGTCGCACCCCTACAATGTCTATGCGTTCGTTTATAGCCAAGACTACTATAACACCAGTACCAATAGCCTCGCCACCAAACCACTTTTGGCTTTTGCTTGGAGCGATGGCACTTACAATGTCTATGACAGAAGCAACGGAAGCACACCATTAGAATTAACCCTGCCGAGTTATAACACCCTCACGGTTGGTACAAATCAATATACGCTCAAAACCAAAGGGCAGGTAACTTATACATTTACCCAGCAAGGTGGTGAAGTAAATTTATTCAGACTTTCGACCATTACCGACCGCTACGGCAATACGCTTACACTGGCTTACAAGGCAGGTTCAACTATTCCAAACGGTACTTTTGGCAACTATAACATGGTTTTAGACTACGTGCAAGCACCATCTGGGCGACGTGTTACGTTTAATTATGATGCTCTAAACCAGATTACTCAAGTATTGTTTTCTGCCGAAGTGGCAGGGGCTACTCGTCAGTTTACGATGACTTACGACAACAAACGCCTCAAAACATTCAAAGATGCCAGAGGGCAGAACAACGGTAAAGTAACGGTTTTTGACTATGCCAGCAACAATGTTGACGACAAAACATTTAAGCTCATTAACAAAATTACGTTGCCCAAAGGCAACGTAGTGCAAGCTACTTACAACGCAAGCAACAAACTACAAACCCTTACCGAAAACAGCCTCACTACCACCATCACACCGCCAGCCAGTTTTGCGGTCAATGGGGCTTACACAGGTAAAGTAACGTCGTCAGACTTGGTACAAACCACTACCACTTTCAATAAAAATGCTGTACCAACGGCGGTATCTTCGCCAACGGTAACGGTGTCGCTTGTTCCTGATGGTGTGCATCCAACAAGCCCTGCTTCTATTACTCAAAATGGCAAAACTGGTACTTATACCTACTTTGCCAACGGAAATGTGCAGCGAGTTACCTATCCAGACGGTACTTTTGAAGAATATACCTACGATGGTTTTAACAACGTGGCAACGCACAAAGACGCTCGGGGCTATACAACGGTTTTCAACAACACACCAGACGGCAAAAATTTACAGAGCATCAACCAGCCATCAAGTTCGGGAACGCTCACGCAGACCTTTGGGTATTACGCCAACGGATTAGTTCAAACCGTTACCAACCACGAAGGCATAGCCACCAATTACGGTTACAACAGTTACGGAAATCTAAACAATGTGGCTGTGCCTATTCTGAATATTTCGTCTTCGGCTGTTTATGATAATGCCAGTCGTTTGAAAACAAATACCAATGCCAAAAACCAAACCACGACCTACTTGTATGACGTAAATGACAATTTGGTGGGTGAAAAAGATGCTCAAAACCGCAACACCACCTACGACTATGACGATAACGACAATTTGTCTCTCATAACCAATGCCAAAGGACAACAAACCGTACTGGCTTATGATACTTTTGACCGCTTAGAAACCGAAGTCTTTGACGGTAAAACCAAACGATATACCTACAACGCCGCTACGGGTTTGGCAGAATCGTTTATAAAACCAAGTGGTAGTAGCTTTGCCTATACCTACGATGCCAACAAAATGCTCAAAAGCAATGGCTACATTACCTATATTGACTACGAGGCGGGTACTTTTTACTTAAAAAATATTTCGGGTGGTACTAATCAAAATTTGACCAATTTTAGCTACGACAATTTAGGTAGAATGACAGCCTACACCGACCACTACGCCAACCAAGTGGGCTACGGCTACGATGCCAACGGCAACACCACCCGCATAGACTACCCCAACAACCACAAAGCCTACTACGAGTACGACGAGGCCAACCGCTTGCGGAAAATACGTTGGAACGGTCCTACCGCTAATGTATTGGTAGAGTATGTTTATGTTGGCACCCGCCTCAGCTACGTGCAGTGTGGCAACGGCGTACGAACTACCTACGGCTACGACAACGCAGGCCGCCCCAACGCCCTGACCACCAAAACCAACAGCGGCACAGGCACAACCATATTTGCCTCGGCATACAGCATGGACAACATGGGCAACCACCTCGAAGAAAGCGAAACTCACCCCTTTGCCACCATACCCACGCCCACCGCAGGTACTACCAACTATACCTACACGCAGGGCAACCGCATACAAACGGCGGGCAGCACTACTTTTAGTTTTGACAACGACGGCAACACCGCCACCAAAACGGGCTATACCTTTGGCTACGACAAAGAAGACAACCTCACGAGCGTAACGGGCAACGCCACGCTGACCTACGAATACGATGCTTTTGGCAACCGCCGCAAGGCCATACGTAACGGTACCGAAACCCGCTACGTGCTGGACATAAACGGCCAATTGCCTAACGTACTGGCCGAAACCAACGCCAGTAATAGCACCCAAAACTACTACCTGCACGGCTTGGGCTTGGTAGCCCGCATAAAACCTGATGGTACTTTACATTATTACCACCCAGATTTTAGAGGGAGTGTAATAGCGATGACTGATGCCAACCAAACCATAAGCCATAAATACCAATACGATGAGTTTGGCAACCTGACCAATAACCAAGAAGCCGATAATAACCCGTTTAGGTACGTGGGTACGCTGGGCATTATGCACGAAACCAACGACCTTACCTTTATGCGTGCCAGATATTATGACCCTACCACCGCCCGCTTCCTAAGCGAAGACCCCATCTGGGCTACCAATTTGTATCCTTATGCTGGGAACAATGGGATTATGAATGTGGATCCGAGTGGGGAAAACTGGCTTGATAAAACTATTGTCTTTATTGTGGACAAGATTGGTAAGGTATGGGCTACGTATCTGCAAAAAACATTAAAAAATCAAATTTACACAGGTACTGGAACTCAGTTAGAGAGAGATAGTGAGCAAAGTTTACTTCACGAAAAAGCAAAAAATGATTTTTTGAATGAAATTAACTCACAATTATGTGATGCTACTACTTTAGGTGTTTGCTCGATTGTAAAATCAGACTCAAAAGTAAGAGATATTGTACTATATCCTTTTAAAAATAGTGAGTTCTCTATTTCTATAAATACTAAAAAGGTCAAATACAGTAATGACAAATTTAAATTGCTAAAAGCTATAAATGAAAAAATTGATCAAGTCAATGTTGTTGATAAATTAGTGAAGTGGCTATATTCTAATCCAGATAAAGTAGAATAATAATCATTGGTTAGGGTTTATAAATTCGAACTCCATCAGTCAAAATTTGCAATCCCAACCCAAAGTGCAGCCGATTTGTAATCCTAACAACACAACAACCACCGCACAAAAAAGCATTATTCGTTCAAAAGTGCTAAAAAGGCTTGTGGAGTGGTAGTTTTTTAATTTCACAATGAAAATAATAAAAATGAAATATATTCTAACATTATTGCTGGGCTTAACGATGGCACTAACCAGCCAAGCCCAAAAGAAAACCTACGAGTACGACGATGTGCAACGCCTCACCAAAGTAAATGTATGGGTAGGCACAAGCATCGCCCAAAGTATTGTTTATACCTACGATGAGTTGGGCAATAGAACGAGTAAGGTAATCACAACTGGTTCTTGCCAAACCGCTACAGCAACACTTACAGCACCAACTGGAACAAATTTAACTGCCACAACAGCAAATATTCAGTGGAATAGCACACCCATAAATGTAAACTTAAGATATAGAATAGTAGGGACAACTATGTGGAATACTGCCAACAATCTTACCAGTTCTCAAACATGGCTTACAGGTTTAATACCTAATACTAATTATGAAGCACAAGTGCAAACTATTTGTTCTGGTGGAATACTTTCTGCGTTCACTGCCAGTATTAATTTCACCACTCTAAATTGCTCAAATATGTACACCCTAAAAACAGGAAATTGGAATGACATTACTGTATGGTCGTGCGGGCGTGTACCAACGAGTACAGATATCATAACCGTCAAAGCAAGTCATTCCATTACTATTCCAGCAACTTATACTGCTAATGCCAAAAATGTTATTTTTGAAACTGGCGGAAAAATTATTGAAGCCGCCAATACAAGCAAGTTATGTTTAAGTTGCCCTCAGATACCTACAAATGGTTTAATTGGCTACTACCCTCTTAATGGAAATGCCAATGATGCCAGTGGCAATGGGTTAAATGGGGGTATTGTGGGCAGTATCACCTCAATCACTGATAGAAAAGGAATCGCCAATTCAGCTTATCAATTTAGTGGCGTTGTATTGAACTACATTTCCATTCCAGATAACGCCCTCCTTTGTTCAAACATAATAACCTTAAATGCTTGGGTGAATTTTGCTCCAAGTGAAGGTGGATATATCATCAATAAAGGGAGAGATATTCAAAATGGAAGTTATAGATTGACTTCTGGAAGTGCTAGCGGACAAGTTTTATACAATGGCATAAATGATGCCTCCTACGCTTCTGTGCCTACAAATCAGTGGGTTATGGTCACGGGAATCATTAACGGAAACAATGCAAAATATTATGTAAATGGCGTAATGGTGTCGCAAGCAACATTGAGTAGCTCTTATGTTTGCAGTAGTGCTGGCAATCCATTAACCTTTGGTAATCATTATTATAACGGTATTCCAGATGTGTGGGCATACCCATACAAAGGTAAAATTGACGATGTCCGTATTTATAACAGAGCTTTATCAGATGCTGAAGTTTTGCAGATTTATAATGGCGAAAAGTAGTAATTTCTTCATCCTTGGCTGGTAGAACCACTCTGTTCCCACGCCTCGGGTGTCCTTACCTAACAATTTGCGAAAGAAAAAAAGCGAATATTTTTATTCGTAAGTAATTGGTAGCCAAATATTTATGTCCATTTCGTGACCTAAATAAACTGGAGATTCTCTTGCAAACAGCCACAGAAGAAGAATCAAAAAAGAGACAAGGTATTGCCTTGTCTCTACAAAATAACATACTTTTCTTATCCCACACTCGCCAACGCATTCTCAAACTTCAAATTCCCATCATCTCCCAATTCCATCATCACAACTGAATCTTTAGTGATGTAATTACCCAAGATTTGTTTCGATAATTCATTCAAAATCCGCTTTTGCATCACTCGTTTCAAAGGTCTTGCTCCCATGGTGGGTTCGTAGCCTTCCTCCGCAATGTGCATAAGCGATTCTTCGGAGGCTTCCAATAGAATACCTTGCTCTTTCAAACGGTCTTTGATTTGACGGAATTGAATTTGAACAATTTGTCGTAAATTTTCTTTCGATAATGGTTCAAACATCACAATTTCATCCACCCGATTCAAAAACTCGGGACGAACCACTTGCTTCAACAAAGTCATCACTTCTTTTTTCGCTTCTTCCATTACAATATGATTGTTCCAACCTTCCATTTCACCCATTTTTTCTTGGATAATGTGGCTACCAATGTTGGAAGTCATGATGATAATGGTATTTTTGAAATTAGCAATTCGACCTTTATTATCCGTCAAACGACCATCGTCCAAAACCTGCAAAAGTATGTTCCAAACGTCTGGATGAGCTTTTTCTATTTCATCCAAGAGAATTACTGAGTACGGTTTTCTACGAACAGCCTCGGTCAATTGTCCACCTTCATCATATCCAACATAACCAGGAGGCGAACCAATCATACGACTAACCGCATGGCGTTCTTGGTATTCAGACATATCAATTCTGACCATTGCATTTTCATCGTTAAATAAATAATCCGCCAAGGCTTTTGCCAATTCTGTTTTACCAACGCCCGTTGTTCCCAAGAAAATAAACGAGCCAATCGGTCTTCTTGGGTCTTGCATTCCTGCTCGTGAACGACGCACTGCATCCGAAATTGCCTCAATGGCTTCCGCTTGTCCAGCCACCCGCAAGCCTAATTCATACTCCATGTGAAGAAGTTTTTCTTGCTCGGCTCGCATCATTTTTGAGACTGGCACTCCCGTCCATTTCGCTACAATTTCCGCAATATTTTCTGGCGACACAGAAGTCCAAGCCCCCCAACCCCCGAAGGGGGAGTTAAAATCGGACGAGAAAGCTCCCCCATCGGGGGCGGGGGGGGCTATTCTTGCCTCTGCTTCTGGCAATTTACCGTAACGAATCTCCGCAACCTTACCATAATCTCCTGCACGTTCAGCTTGTTCGGCTTCTAATTTCAATTTATCAATATTCTCTTTTTCCTTACGCACACCGTCCAGAACGTCTTTTTCGCCTTGCCACTTTGCCATTAAGTCCGTTTTCTTATCGGTCAATTCTGCTAAATCTTGCGTGATGATTTTCTCTCTTTCAATATTATTCTCTCTACGAATTGCCTCACGTTCAATTTCTAATTGCATGATTTTTCTTTGTAAATCATCAATTTCTTCGGGAACAGAATCAATTTCCATCCTCATTTTTGCCGCTGCTTCATCCATCAAATCAATGGCTTTATCGGGCAAATAACGGTCTGAAATGTACCGACTCGATAATTGAACCGCCGCAATCACCGCATCATCCTGAATACGAACGCCATGATGCAATTCGTATTTTTCTTTAATACCTCTCAAAATTGAAATCGCATCAGTTTCATCAGGTTCGTCCACAATTACCATCTGAAAACGTCTTTCCAAAGCTTTATCTTTTTCAATATATTTTTGGTATTCCTTCAAGGTCGTTGCTCCAATGGCGTGCAATTCTCCACGAGCCAAAGCGGGTTTCAGCAAATTGGCGGCATCCATCGCAGATTCGCCTCCGCCACCTGCCCCAATGAGCGTGTGGATTTCGTCGATGAATAGAACAATATCGCCTTCCGAATCGGTAACTTCCTTAATGACAGACTTTAAGCGTTCTTCAAATTCACCTTTATATTTTGCTCCCGCAATCAAAAGTCCTAAATCCAGCGTATAAATGGTCTTAGATTTTAGGTTTTCGGGAACGTCGCCCTGCACAATTCTTTGAGCCAGTCCCTCCACAATGGCGGTTTTCCCAACGCCAGGTTCACCAACTAACATCGGGTTATTTTTGGTTCTACGAGACAGAATTTGTAAAACCCTTCTGATTTCTTCATCCCGCCCAATCACAGGATCAATTTTCCCAGTCTTGGCACGTTCATTTAAGTTGATGGCGTAGCGTTCCAAAGAACGATAAGTCGCTTCTGCGTTTTGGTCTTTCACGGTTGTGTTTCCTCTTAATTCTTTGATTGCTTCTTTAACTAATTTTTCTTTAAACCCGTTGTTTTTCAATAAGTTAGCAACCGAATCTTTCCCCAAAGAAATGGCTAACATTAATAATTCAACAGAAATATATTCATCCGAAAACTCCTTCATCAGGCTTTCGGCTTTGGTCATGGCGGTGTGGGCATCGTTGGCAAGATAGGGTTGCCCACCTCCCGAAACTTTGGGATAAACATTCACCAAATCTTCTAATTTAGGCAGAAAAACGGCTTGATTTACGCCCATTTTATTCATCAAAAATTGGGCAGTATTTGGTTCTTCTTCAATAATTGCCTTCAATAAATGTCCCGTTTCAATGGCTTGCTGACCATTGGCAGTAGCAATCGAAGCTGCTTGCTGGATTACCTCCTGGGTTTTTGTTGTGTATTTCATGTCTTTTATAGGAGAAAGGGAAACAGGAGGAATGAAAAATTAGATTTCTCCATTCTTCCTGTTTCTTTTTCTGCTTATGTACCTCAATATCTAAGCCACCACATTTTTTCGGAAATTATGGCTTGATATTATAAAAATAAATTACAAAAATATGCCAAATTGACCATTTTAAGGCTTTTTGACAGAATTTACGTTTTCTGGAATTACCTACTTATTAATTTAAACTTTTTAGAAATAACCCTACCAGGCGTTTAAAACGCTTGGTAGGGTTTGCAGATTATTGATACCCCAAGACAGTTACTATCAGTTTTTTGTCTAATTTGTTATTCATGAATCAAACTTAATCTTAGTTTGATTATTTTGAAATGATTAAAGTCAGTCAATATTAAGATAAAAATATTAAAAGCATGAATAGAAGAAATTTTATGACCAAAACCACCACCCTCGCAAGCGTAGGAATAATTGCTTCAATGGATGATTTAACCCAAAAAAATCCCTTAAATTTTGAACCAATGGCTGGTTTTTCTTTAAAAATATTTGCTACAAATTGGGGATTTTCTGGTGATATAGATGCCTTTTGTGCAAAAGCTAAAAGTGAAGGATACGAAGGCATTGAAGTTTGGTGGGAAACAACAAAAAAAGGACAAGATGAATTATTTGCCGCCTTAAAAAAACACCAATTAGAAGTAGGATTTTTAGTAGGAGGGAGTGAAAAAGAAGTAAATAAACACTTTGACACCTTTAAAAAAAATCTCTCAGAAGCCACATCTCAAAGTATTCAAAAGCCCACTTACATCAATTGCCACAGTGGAAAGGACTTTTTTACTTACGAAGAAAATAAAACTTTCGTTGATTTAACTACTGAAACATACAAAAAAACAGGCATACCAATTTACCACGAAACTCATCGTGGACGAATGCTTTTTGCCGCTCATATAACCAAAAATTTCATCGACAAAAACCCAGATTTAAGATTGACTCTGGATATCTCGCACTGGACAAACGTGCATGAATCTTTATTAGAAAATCAACCCGAAGCCGTGCAAGCCGCCCTCGAACGCACAGGACATATTCACACAAGAATTGGTCACGAAGAAGGTCCTCAAGTAAACGACCCACGAGCTCCCGAGTGGCAAAATGCTGTGAAAGCCCATTTAGGTTGGTGGGATAAAGTGGTAGAAATGAAAATGAAAGCAGGGCAACCTCTCACGATGCTCACCGAATTTGGACCACCAAATTATATGCAAACGCTTCCATTTACCAATCTTCCCGTAGCAAATCAGTGGGAAATAAATGTTTATATGATGAAGTTGATGAGGCAAAGGTATAAGTAGTAAAGGAGGAAAGGAGACAGGAGGGATAAAATACTTTACATCGTTTCTCCTTTCCCCTTTCTCCTTTCCTCCTAAAAAAAAACAGCTTCCCAAAAAATTTAGGAGGCTGTCTGCTATTCACCTAACCACTAAAATAGTTTATCTTTAAAAAAGTCCATTCCGAGCGACGGTTGCCTAAAAAAAACCTTAAAAAGGTCAACCGAACATTGGGCGGGTTTTTATTTTTTCTGTTTAAAACTTCGGAACTGCTGTTGAAATTCCGATTTGCGTCTTCTCGAAATTTCAATTCGCTGTCCCGTTTGCATTGTTACCGAGACATCACCCGACAAATCGACTTCTTTCAAATAATTAAGGTTAACGAGGTAAGACTTTCTTATTCTTGCAAAATCGTTTTGTTGAAACAATTCGCAAAATTCTTTTAATGTCTTGGAAAGCAAAATTTTCTTTCCGTTACTTAAATGTACGTACGTATAATTTCCTTCACCCTCCAACATCATCACATCTTTAATAATAATTGGTGTCTTTTGTCTATCAGTATAAATAACCGATTGAAGATTATACAATAAATTGGCGGATGGGTAACTATAATTCTGTACTACTTTGCTCATGTTACAATTAGAGATAAGACGGGTAAGAGTTTGTCCGTTTCAACGATACAAAGTAACAAAATCTAAACTTTTTGTTTTAGCGTAAAATTACCTAATCTAAAAAAATGGGTAATTTTACGGGGTAACTTTTAATATCTTAGATAGTCTTCTTGCACTTAGTCGTACTGATAGCATTTTTCGCAACAAAAGGGACAACAAAATCTGTGATTATTACTTGTATGAACGATACAATAAGATGAGTGCCAGAAATGGGAGGGGTAATAAGTAGGGTTTAGGTGTTAGGGATTAGTGAATCAACCCCGCTGTTCGGAACACGCTGTTTGCGATAGAAAGTAAAATAATGAGCAAATAAGTAATCAATACAAATTAAACAATTTTTTTATTTTGAATAACTATCTGATTATTAGATAGTTAATTTCCTGATTTCGGACATCGAATTACGAACAACTACTTAATATTTCTATTGTGAGGGATGGATTCTACAATATTTAACAACTGAATACGGCAAACTATGTAGCGTTATTTTGATTCGATTGAATAGAATCGGCAACACATAGCCCTTATTTAGCTAGTTTTTTTGCCTTCCCTGAGTATTTATTCATGTCAATCTTCCACTTATTATCTTCTCTTAATAATTGGTATAATTGGACATTTTCCACATCATACAGCAGTGTATCAGTATTAGTGAAACGATTTGCCCATCGTAGATACCAGTATTCACGGGTCTCGACCATCACTGAAGTATCCGTTTTTGATTTACATTCTATATTCAAAATTCTGTAAGAAGATGGTGCAATTACCAGAGAAAGGTTGTTTTTAAACATTCGTTTAACTGTAGAAGTGATTAAACCTTTCGCCATTCCTCTTTTTATAAAGTAATCATCCAATTTTAATGTATCAATTTTAGGTAATTTTCTATATATCTGAAGTTCGGTATCATTAGCGTTTCTAATCAGCGTATTGAATGTTTCAATTTCAGTTTTAGAAAAATAGTTTTTCTGATACCAATTGAAACCCAGTAAAAATATGAGTATAGCAAATCCTGAAATTAAATACTTTTTTGCATGGCTAATCTTATCAACTTCTGGGGTTATGGGTTCGTTGATGGCATGGATATTTTCATCGGAATTATCTATCAGAAAATGCTTATAATACAACAAAGAATATACGCCAGATGGGGGTTTCTGGCTGACTTCATTAACCTTGATTTTGGTATCAATAATTCTAAATTCAAGGTCTTTCGGTTGTAGCAAATGGTGTTTTATGAGTAGATACGCACATATTGCCTCCAAAGAAGAGTCATTTTTTGCTCCTTCATCTTTATATAAATTGAAGTAACTACGGGCAGAAATAACATAGCCAGTAGTGGCTGTAATTTCGTCTGCTAATTTTCCACAATCGGTAAGTGTAAAACTGGTTTTATTAACTGGAATTTCTCTATAAAACTGCCACGCTTTTTGAAAAAGTTCTTTAATAATTATTTGAGTAAAATAATCCTGCATGATTTTAGGGAATAGATATTTTTATGAATATTAATTCAATAGTTACGTAATGAGTAGTATAAATTGAGCGATTAGCGAACCTTTAAAAGAGTAAAATATGCTTAAAAAAAAGGTTTCAACATTTTTTCAAAAAAGATTCATAGAAAATACATGACTTTCCGAACCAAAATTACTGAGTAAGTACACTTGTTTTGCAGAAAGGTTAATAAAATATTTGACAACATTCCATGAACCAATTTTCTGAGTGTGAAAAATCAAGGAACGATATGTTGGAGTTGATAATATTGAAAACCAATAATTAAAGCCAATAGTTATGACATTGAATACCCTCACCTTGAACGCTCGCCAAAAACAGCAAGTAAATCTCGACCAAATTATCTTCTTGGAGGGAGATATTAATTACACCTCCTTTCATTTCCAATCTCGCAGACGAATGGTCATTGCCCATTCGCTCAAATATTTTGAAGCGGATTTACTGCCCCGTGGTTTCCTCAGAATTCACCGTTCCCATATCGTTAATTCTCGTTTTGTAAAAAGTGCCAATGTTGCAAACAATACGCTTACGCTGGTGGATGGGACGGTTTTGCGGGTGGCGAGGCGGAGGATTAAAGAAATTTCTGGATTTATTTTTTAAACTTTTTAAGTTATTTTTGTTATGAAGGCGATTTTACTAGTTGTTTTGGTTTTGTTTGTTTCTGCACAAGTTTTCTCACAAAAAAATGATTCCACAAATTTTAAATGTGGTGATGAGGAATACACAAAATATCTCGAAAAAACCAATCCTCAGTTTTACAAACTCTACAAAGAAAAACTAAATAGCATAACCTCCGCTAATTTAGGAATAACCCTTGATACCACTACGGTTTATACAATCCCAGTCATATTCAGGATTTATCATTTAGGCGAAGCCGTGGGCGTTGGTTCAAATCTTTCTGAAAGCAATGTAAAATTGGCCATTAATTCTCTTAATCAAGCATTTAGGGGAGTAGGAAGGTTTGAGGGCTTAACTGTTGATACGAAAATAGAATTTGTTTTAGCCAGTCGAAAACCCGATGGCACAGCTACAAACGGTATTGAACGAATTGATGGACGAGTCGTTGTAGGATATGAAGCGAATGGGTTAACCAGTTTTAATACTTCACCTTTTGATGCTTTAGGTCAACACTGGGATAGTCATTATTATAGGATTAATCACTATCATTTAATTACAGTTGCAGCAGGTTTTGCTGGATACAATTCCAATTCTTTTCACTTGGCAAACTATACCAATGGAGAAGGGGGCTGGAGTTATGTTTTGTCACATGAAGCAGGACACACATTTGGATTACCGCACACCTTTGAAGGAGATGGAGATAATCAATATTGTCCTGTGAATAATAATCCTGATGTGGACGGAGATGGTATCAATGATACTGACCCTCATAAAAAAAATACAGGCTCAGATTCATCTGCTATAAATCCTTGCACTGGTAGGTCTTTCGGTAGGGTAATTCATAATATTATGAGTTATACAAGTGCAAGACTATTTACGCAAAGACAGAAAGAAAAAATGCGGTTTAATTTGATAAGTTTTCAGCCAAATTTAATCAACTCTCCTGCATTATTACTTCCAAATTCTAATCCTATAGCTTTGATTCCATCTTGCACTATAGCCAACAGTTCAGGTTTAGGATATGAACGTATTAAATTTAAACTTAATAACCTAAACTTTTCTTACACGTCTGGTAATCAAAAATATACTAATTACACAAAATTTTATCCCGCCGAGTCTTTAATAGCAGGTCAAAATCAAACAATCATAGTTCAACCAAGTTCCACCAATGTTTTAGGAGCTTTACGTTTATATTTTGATTTTAATAATGATGGAGATTTTGATGATGCGAATGAAAATCCAATTAATGTAAGTGGTAATATTCTTCCAATAGAGACAACATACAACATCGTTATTCCTGCCAATGCCGTAACAAGTAGTAATATTCGAATGAGGTTTTTATATGGTCATGCCATACCATCAGGTGCTTTATTGAATGCTTGTACCTTTCCCACTTCAACTTCAAGCGGAATGGCGGCAGATTTCAGTATCAAAATTCTACCAAATTGCAGAACAGTTACACCCCCGATCGTTGCTTCTATTAGCGTTCCAAATGGACAATCAGCAACTTTACAAGCTACAAATTGCACTGGAACAATAAAGTGGTATGATATTGACCAAAACTATATTCAATCTGGTAACTCGTTTACAGTAAATAATATTCAGCGGGTTTATCATTATTATACAACTTGTACTGAGGGAACTTGCGAAAGTATAAGTAGTACAAAAGCGAGCATTACGCCCACATATTCAATCGTATTGAATAGTGTTTCGCCAATGTGCACAGGCACCGCATCGCCCATTAGTTTTACGCATAATTTTCCCGCAGATACTTACTTTACCTTAGTTTTAAGAAGAGCAGGGAAAATATTGAAATACACTTATGATGGAAGGTCTTTTAACATTAATCCCTACAACTTCACTCCTACTTATGATGTACCATACGCAAATGATTATTCTTTCAAAATTATTAGTAATCAAACTCAAAGTAATGTCGTCAATAACGTTGCCATTGGTAATTTATCTAATAGCATCACGGATGGATTTGTAACAGTCCCATCATTTGCTAATGCTGACAATAGCTATTTGGGGGGTTATGATTATCTCTGTACGGGAGCTTCTAAAAATCTGTTTGGAAAAATTGTAAAGACAACTACCAGCAATATCATTTCCGAAATTACGGAAGGACTGACCTATCAATGGAAAAAGGATGGCGTTAATTTTGGCATCAATCAAAATCCAATCACAGTTAATCAAGCAGGGAATTATCAACTGCAAGCCATACAAGGTGGCTGTGTGCTAAATAGTAATTCTACAAATTTGAGTTTCACAACGACCCCGTCAGTTTATTTTTCAGATCAACCCTCAGAGCTAAGTTTATGCGAGGGTACTCAATATATTTTAGCTCCAAATTATAACAGCAATACTGCTACTTTTCAATGGAAAAAAAATGGCGTCGATATATTAGGAGCAATCACCAGAACATTGTCGGTAACCACATCAGGTTTATATTCAGTAAGAGTATTAGATGGAGTTTGCAATAGGCTAACATCGAATGTAAAATTAAATTTTGGCACTTCTTTGAAACCTTCGTTGTACTATACTGATACCCTTCTTTGTAATTCATCAATCTATTTTAATGCAAACACAGGGGGTAATGTCGGTACTTTTAACTATCAGTGGCAAAAAGATGGAATAAATATACCAAACTCTACGCTGAATTATTGTTATGTTTCTAATCCAGGTTCATACAGGCTTATGATGAGTCATGGCAATTGTTCTTCTTTCAGTAAAGAAGTGTCTATCGTAAATGATATTAAAAAACAAAAACCTGTTTTATCCACTTATGGAAGTCTTAACATTTGTAGTGGCTCAATTTCAACAAATTTCAACAATCAATATTGCACACTTTTTAAAGATAATACAGCAATTTTTACAGGATATTATTACGATATTACTCAATCTGGTACTTATAAATTGAAAACATCTCCTACTGACAATTCATGTGCCAATGAATCTGACCCTGTAGTTATTTCAATTGGTACAAGTTTAGTCCCTATTATTAAACAAGAAAAAATATACTATACAAATTCTTCTTTGAAGAATTTACCTGCCTTGTGTGGATTAAACGATTATGTATTTTTAAGTTTTCAACAGTCTTCAACAGGAACTTACAGTTATCAATGGCAAAAAAATGGTGTTGATATACCCAATTCATCCTATAACGGTTTTTGGGTTTCATCCATTGGGGACTATCGTGTACGAGTAACGAACGGCACTTGCACCGCTTATTCAAATATAATTACAGTTACACAAGGCAACGGCTCAAACGCAAAAATCATTACGGATGATAATAATTTAGAATGCTCCAATAGATTAGCACAATTAGAGTTAGTGGATGGGCATTCGTCAAATATTAACTGGTATAGAAATGGTGTTTTAATACCAAATGAAAACAGTACCAAACTATTTGTTAATGCAGAGGGGAATTATACAGTTAATTTCAATAATAACAATGGCTGTGCAGCCACAACTCCACCAATAACGATCAATTCAAAATTTGTATCAAAACCTTTTACAATTCCCGTAAGCATAATAGTTGGGCAAAATACAACTTTAACTGCCTCTGGTTGCAATGGTAGTGTTGCTTGGTATGATGCAATAAAGGATGGCACCTTATTAGGTGTAGGTTCTCAATTTATCACGCCCACGTTAAATACTTCCACTTTCTACTTCCCTTCTTGTACTGTAAATGGATGTAGGAGCAGTCGAACATCAACGCTTGTTTCGGTAAATCCATGCACAATAATGTACACCCTAAAAACAGGCAATTGGAATACCACAACCACTTGGTCATGTGGGCGAACCCCACTGATAACGGATGATGTTACCATTTCAACTGGACATACCGTAACGATTCCAGTGGGGCAGACAGGTTTTTTGAAAAACCTGATACTGAATGGGACGGTTGTTAATAGTCAATTGTTGAAATTTAAGAGTTTGTGAGAGAATTAGTATTGATAGAAAGCCTGACCCAAAAAAGTCAGGCTCTTTCTATTAATCCACACATTGCCTTGTATTTTTACTAAAAAAAGTAAACTCCGCTCATTGGGAGAATTAGAAAAATTTATTCAAATCAATAAACATTTACCAGAGATTCCTTCAACAGTTGATGTAACCAAGAACGGTATTGATTTGGCAGAAATGCAAGCACTTTTATTGCAAAAAGTAGAAGAACTATCGCTATATGTAATTGAGCAAAATAAGAAGATTGAAAGGCTTGAAAGGAAAGTAAAAAAGTTTTCTCAAAAATAATAAAATCTATTCCCTTCCCCAAAAGAGCCTGACCAAAAACCAGGCTCTTTTTGTTTGTCAAACCGTTTGTGGGTAATTTTACAGAATAATCGCAATTAATAAAATGATACTTTCAGAACTATATCGTATTTTTACTACGAAATCAAAAAAGTAAAATCATGTACACTACTTTCCAACTTACCTCAGAAGAATTGAATAATGATTTTCTGTTAGGGGTAAAAAAACTTTTTAAAGGTCGCCGTATAACGCTCACCATAAATGATGAATTGGGCGAAGAATCATTAAATCCACAACAACAAGACTGGATTAATGGGCTAAAAGATGCGTTAAATCAAGCTAAATTATTTGAAGAAGGAAAAATGTCACTTAGACCAGCAAGAGAACTTTTAAATGAACTTTGAAATCGTTTTTTCCGACAATTTTCTTAAAGAAATCAAGAAACTGTCAAAAAAGTACAAATCAATAAAAAATGATTTCGAGATTTTTCTTGATGAACTTGAGAATAATCCTCTTCAAGGAGACTCCTTAGGTAAAGATTGTTATAAAGTGAGAATGGCAATTACATCGAAGAATAAAGGAAAGTCAGGTGGTGCAAGAGTGATTACTTGTATTAAAATTGTCAAAGAAAAAGTTGTTTTACTTTCGATTTATGACAAAAAAGAACAAGAATCAATCTCAGATAAAGAAATTGATAAATTGCTAAACTATATTGAGTTTGATTAAAGAGCCTGACCAAAAATCAGGCTCTGTTTGTTATTTTTAAATATTGCCTTGTATTTTTACTAAAAAAAGTATAACATTGATTTGTATTTTTATCAATCAATATGTACTTAAAAAGAATAATAGACCAAGACTTAGAAAATTGGCGAATTTCTAATCACCGTAAACCCTTGATGCTCAGAGGAGCAAGGCAAGTTGGAAAATCATCAAGTGTTAGAAATTTAGCCCAACAATTTGCGTATTTTATTGAAATTAATTTTGACGAAAATCCTCAATTCAAAACCATTTTGAGCAAAATACGGATATTGCAACTATCTGTGAGTTGATTCAAGCTACTACTAATATTCCCATCATTGCGGGGAAAACCTTGCTTTTTTTGGATGAAATTCAAGCCTGTATTCCTGCCATAAGCTCACTACGCTATTTTTACGAAAAACTTCCCGAACTTCATGTTATCGCAGCGAGTTCTTTGCTCGAATTTGCTTTGGCAGATTTACCATCTTTTGGCGTTGGGCGTGTTCGTTCTCTTTTTGTTTATTCTTTTAGTTTTCAAGAATTTCTGATGGCATATCAAGAAGATTCCTTGCTAAAAATGTTACAAAAAGCTAATGCCCAGCAACCGCTTCCAGAGATTCTTCATGATAAACTCAAAAAGTATTTCAAACGCTTTTTAGTAATCGGTGGAATGCCCGAAGTGGTGAGTCATTATGTCACAAATAACGACATTCTGGAAGCATAAAGGGTTTTGGATGATTTAATCATTGCCTTAGAGGCGGATTTTGCTCAATACAAAAACCGAGTTTCAACTGCCAGAATCCGTGAAGTTTTTAATGCTGTTGTGGGTCAAATGGGGTCAAAGTTTTCCTACTCCTACCCAAATTCCACGCTCACGAACGTACAAGTAAAGGAAGCCCTTGAATTGCTCAGAATGGCGGGTTTAATCATACCTATAACGCATTCAGCCTGCAATGGCATTCCCCTCGGAGCTGAAATCAATACAAAATCACGGAAATATCTTCTCTTAGACACGGGTATTCTTCAACGAATTTTAGGGCTATCAATCGGAGATTTATTAGTTCAGGATGATTTTGAGACCATCAATAAAGGAGCAATCGCCGAATTATTTGTAGGATTGGAGCTACTAAAAAACGCTTCCCCTTATGAAAATCAGGATTTATACTTTTGGCACAGAGAAGCTAAAAGTAGTCAAGCTGAGGTGGACTTTGTTATCCAAAAACAAGCCCAAATTGTTCCCATCGAAGTCAAGGCAGGCACGAAAGGCTCAATGCAAAGTATGTACTTATTTTTAAAAGAAAAAAAAATGTGATTGGGGTGTTCGCTTATCTTTGGAAAATTTCTCTGAAATCTATCAAATCAAGATTTATCCGCTTTATGCTGTTCGGAATATGCTTATGGAAACTTTTTTATAAGTTGATTTCTCGGTAATTTTACAGAATAATCACATTCAGAGAAAATGATACAATTATCAGAACAAGAATTACTTCGCCGACAAAAACGGGAAGATTTGATGAAATTGGGCATCGACCCTTATCCTGCCGAAATGTTTGACGTAAACGTGACGGCTGAGGACATCCACAGAAACTACGAGAACAATAAATTAGACTATAAATCAATCTCAATTGCAGGACGTTTGATGTCTTTCCGCATCATGGGAAGTGCCTCTTTTGCGGAATTACAAGATTCAACGGGACGTATTCAAGTGTATTTTCGTCGTGATGATTTATGTCCTGATGAAGACAAAACGCTTTATAATACTGTATTCAAAAAGCTCTTGGATATTGGTGATATTATTGGTTTAAAAGGCTTCGTTTTTACCACACAAGTAGGTGAAATCTCTATTCATGTCACAGAATTCAAGATTTTAAACAAATCTTTAAAGCCCCTTCCCGTAGTAAAAAGAGACGAAGATGGTAATATTTATGATGGATTTACCGACCCAGAAATGCGTTATCGTCAGCGATACGTTGATTTAATTGTTAATCCAGAAGTCAGAGATATTTTCTTGAAACGTGCCAGAATCATAACCACGATGCGGACCATGTTTGATGCAAAAGGTTGGTTGGAAGTGGAAACGCCAATTCTCCAATCTATCCACGGTGGAGCATCGGCTCGCCCATTCAAAACGCATCACAATACGCTTGATTTGCCTTTGTTTATGCGTATTGCCAATGAATTGTATTTGAAAAGACTTATCGTAGGTGGTTTTGATGGCGTATATGAGTTTGGGAAAATGTTCAGAAATGAAGGAATGGACAGAACCCATAATCCAGAATTTACCTCTTTAGAATTCTACGTAGCTTACAAAGATTACAACTGGATGATGACATTTACCGAACAAATTTTTGAAAAAGTAGCCATTGCAACCAATGCACAAACTTTGGTGAAAGTTGGTGACAATGAAATTGAATTTGGCGGAGAATTTACTAAATTAAGCATTGCTGAAGCCATTGAAAAATATACGGGCGTAAATGTGGAAGGCATGAACGAAGAAACGCTCCGTGGACATTGCAAATCGTGGGGAATTGAAGTGGATGCAACCATGGGAACTGGTAAATTAATTGACGAAATCTTCGGAGAAAAAGTAGAAGCAAACCTTATTCAGCCTACATTTATCATTGATTATCCAGTCGAAATGTCACCTTTAACCAAAAAGCACCGCAGCAAACCAGGTTTGGTTGAACGCTTTGAATTATTTGTCAATGGAAAAGAAATTGCTAATGCCTATTCGGAATTAAACGACCCAATTGATCAAAGACAGCGTTTTGAAGACCAACTAAAATTGGCTGAAAGGGGCGATGATGAAGCAATGGCGATGGATGAAGATTTCTTGCGTTCATTAGAATACGGAATGCCACCAACCGCAGGAATTGGGATTGGAATCGACCGATTGACCATGTTAATGACTAATCAAGTTTCAATTCAAGAGGTGCTTTTCTTCCCACAAATGCGTCCAGAGAAGAAATCAGAAATGGCAACTGAGGCAGAATATCAGGCCATTGGTGTGCCTATGGAATGGATTATAGTCTTACAAAAAATGGGTTTCATGACGATTCAGTCCATAAAAGAAGCCAATCCAAACAAAGTTTTCAATGATTTGGGTGGAATGCGTAAGAAATTAAAATTAGAAATCCCAATACCCCAGAAGGAAGATGTAATGAAGTGGTTTGAATAAAAAAGTTGTGATTGAGTGAGTTGTGAGTTAGTGATTTGGGACGTACAAAAATCACTAACTCACTCAATCACAAATAATAAACGCAAAAAGCTCAACCAAATGAATGGTTGAGCTTTTTTAATGACTATATAAAAAAAGGAATTATGCTTTCTTTACATTCACAGCATTTAAGCCACGCTTTCCTTCTTGAACATCGAAAGAAACAGAATCATTTTCACGGATAGTTAATCCAGATAAGCCTGTAA
Organism: Arcicella sp.; assembly: GCA_043769985.1. Lineage (GTDB taxonomy): Bacteria > Bacteroidota > Bacteroidia > Cytophagales > Spirosomataceae > Arcicella. The sequence continues at coordinate 36,995 of JAYVIV010000019.1, forward strand.
CGTGAACGAAGATTTCTTCGCCTGAATTGTCGTCAACGATAAATCCAAAACCTTTTGATTCGTTGAAAAATTTAACTTTACCAGTTTGCATAAAAAAAATATAAAAAAATTAAAAAATAAAAATTCTGTTTAAAATAATAATTAAAAATGAGTTAGAAAACTCTTTGAACAAACGCAGCTTTAGGGCTTTTTTTCGATAAAATCGAAATAAATAATCGAACTATTAGGTTATGAATTTCACACAACCAATATATAAACAAACAATTTCTGTCGAATTAATCGAAACTTAAAATTACAGTTTCTTTACATTGTCAGCATTTAAGCCTCTCTTGCCATCAACGATGTCAAATGAAACTTTGTCGTCTTGACGAATGTGTGTTCCTCCCAAGGCGGTTACGTGTACAAAAATCTCTTGTCCTGAATCATCATCTAAGATAAATCCAAAACCTTTACTCTCATTAAAAAATTTTACTGTGCCAGTTTGCATGATAAAAAAAAATGTTAATTAAACTTCCACACTACGATTAGCAAAACGCTAATTTCGTTGTGAATCAATAGCCTAAAAGTTAAAGATGTGATACGATGAGTATTTGATAATCAATGAGGTAGGCAAATCTGAGGGGACTAACGTACTATTGAAAACGGGACTAATTGTACTAAAAACTCGTTACTTTCTTACTATTAACCCCCAAATGTAAGTATAATTTTATACATTCCTACTTTTAAATGGATATTTTTCAAGTTTTTATGAAATTGATGGTATTTACTTATTAAATTTTTGTGTTTTTCTAATAATTTATGAAAAAATACGGTTATATTTGAAGTAAAATGTGACAGCGTAAATTTTGAAAAAAGGTTAAATTTTGATACTTTTGTAAAAGTTACTTCTTTAAAACTAAAACGCTATGATAAAGCTAAAATATTTTGTTGAACAACACGTGTACGGTGTTTGTACACAATTGGGTGAAAAATTTGGTATTTCTACGGCCAGTATTCGCCTTTATTTCGTTTATCTTTCTTTCATAACCGTTGGTTCTCCAGTGATTATCTATTTGATATTAGCTTTTTGGATGAACATTCGTCGTTATCTACGTCAGCAGAATAATCCTTCTGTTTGGGAGTTTTAATTTACATTTCATCGAACCGCTCTTTGCCTCTTACAAAATACTGCCACACGATATTGTGTTTGAATATTTGACCTAATCCATTTGCTTTTTGGACTTTCTTTCTTTTTTTATGCCATTTATAAAAATTGGCGTAGAAATTAAAATGTGCCCTTGCCACAGCCCAGCAGTCCTCCCAAGAATCGAATAATAAGAATTTTACGCCCGCAACGCCATCTAAGATTAATCGTGTCAGTAAAGTTCTGTACAATCCTTTGTCGGGATGATTTTTATATAACATCACTAATCCATTTCTGAAATTCAAGAAAGTTTTAAAGGGATTTGATTTTGGTAATGTACCTCCGCCTACGTGATAAACTTCTGATTCTCCACAGGCAAATATCTGATAACCAGCGTGTTTCATTCGCCAGCATAGGTCTATTTCCTCCATGTGAGCAAAGAAATCTCCGTCAAACCCTCCTACTTCGTGGAAAACATTTGCCCTCACAAACATGCACGCACCCGTTGCCCAGAAAACCTCTACATTATCATCATATTGCCCCAAATCTTCTTCCAAAGAAAGGAAAACCCTTCCTCTGCAAAATGGATAACCCAAACGGTCAATATATCCACCCGCTGCCCCTGCATATTCAAAATGTGTTTTTTCGTAGTAATATTTTATTTTGGGCTGGGAAGCTGCAATATTTGCATTTGATTCCATCAGATTTATAACTGGATTAATCCAATTTTCAGGAACTTCAACGTCGGAATTTAAGAGAATGTAATATTGATATTGGTCTTTGATTTCTTCTAATGCTTCATTGTATCCTTGTGCAAATCCATGATTTTCAAGGAGTTGAATAATTTTTACGGAAGGGAAATCTTTTTTTAGAACAATAACCGAATCGTCAGTTGAGGCGTTATCAGCTACGTAGATATCTGCATTTGTGGAGTGCTTAATAACTGAAGGCAAAAAATCAGTCAAATATTTCTGACCATTATAATTTAAAATGACTACTGCGGTTTTGTTCATATTGTTAAATAGCTTTAAGCAATAAGCCATGAGCCTAAAAAATTATGTGATTAGATAATTAATTTGTTGAACATCATACTTTAAAAGTGAGCAAATAAATTACCATAATTCATTCAATTCAAGGCAGATAAGGAATAATATTTCTTGGTTATTTTGTGTTACAAAGGTAATTTGATTTTTCCGAAAATTAAACAACAACATTTGCTTTCGCTTTATTTGAAGATTTTGAGTAAATTAGCCTTTAAGTTATGAGTTATGAATGATTAGTTATGAGTGGGACTAAAAAACTCGTGGCTAATCATTCATAACTCATAACTCATCACTCATAACTCAAACCAAATGCCAGAAAATTCTATTTTTAGACGAAAATCAATCACTAATGTTTTGAAACAAGCCGAGGACTCGCATGGTGAGTCTGGGCTTAATAAGATATTGGGAGTCAGGGACTTAACTTCATTTGGTATTGCCGCCATCATTGGGGCAGGAATTTTTAGTACCATCGGGCGAGCCAGCTTTGATGGTGGTCCTGCTGTTACTTTACTCTTCCTTTTTGTGTCTATTGCCTGTGTCTTCACTGCTCTTTGTTATGCTCAATTTGCCTCAATGGTGCCTGTTTCGGGTAGTGCCTATACTTACGGATACGTTTCATTCGGTGAGATTTTTGCTTGGGTGATTGGTTGGGCGTTGATACTTGAATATGCCGTTTCCAATATGGTAGTAGCGATTTCATGGTCTGAATATTTTGTTTCTATGCTCAGAGGATTTGGGATAAATTTTCCAGATTTTCTAACTTTTGATTACGGAACGGCTCATCGAGCATTTCTATTGGGTCAGACCTCAACATTGGTTGGCGGTGATATTGCGGCGGCACAGGCTTATGCAAATGCTCCATTAATTGGAGGTATTCATTTCTTGATTGATTTACCTGCGGGCGTGATTACGATGTTAGTCACGGCATTGGTTTATGTGGGTGTCAAAGAATCTCGAAATGTGAGTAACTTCTTAGTAGCCTTGAAATTAGTGATTATTTTATTAGTTATTTGTGTGGGTGTATTTTATGTGAAGCCTGAAAATTGGACACCTTTTGCCCCCAATGGTTCAAAGGGCGTTCTACGGGGCGTTGCCTTAGTATTCTTCGCTTTTATTGGTTTTGATTCTATCTCCACGATGGCGGAGGAATGTAAAAATCCACAACGAGATTTGCCCCGTGCCATGATTTACTGCTTGGTAATTTGTGCGGTTTTGTATGTGATGATTACGTTGGTATTGACAGGAATGGTCAATTACACCGAACTAAAAGTAGATGACCCTTTGGCGTATGTTTTCCAGAAAGTGGGTCTTGACTTTGTGGCGGGTGTGATTTCGGTTTCTGCGGTGGTTGCCATTACGAGTGCTTTGTTGGTGTATCAGATGGGACAACCCAGAATTTGGATGTCGATGAGCCGTGATGGATTGCTTTGGAAACGTTTTTCTAAGATTCATCCAAAATTCAAAACGCCAAGTTTTTCAACGATTGTTACGGGTTTTTTGGTAGCAATTCCTTCAATGTTTTTGGATATGGGTTTTGTGGCAGATTTAACGAGTGTGGGAACTTTCTTTGCGTTTATCGTGGTTTGCGGAGGGGTTTTGTATTTAGATTATAAAGGTTTATCGAAAGATGCAAAGTTTAAAATTCCTTATTTGAATGGTCAATATTTAGTAGGGGGATTGTTGATTATTGCTTTGGGTTACGTCATTTCACAGAGTCTTTTCATCTCTCAAATATCTGAAAAACCACTTGTGGTAGTGTTTTGGTTGGTTTGGGCAACGTTAGCAGTGTTGGCGTATCAACATAAATTCTCTATTTTACCAGTATTAGGAATCTTGACGAATCTCTATTTAATGACAGAATTAGGCATTTTGAACTGGTCGATTTTCTTGATTTGGTTAGCGATTGGCTTAGTCATTTATTTCTCTTACGGGTATAGGCATAGTAAGTTGGCGAGTTGATAATTTTACAAATAATCAGCAAAAAAGGAGTAGCTTTGGCTACTCCTTTTTTATTTCATCTGGATAAAAAATAGTGTTTAAATTCAGCTAATTCTTGTAATTCTACTTCAAGGTATTTGGTAAATAGTTTCGGAACTATCTACTATTTGACGCAAATCTAAAAACTGCTAAAAATGCCCTCTAATGGTACTTAAAGACAGTTTTTAGATTGCCTTATCAAAATACTACTTATTCTTTGTAACTTTTCCAATAACTTAGATTTGTTGTCAAAATTGGGCTATTATTTCTATCTCTTGCATAAATTAGATTTGTTGTTACATAAAAGGGGGTACTTAAAAATGCAACACCTTAAAAGTACCTTGATTGTCAAACTATGGCACTTCTTAAAGATAATTAGTTTAAATTGGAACTATATACTTAATTGTGGACAATATTAAATCAGCCTAAAAATATCAAATTGGACTAATTTGGCACTTTTCTCTTTAATTCTTCATTTTTTTATTTTCAACTACTTTTCTTCAAATAATTTACTTTTGAAGTATAATTCTATATTAACACTAAAATTAGCAAATTTTGTCATTAGTTCTCTTTTGCCTTATATTAAATTGAAAAGTCTTAACTTCTTAATTGTCAATTAATTTGGCAAATAAAATGCAATAAATTTCCTTTTAATTTTAATGATGTGTATAATTGCAGAAATCATTTATTTTAGAAATTATTTTAGTGTTCTTGAATCATTTTAGTCATTGGAGTTAGAAACCATAAACTCCATAAATCAGAATAAAGCCATGAATAAGACGAAAGATTGCAAAGTGTATTTCAGCACCTTAATTAAAAGAATGTGGAAAAGTAAAAAAGTAAAGAAAGAAGTGAATTTACCATTGGACTCAATTGATGAAATAATAAAATTCATTAAAAAGAGGAAAAAAACAGATAGATATTACGACCTAAAAGATGATAAATTTTGTTTTTTAGCTACTGCAACAATATTTCCAGAGAATAATAGTGCAATAATAATTAATGGTTTTTTTAAGAGTTCGAGAGATAATTTTAGACCCAATGTTCTTCACAAATCAACAGGTCTGGAGAGAGCCAACCCCAAAAATAAGGGGGAAGGGGATATAGAAAAGACACATTTTGTAATGAAAATTGATAAAGCGGTTGATGAAGTTTACTTGTTCCTTGAATGTAATGGCAATGGGATTAATACAAATAATTTAATAAACTACATTTCACATTTCAATTCTCTTCTTTTGACCGAAACAAAAAGTGTTAAGAATTATAGTATTAAGCATTTAATAATTCCTAAAAATGATTTCTTAATGGAATTGGAAAATTTGAGTAGAGCAAACATGGCAGAAATATATATAAGTAAGAAAATTTTAGGGGGTAATGCACTTAATTTATCAAATAGGACTACTCAACTGAAACATGATGTAAAACTTATTGTTTCTGCTTCGCCAAAAGAAACAGCAACAGAGTTTATTGTTGATTGTTTCAATGGTTTTAAAACTAATAAAAATGATATTTCTAAGATTCGGGTTTACGGAAATGACGAAAATAAAAATGAAATTATTATTGATACTTCTTTTATGAGTAAAATAGAATATGTTACAGTCGATATTAACCAAGACACAGGGGAAGTAAATTCAAGTCAGTTATTTACTGGATTAACTCAAATTGCTAATTCATTTTAATATGAAAGAATACTTATTATTGGTATTTGAGTTTTTTAAAATTAAAGGACTTAAAGGAGCTTTATGGAATTGTGGTATTCCTGTGATAATAACATATTTAATATTTGAAAAATCAAATTTCTGCATTTATAAAGACAATGCCCCTTCTTTTCACAGTAATTTAATAACAATGCTATGTGTTCTAATTGGGTTTACAATATCTACCTTAACAATTTTATTGACTGTAAATAATCCCAATATTGAATTAGCAAAAACTTCATTAACTGATAAAATACTTTATTCTAAGCCAGTAACTGTATTTGAATCAATAATAATCGGATTGGCGTACATAATTCTTATACAGTGTCTTCTTTTAATTGCAAATCTTATTTATCCAATTTTTGTATCAATAATAACAGTTAAAGGCAAAGCCTTTTTTGCTGTTAATATATCAATAATGATACACATTATATTAATCTTATTAAGAAATATTTTAGACTTTTATTTTATTGTAACTCGTAAAAAATGAACAACTATTTAATATCAGAAATTTCATCTGTTGTAATTCACCATGTCGGGAATAAACTTAATGATGATGGTATAGTGTTTTCTAAAACGGAAACCCATTTTGATAAACAGTTAAAGGATATATTGATTTCGTATTTTGTAAAACCTTTTAAATCAAAAGAATACTATAATTTTACCCATAATTCAGATTTAAACTTGAATGAAGTCTTTTTCTACGTAAGTAAAATATTTGAAAGCCCTGACTCTATTTTTGATGAATCTATAAATATTGTAAAACATCTTTATGATTGTAGTAAGCACCCTAAAATTAAAGGTGGAGAATTTTATGTAATTTATTTTAAAGATTGTGTATTTGAAGGACAAACTATTGATGCTATTGGATTATTTAAGTCTGAGAATAAAGATACTTTTCTGAAAGTTAGACCTATCAATGATAATTTTCAAATAGAAATTAATGAGGGAATAAATATATCTAACCTTGACAAAGGATGTTTAATATTTAATACGGCTCGTGAAAAAGGTTTTGTTGTTTCGGTTGTAGATAAAGTTAATAAAGGAGATGATACAATTTATTGGTTTGAAAACTTTCTTAAACTTACGCCTCGGAAAGATAATTATAATAGTACACAAGATATTTTATCACTTTGCAAAAAATTCATAACAAAGGAATTGCCGCAGCAATTTGAAATATCAAAAGCTGACCAAGTAAGTTTTCTTAACAAGTCGTTAGATTTTTTTAAAGAAAAAGATTCATTCGATATGGACGAATTTACTAATGAAGTTATGGAACAACCACAATTCATTGAACAATTCAATAAGTATAAAAATGAGTATGAAAGTAAAAACAATACCGTCATAACTGAAAATTTTACAATATCTAATACCGCATTAAAAAAACAAGTAAGGTCGTTCAAAAGAGTAATTAAACTTGACAAAAATTTTGATATTTATATTCATGGAAACAAAGATATGATTGAGAGAGGAGTTGATGTAAATACAGGCAGAAAGTATTATAAAATATACTATGAAATTGAAGTTTGAAATTTAAACAAATTCTTAAATATTGATTACATAAAGAATAAAATCCTTTATATAATCAATATTTAAGAATTTTATTCTATTTTTATAGTTTAATCAACTATAAAATACTAATTAATGAACATTGTAAAAATTGCTAACACCTTCACTACTGAAACAGAGGTTACTGATTATTTTGAGTTCGTCCGTTGGGGCAGAAACCGTACTTGTTGCCATTGTCATTCTCCAAACTCTTCAAAGCGATACGCTGATTTTCGTTACTATTGCAATAGTTGTCGTAGAAAATTCTCCGTTACTACCAATACTTATCTTCATAGTACCAATTTACCTTTAAGAACGTGGCTATTCTCTTTTGCATTGGTTACAGATGCTAAGAAAGGCATATCTGCTTTGCAACTTCAAAGGAATATTGGAGTAACTTATGATACTGCATGGAATATGTATCACCAAGTCCGAGAAATCATGTGTGATGGAGCAATAAAACTGGAAGGTATCGTGGAAATGGATGAAACGTATGTTGGAGGGAAACCCCGTAAGTTTCAAAGTGCTAAATATACAGGTGCGATGAAGTATAATGACTATTTAGAGGATAAATTAGACGATTTATCGAATAGATTTACCTTTGACACAAACCCTCCCAAGAAGAACGGATTAACAGAAAATGCTCCCAGAGGTCGTGGAACGAGCAAAATTCCCGTTGTGGGCATCGTACAGAGAAATGGAGACGTTGTTGCCGAAGTTATGCTAAAAACGAACTGGAAGAATTTTAAGGCTATGGTTCAAAAGTACGTTGATATGGATGATAGTGTACTAATGACAGACGAATTTAAGGCTTATAGTAAATTTGACACCATTATAGAACATATTAAGATTGACCATAGCAAGATGTATTCCTATAAAGGACTGAACACCAATAGTATAGAATCCTTTTGGGCAATCGTAAAAAGAGGTATAATGGGTCAATATCACAGCGTAAGTGAGAAATACTTGCCAAATTACATTGATGAATTCTGTTTTAAGTACAATAATCGTAGATTTGATGATATGTTTGAAACCCTTGTTTTCAACTGCATGATGTCCCCAGAGACTATTATTAAGGCAATGAAAGCTAATTCTAAAACAATAAGAGATGGCAAACAGAGAGCCAGAGACATCACTCCAAAGAAGAAAATGCCCAAGAAAGCTATTTAGAGGGCATTTTTAGGCATTTTAAAATTTGCGTCAAATAGTAGATAGTTCCGAATAGTTTTTCTCCAACTTGGCTTTTTAAAGCTGAAATTCCGACATCAATTAGTCGTAAACCTTGATTAGTCAAGAAGATATTATCATAACGTTCACCCGAGAGATTTGAGGGTTGTTTTAAGTCTCGATGAACAAATCCTTGTTGATGTAATTTCTTCAATTCATCTTCAAATACTTCAAATATCATCTTTCTTTTTTCTACTTCAAAACTCCTAAAATCTAAGGGGTATAAACGTTCCATTACTAACATTTCCCATTGATTGTTATCATCGAAATCTATTCTTAAAAACTTCACAACCAATGAGTTGATGGCATTGGCAACCTTCATTTTCTCGGCCTCCGAACCAATATCCGAGCGTGTATCACCCTCGTAGATTTTGGCAACTTCAGTTTCTGAAAGGGCAATGACGATGTTATTGGCTCCGTAGGAAAGTTTATGAAAATATTTGTCCATCTTGATATATTTTTTCAAAGGTAATTCATTTGGCTAAATCTCCTTTCTTTTCCCAATATCCAATTCTTGAAAAATAACGTTCATAAATAGGTATTTTATTTTGGATAAGTCCCAGAGATAACCCTTTTCTTATGTTTTTCGTCAAAAATATTTAAAATTATTACGGTAAAAAAGGATATATTTGAGTAATAAAATTAAGAAATTTGGTTTTTGAGATATTACTGAATTAGGTAAAAAATCTAACCAGAATTATTCAAAAATGAAAAGTTTTATTTTTACTTCTAAATTACATTCCGTAAAAGTATTTCCTTTAATTTAACCTAAAATACAATGTTTGATTTTCAGATAAAAGATTCATCAACCGTCTATGATGTCGTCATTATTGGTTCGGGTGCTGGTGGTGGAATGGCTGCCCACGAGCTCACCAAAGCGGGGGCAAAAGTCTGCGTTTTGGAGGCTGGACAGTATTTTGACCCTGCCGATCCCAAATATATTACGCAAATGAAAGCCCCTTGGGAATCTCCAAGAAGAGGAGCAAGTTCAACCCGTTCTTTTGGCGATTTTGATGCGGCTTATGGCGGTTGGAATATTGACGGTGAGCCTTATACCACTGCCCCTGGCACAGAATTTCACTGGTTTCGGTCGAGAATGTTAGGCGGAAGAACAAACCACTGGGGACGGATTTCGCTCCGTTTTGGTCCTGATGATTTTAAACGGAAATCTATTGATGGTTTAGGCGACGATTGGCCCATTGGCTATGACGACGTGAAACCATATTACGATTACATTGACAAAATGATTGGCATTTTTGGGTCAAATGAAGGCTTGCATAATGAACCCGATGGTATATTTTTACCTCCGCCTAAACAGCGTTTGCACGAGTTGATGTTGCAAAAAAATAACAAGAAATTAGGCATTCCAACGATACCCTCAAGGCTTTCGATTCTCACAAAAGCTATCAATAAAGACCGTGGTGCTTGTTTTTATTGTAGTCAGTGTAGTAGAGCGTGTTTAGCTTATGCCGATTTTTCATCGTCTTCGGTGTTGATGATTCCTGCTATGAAAACAGGGAATTTGACATTGATTACCTACGCCATGGCTCGTGAAGTTTTGACTGACCCAACAACGGGCTTGGCAACGGGTGTTTCTTATGTGGATACCGTCACCATGACCGAGAAAGTGGTGAGAGGAAAAACCGTTATTTTGGCGGCAAGTGCGGGTGAAACGGCTCGTTTACTATTGAATTCAAAATCAAGCCGTTTTCCAAATGGATTGGCTAATTCAAGTGGTGTGGTGGGGCGATATATTAATGACTCAACGGGTGCTTCTCGTTCAGCCATTGTACCAGCACTTTTTGATAGAAAACGTTACAACGAAGATGGAGTAGGAGGGATGCACGTTTATACGCCGTGGTGGCTGGATAATAAAAAATTGGATTTCCCACGGGGTTACCACATTGAGTACGGTGGTGGAATGGGAATGCCTGCCTATGGTTTTGGGTGGGGCATTGAAGGAATTAATGAAAAATATCCAACCCGTGACGGCATCAAAAAGGCTGCTGGAGGCTACGGAGCTACATTAAAGGAAGATTATCGTCGTTTTTATGGTGCATATATCGGCATGGCAGGTCGTGGCGAACCTGTGCCTGACTATAACAATTACTGTGAAATTGACCCAAATGTGGTTGACAAATTTGGTATTCCTGTCCTTAGATTCAACTATAAATGGTCGGATTATGAAATCAAGCAAGCCAAGCACATGCAGGATACTTTCGAGCAAATTATTCATGAAATGGGCGGTGAGGCTTTAGGCAAAAAACCAGATGCCAAAACCAACTACGGCTTGGCAGAACCTGGCAAAATTATTCACGAAGTTGGCACTGCCCGCATGGGAAATGACCCTAAAACATCGGTCTTGAACAGCAATTGCCAGGCTCACGATGTGAAGAATTTGTTTGTAGCAGATGCCGCTCCTTTTGTTTCACAAGGGGATAAAAATGCGACATGGACAATTTTGGCACTATCCGCACGTACTTCAAATTACATAATAGAACAAAAGAAAATGGGTGCACTTTGAGTTGATGGAACACGGATTAACCCACAATGGAATTGGGATTGGACACAGATTTTTTGTAAACTGTTTGTCCCATATTTTTTTAAATAAAATCCTTTTAAAATCCGTGTCTAATCCGTTCAATCCGTGTGCCACAATTTACCATGAAAAAAAGAGATTTTTTAAAAAATATTGGGCTTTCGTCGCTTGGAATGGCGGTGATGAGTACCGATGCTTTGGCGGGTGAAATGTTGGATGGTCCAAAACCTAAGCCAAAAGCAAAAATCGTAGGTAATACGCCAAAATTGAATTACGGCAGAACCAAAGACGAAGCGGAAAGAGATGCCCGATTGATGGCAGAAAAGTTTTTAACCGAACATGAATTAAAGACAATTACTGTCCTCTCAGACATCATTATTCCCGCTGATAAATTTTCTGGAAGTGCCTCACAGTCGGGCGTGACGGGGTTTATTGAATTTATTGTGAAAGATAAACCTGAATTCAAAACGCCCATGCGTGGAGGTTTGCGTTGGTTAGATTCAACGTCAATTAGGCTTTTTGGAAAGGATTTTGTTTCAATTACTGCAAAACAACAGATTGAAATTGTGGATGAAATTGCTTACCCGAACAAAGCAAAACCTGAATTTTCACAGGGAGTAAATTTCTTTTCTCTGATGCGAAATTTGACGGCTACGGGTTTTTATTCTTCTGAAATGGGACACAAAGATATGGGCTACGTTGGCAATCGTCCGAATAATTGGGAAGGTGTGCCTGATGACGTTTTAAAGGAGTTTGGGTTGAGCTATTTATAGGAATACGTAATATTTTCATTATCTTTAATGTCGGTAAAAGTAATTTTATCGACGTTTTTGTTTTAATCTAACACAACCTAAAAATGAGAACTCAAGCCTCTAAAAAAAATATAAGTTTTCTGCCCAATAATGGCGAAATGGGTGCGTTAATCCAAGAAAAAGACTGGAGTGAAACACCCGTTGGAAGTCCAGAAACTTGGTCGCAAAGTCTGCGAACTACGCTAAGTATTATTCTCAATTCCAAATTCCCTATGTTTCTCTTCTGGGGACCTGATCTTGTTTGCTTTTATAATGATGCTTATCGCCCGAGTTTGGGTGAGCATGGTAAACATCCAACTCATTTAGGATTTGTAGCGGAGGAATTTTGGGGTGAAATATGGCATGAAGTAAAACCAATGGTTGATAATATTTTGATGGGAGGCGAGGCTACTTTGAGTGAGGATTTATTGTTGCCAATTTTCAGAAACAATAAGATAGAAGATGTTTATTGGACTTTTTGCCACAGCCCTATAAAAGATAATTTTGATAATATTGAAGGGATTTTTGTTAGTTGTGTCGAAACCACAAGTAAAGTAAAAGCCTTAAAAAACTTACAAGAAAGTCAAAATCAATTAAAATTTGCGATTGATGCAACCGATTTAGGAACGTGGGATTTGAATCCTGTAACAAACAGATTTACTTATAACGAACAGCTACGAAACTGGTTCGGCTTACACGAGTATGAAATTGATGCACCTTTGGCGATAAATAGTATTGCTGAACGTGACCAACAGAGAACGATTGATGCCATGACTGCGGCGATGACACCAGGTTCGGACGGGAAATACGAAATTCAACATTCAGTCATTAGTCCAATTGATGGAATTGAAAGAATTATTTTAGCAAAAGGAAAAGCTGTTTTCGATGAAAATGGTGTGGTTTATCGTTTTAGCGGTACTGGACAAGATGTTACACATGAAGTTGAGTATAAAAAAATCCAAGAAGACAAAATTAAGTTTAATACCAAGTTAATTGAAAGTAGTCCTGATTGTGTGAAAATTATTGACACGGATGGAAAAATTAGCTACATGAACGAAAATGGTGTAAGTATTTTAGAGGGAGACAGTAAAGAATTTTTTATTGACCGAGCGTGGGAAACAATGTGGGGCAAAAAGGAAAGTGAAATGGTTCGTGAGGCTGTTGAGAAGGCTTCAAAAGGTCAAACAGTAAATTTTCAAGCACCCGCACTGACTGCCAAAGGTACATTGAAATGGTGGGATGTAATTGTTTCAGCTTTGCCCGATAGTGATGGAGTCGTAAAAAATTTGTTGGCAGTGTCTCGTGATATTTCTGAACTTAAAAAAGCAGAAAAAAAATTAATGGAAAGTGAGGAACAACTACGTTTTGCCTTGGAAGGGGGGAATTTAGGCTTCTTTGATTCACATCCCCAAATGGACGAATTTAATTGGTCGGATAAAGCAAAAGAATTTTTTGGTTTTGCCCCAAATGCAAAAGTGAATTTGAAAGAATACCAAAAAATGATTCATCCTGATGATTACGAAAAATATCAAAAAGTCTTGTTTGAAGCTTTTCAAAACATCGAAAATGATTTATATGAAAACGAGTATCGCACTTCCCATGAAAAAACAAGGTGGCTGAAAGTTGTTGGCAAAATAAAAAGGGATAAAAATGGCATTCCTGAGCGTATGACAGGTATAGTTCAAGATATTACGGAAAAAAAATTAGCTGAAATTAAAATTGCAGAAAGCGAAAGAAAATTTCGGTTGCTCGCCGATCAAGCACCCATGTGGATTTGGTTGATGGATGTTGATGTAAATGTTTTATACACCAATAGAGCCTTGCTAAATCATTTAGACCTTTTTAGTTCTTCTGATTTTACGGATAAAACTTGGGAAACAGTTGTTCATCCTGACGATATTGCGGTTGTTTATAAAAATTATAGTGATGGAGCTTCCCAACAAAAGCCTTTTAGTTTTGAATGCCGAGTAAAAAATGTTGCTACGGGCGTTTTTGAATGGCTATTACTGAGTGTTGCAATCCGTCATGAAGGTAATGTATTTGCAGGTTTCATTGGTACCGCAGTGAACATTCACCAACAAAAAATCCAAATGGTTGCTTTGGAAGAAAGCGAGGAAAGATTCAGAACATTAGCAGAGACTTTACCTGTTTTAGTTTGGGTGACTGACGAAAATGGAAATGCAGAGTATGCTTCAGGAAGATGGGAAGATTATACAGGTATAAAGTCACAAGGTGAAGCAGAATGGACTTCAATGGTGCATCCAGATGATTTACAAGGCATTAGTCAAGCCTGGAGCAATAGTTTAACAACGGGAAATCTTTATAGATATGAAGTGAGACTTAAAAGTAAGAATGATGAATATAAATGGTTTATGGTGACTGGTGAACCTATTTACGAACCACAAACGAGTAGAATTATTAAATGGGTCGGTTCATTTACAGATGTGAACGCTGAGAAAAATTTCTCGCAAGAGTTAGAAAAGCAAGTGAATGAAAGAACGAAGGAATTATCGGTTGCCAAAGATAATTTAACCCATAAAAATGAAGAACTTGAAAAAATGAATAAAGAACTTGAATCGTTCGCTTATGTTTCAAGTCATGATTTGCAAGAGCCTCTTAGAAAAATTCAAACTTTTTCTAATCGTATTTTAGAGAAAGAGCATGAGAATCTATCGGACTCGGGCAAAGAATATTTGAGAAGAATGATGCTGGCAGGTGAACGAATGCAACAACTTATTCAAGATTTGCTGGCATATTCACGTACCAAAACAAGCGATAGAAAGTTTGAAACTACGGATTTAAATATAATTCTCAGGGATATTAAGGATGATTTAAAAGAAGAGATAAAACAAAAAAATGTGATGATTGAAACGGACGAATCTCGTTTAATAAAAGTGAAAATTATTCCTTTCCAGTTCAGACAACTCATCTATAACCTTATCAGTAATTCAATCAAATTTTCAAAAACTGATGTACAACCCCTTATAAAATTAGTCTGTGATGTTTCGGTGGGTTCAGAATTTGAGCATAAGAGTCTGAAGCCGAATCATCGTTATTATCACATCAAAATATCGGATAATGGCATAGGTTTTAAGTCAGATTATAAAGAAAAAATATTTGAAATCTTTCAACGATTACACGGCAGAGAAGAATACACTGGTACGGGTATTGGGCTGGCAATTGTGAAAAAAATCGTTGAAAATCACAATGGATTTATAAATGCCAGTGGCGAATTAGGCGTAGGAGCAACTTTTGACATTTACATTCCTACTAACTTGTGATTATGTTCTTGGGATAAATAAGTAAGTAGTTGTTCGTATTTAGTGTTACGCAATAAAAAATATCGTACTTGCAAATTAATATTCACGAACTAAGATATTGATATAATGAATGAACTAATTTACAATAAAAATATAAAATTTTTGAAGGGTGGCGGTGAAATGGGCGAGCTTGTTCGAGCAAAAGACTGGAGTAATTCAGCCTTAGGAAATATTGAAACATGGTCGCCAAGTCTTCGTACAACTTTAAGCATTATTTTGAATTCTAAGTTTCCAATGTTCTTATTTTGGGGTCCTAAATTACTATGTTTTTATAATGATGCCTACCGCCCAAGTCTGGGAAGCAATGGCAAACATCCACACATTTTAGGAGAACCAGCGGAGGAATCTTGGCAAGAAACTTGGCATATCATCAAACCAATTATTGATGGTGTTTTGGCAGGTGGAGAAGCAAGTTTAAATGAAGACTATTTATTCACTTTTTGCAGAAATGGCAACACGGAGGATGGCTATTGGACTTTTAGTTATAGCCCAGTGGAAGACGAATCTGGCGAAATTGCGGGCGTTTTTGTTACTTGCAATGAAACCACGAAAAAAGTAGAAGCCCTCGAAAAATTAGAAAAAAATGAAAAGAAATTAAATTTTACGATTGATGCCACTAATTTAGGTACTTGGAATTTCAATCCAAATACACAAATATTTAAGTGTAATAATCGCTTAAAAGAATGGTTTGGTTTTGATGAAAATGGAGATATTGATGTTGAGACAGCCTTACATAGATTAATAGAAAAAGACCGTCAAAAAACCAGAAATGCCATGTTGGCTGCCATGAATCCTGATTCTGATGGTAATTACGAAATGGAACACACCGTTTTAAATCCAATTAATAATCAGGAATATATTTTGCTGTCGAAAGGCAAATCAGTATTCAACGAAGATAACAAAATTACTGAATTGAGCGGAACTGTTCAAGATATTACAGACCAAGTGCTTACCCGACGAAAAATTGAAGAAAGTGAAGAAGAACTACGATTTGCCTTAGACGGCGGAAACTTAGGATATTTTAATTCTTATCCTGAACGAGGTATCCTCAACTGGTCGGAGAAAACAAAAGAGTTTTTTGGAATTTCTCCTGATGCGGAGGTTAATTTAGAAGTTTATAGAAATGCAATACACCCAGATGATGCAGAAAGGGCTTTAAATATTTTGGAACAAGCATTAAGAGAAGGTGAGAATGGATTATACACGAATGAGTATCGGACTTCAAGAACAAATAAATGGTTGAGTGTAAAAGGTAAAATTAAGCCCGATAAAGATAATGAAGCGGTAAGGATAACTGGTATTATTCAAGATATCACTGAAAGCAAATTAGCCGAAAAACGTTTACTCGAAAGCGAGCATCGCTTCAAGAATATGATTTATACTTCGCCTTCTTTAATTTCAATCTTGAAGGGTGAAAACTATATTGTTGAAATTGCAAACGATGCTATTATAGAGGTTTGGGGAAAGGGAAAAGATGTGATTGGAAAGTCTTTATTAGAAATTTTACCCGAAATCGTCGAACAAGGCTTTGGAGAAATTTTAAAGCAGGTTTATGAAACTGGAGTTCCTTTTAGGGCTTATGATATGCCTATAATGTTGGTTCAAGATGGTATTCGGAAATTGAATTATTTTACATTTATTTATCAAGCCCAGCGAGATGTGAATGGTGAAATTGAAAGTATCGCTATTCTCGCCACCGATGTCACGCAACAAGCAGAACTGAATCGAAAAGTTCAAGAAAATGAAAAACTTCTTCGTCAAACAAAGGAACAATTAGAACTAACTTTTGCTAATGTACCAGCCTCCATTTTTCTTTATAATGATCAAAAAGAGATACTTTTTGCAAATGAAAGAGCGGCTAATATGCTTGGATACGAGACGATAGAAGAATTGCTTTCGCACAAATATTATGATATTCTCATGAAAAAGGGCATGCAAGACTTTTACGTCCAAAATGAAAATAACGAGTTTTTTGAGATAGAAAACCTGCCTACTTCCAGTACATTAAAATCAAGACAATACGGAGAGATGGTCTTTTCAATGCAAAAAAGATCAGATGGAAATAAAACGTGGTATCTCAATAAATCTGCCCCTATCATAGATGCTGATGGTAAGGTTTCAATGGTGCTAACGACTTCTACCGATATAACAGCCCAAAAAATAGCCGAAGAAACCATTAGAGATAGCGAAAATCGTTTTAGATTGCTTGCCGACAACGCACCGATGTGGGTCTGGATTACGGATTTAGAAATTAATGTTTTATATGCCAATCACGAACTTCTGAAATATATCGGCTTAAATCATTATGCAGAATTTACGGGTAAGGTTTGGCAAGAAGTTGTGCATTCCGAGGACATAGTAATCGTGATGGGAAGTTTTCAAAAATCAATTTTAGAACAAGCCACTTTTGGTTTTGAAGTTAGGATAAAAAATGCAAAAACAGCAGTGTATGAATGGTTCTATTTGAAAGGAATTCCGAGGTATGAAAATGAAGAATTTATTGGTTTTATCGGTACGGGGTTAAACATTCATCAACAAAAAACGCAACTCTTTGCCCTAAAAGAAAGCGAACAACGTTTCATCTATCTCGTTGAAACGTTGCCACAAATGGTTTGTGTGATGGATGAAAAAGGTGAATCAGAATATGTGACTAATAAGTGGGAAAAATACACAGGTATGAAGTCTGGTGGTAAATTAAAAACTTGGCAAAAAATTGTTCATCCAGACGACATTGCACACTCAAATACTATATGGGATGAAAATTTTAAAAAAGGCAATGCTTTTAAATTTGATATGCGTATCAAAAATAGGGCGGGGGAGTATAGATGGTTTACTGTCAATGGTGAACCTGTTTTTGATAGTGAAAATAAGATAATAAAATGGGTGAGTGCTTTCACGGATGTGCATACTGAAAAAAGTTTTTCTCAGGAATTAGAAAAACAAGTAACCGAACGAACCAATGAATTATTGATTTCTAATGAATTGATGTTGCAAAAAAATGATTTGTTAAGAATTAGTGAGAATTTTAATCGTAGCCTTACCGATATCTCACCTAATATCGTTTATATTCAAGATATTATAGAAAAAAAACCATTTTTCCTTAATAGCACTTATTTGGATTTTACGGGTTATAATTGGCAACAAGTGAAGGCTCTTGGAGATGGTTTCATGCGTAAAGTGATTCACCCTGATGATTATGATTTCATGATGGAAACTATTGAAAAGATTAAAGTATCAATGCCAGGGGAAATTTTTGAGGCTAAATGTCAAATTAAAAATCGAAAAGGGCTATGGGTTCCTTTTTTGAATCGTTTGACGGCATTCAAGCGAGACAATGACCAGAAAGTAGTTCAAATTATTGGCGTTGCCATTGATATTTCTGAATTGAAAGGAGCAGAAAAAATTCTGGAACAAAAAAATGAAGAACTTCTGAAAATGAATAAAGAACTTGAATCTTTCGCATACGTTTCAAGTCACGATTTGCAAGAACCGCTTCGGAAAATTCAGACTTTTACTTCCAGAATTATGGAGAAAGAGTATGAAAACCTTTCTGAAAATGGCAAAAACTACCTCAACAGAATGAGTTTGGCAGCGGAAAGAATGCAACAACTCATTAATGATTTACTCGCATATTCACGAACGAAGGTTCAAGAACGTAAATTTGAAAGTACAGATCTATCGTTAATCGTTAAAGAAGTTGAAGAAGATTTGAAAGATGATTTAATTAGGAAAAATGGTCGAATCGAAACCATAGATTCATACAAAGCTGATGTAATTCCGTTTCAGTTTAGGCAATTGATTTATAATTTGGTAAGTAATTCCATAAAATTTGCCAAACTGAACGAAGACCTTATAATTGTAATTAAATTCGGAGTAATTAAAGGATTTGAAGTCAAGAATGATAAATTGATTGAGAATGATCATTACTACCATATCTCAATTAGTGATAATGGAATTGGATTTGATGCGAGTTATAAAGATAAAATATTTGAGATTTTTCAACGACTGCACGGCCGAGAAGAATATACTGGTACGGGTATCGGACTTGCTATCGTGAAAAAGATTGTGGATAATCATAATGGACTGATTACTGCTGATGGAGAGTTGAATAGAGGTGCTACTTTTCATATTTATATTCCAATGAATTAAACCCATTATAATGCAACATATAGAACACATTGGCATTGCCGTAAAAAACTTAGAATTCTCGAACGATTTATTCACAAAACTCTTAGGCACAGCACCTTACAAGCATGAAGGCGTAGAATCTGAGGGTGTTATGACTTCATTTTTCCAGACAGGACAAACAAAAATTGAACTCTTAGAAGCCACAAATCCAGAAAGTCCAATTGCAAAATTTATCGAAAAAAAAGGCGAAGGAATTCATCATATTGCCTTTGAAGTGGCAGATATTTTGGCAGAAATGGAAAGGCTAAAAAACGAAGGATTTATACTTTTAAATGAAGTCCCGAAAAATGGAGCAGATAATAAATTAGTATGTTTCTTGCACCCCAAAGGCACAAATTCAGTTTTGGTGGAATTGTGTCAAAGTGTTTAACAAGATTAGACCACAGATAACGCAGATTGGACGGATTTACACGGATAAAATTAAAAATCCGTGTAAATCTGTTTAATCAGTGTCATCCGTGGTCTAATTTTGTTAATACCTCCGCACCTTCAAACTTTGCAATCCACCTTCAAAATTTAATGTGATTTTCTTGGTTGATTTGTCGTAACTTGGGGTTTCCCAATGCCCATTTCTCTGAATAAATCCATCAAAATCTTTTTCATTCAAACCACCGTCAATGTCTATACGACAACCCACCGATTCAGGAACTTGAAATTCAATATCTGTTAATCCTGATTCGATTTTCACTTCCAGATTATCAACTTTGTCGCCCAATTTCACATCAGTTTCAGTAAGACCCGTTTTAATTGAAAGGTTTTTAACTTTGTATTCACTCAAATCAAAGTCAGCTTTACCCGCTCCAAACTCAAAATTCATATCCCAAAGTACCGTAGGGTTTAATTTTAGGTTGATTTTATTGTCATTATCATCGTCCCCAAGATTTATTTTGTTTGTTTTACCTCTTAGAGCAAAATCTATCTTTGGATTCGTTGAATCGCCCGTTTTCTTCAAGGAAATATTACCGAATGTAAGATTTGCATCTGCTTCCACTAAATCATTTGAAGTACCCGAAATTTCAAATTCAGCTGCCCCACCCGAAAAATTAAACGAAGCACTTTTGATATTTGCATTCATCGGAGAATTTAATTTCTGATTCGAGCCTTTGAAACTTTTATCTTCATCATCGCCATCACCATTTTCATCATCGTTGTCATTGTTATTTTCATCATCCATGTCAATATGAATCCCATTTTTGTTGAAAGCCGTACCCACTCTTTCCTGACAACTCCTCACTAAAACCGTTGGAATCGCAACGAACAAAAGCACAATTGTGATGATAGTTGCCGAACTATTAGTTTTACCTAAAATGGCAATCAGACCAAGATATATCAGTAGGAGAGGCCACAAACGAGATATTTCGTGCCAATTAATATTAAACCAACCCCATTCTTTTCCTAAGAACAAGATGCCAAGTAAGATTAAAATCCCACCCGTGAAGAGACCTTTTGAGTTCATGTTGTATTACCTCACCCCCCGCCCCCCTCTCCTTAATGAGAGGGGGAGATATTCGTCCGAATGCTCCCCTCTCATTAAGGATAGGGGTTGGGGGTGAGGTTTCGTTTAGAGGTTATTTTTATCGTTATTATAATCAATTTTATCCTTATCACGAAAGATGATATAACCGCCCACAGCAATCAGGATAAGAGGCCAGAATTTTCCAAAATCAAAATCTGGAATCCATTCGTCTAAAAGGAAAATCGTACCGAGGATTATTAGAATAATCCCCCAAACCTTGTTTGAATCTTTTTTCATGTTTGTTAGTTTTTCGTTAAAAGTTGAAGCATTAGAGGCATCTGCCGAAGCCGTCTGCCAAGCGTGTTGTATGGGTAATGATGCCCACAAGATAATATAAATCCAGAAGAAAATACCATGCGTAAAGATTAAACCTACAACTAAAATTATTCTCATCACGGCTATGTCAATTCCGAAACGTTCGGCTAATCCCGCTGCAACGCCCCCTAATTGTGCCTTAGAAGGTATGCGATACAATGTCTGATTCATGGTTTTGTTGTTTAAAATTTATATAACTAATTGATTTAGAGAAACTTAAAAATTATTTACTTAAAAACTTAAAACTTATCAACTTGGCTACTATTTATTACATAGTACCTTGTTTGATGTCCGAAAGGTATCATGACTTTTACAAATGGCAATTAGGAAATAAATGAACGGTAAGTAGGAATTAAGAATGGTAATTTTTGATTATGATAAAAAAAAGTAGCCCCCTAACCCCCGATGGGGGAATTACCGAGAGAAATATCTTCGCAGTAATTCCCCCATCGGGGGTTAGGGGGCTTTTGAAACTACA